>PWJA01000126.1 GCA_003560975.1 Gammaproteobacteria bacterium
AGCGCAAGATCGGCCTCCAGCACTGATCCATCGGCAAGGTGAATCCGGCCCGGTTCGGCGCGCACCACGCGCTGGCCGGTCCGAATGGCGATACCCATCTCCTGGAGCTGGGCGGCTACCGATGCACGGATCGCCGGCCGATGAACACCGGGCAGGATGTCGCTCTCGGCGTCGACCAGAGTGATCGACAGCATGCCGGCGTGCACATTGAACCCGTAGCCTTTGAGCTGGTGGACCGCGTTGGCCATTTCCGCCGCCATCTCGGTTCCGGTCGCCCCGGCCCCGATGATGACGACCTTGATCTTTTCCTCCAGGCGCTCGTCGCGGGCGTAGCGCAGAAAATGCTTGCGCAGGCTTTGCTGGATGTCGAGCGCCTGTGAGGTGGTGTCGAGAAAGCGGCAGTGCTGCTGGACCCCGGGGATTCCAAAGTCGTCGGCGACGCTGCCCACGGCGATGACCAGATAGTCATACCCGATCGTGCGGGCCGGCAGGAGCTCCTGATCGCCGTCCAGAATCGGCGCCAGCTGAATCTCGCGCCGGTCCCGATCGAGATCGACCAGCGTGCCCTGCTGGAATCGGTAGCCGTTGACGCGGGCGTGGCCGCGGTAGCTCATCGCCTCGATGCCGGTATCCAACGATCCGGTCGCGGCTTCGTGCAGCAGTGGCTTCCAGACGTGCATCTCGGCCATGTCGACCAGGACCACGTCGGCCTTGCCCTTCCGACCGAGGCGACGACCCAGGCGCGTGGCGACACCGATCCCGCCGGCGCCACCGCCGACGACCACAATGCGGGGTGCGGCCATCAATCGGCCCCTGCGCCCGCTTGACGTGGGTCAAGCAAGCGCCTCCGGGCTTCTGGTACATTGCAGCCTGGATACCAACTACAGGCAAGCGCGCCATGGGAATCGGAAACATCGGGGTGCCTCAACTCATCATCCTTCTTGTCGTCGTGATGCTGGTGTTCGGGACCAAGAAAATCCGCAATCTGGGCGGAGATCTGGGATCGGCCATCCGTGACTTCCGCAAGGGCATGAACGAGACCGAGTCGGCGCTCGAGGAAACCGTCGAAGACGTCGAAAGAGATCCTGCCGCCAAAAGCTGACAAGGCCTGCGGCCGTGCCGCGGCCGCCCGTTGTTGCTTCCTCGCCATGGCCTGAGCGTCAACCGCGCTCGTAATGGCGCCGGTCGTTGCGTGTTCCGGTGTAGTACAGACCGCCGGCCAGCCCGTAGTCGAACGGATCCAGCGTTTCGCATCGGTCGGCCTGTTCGCCGGCCCGGACCAGGCTTTCGTATTCGGCGATGCCCAGGCGACGGCGTTTCGCCAGTTCCTCGCCCGGATCCAGGGCCGCGCGCCAGTCGCCGGCCCCTTCGACGATGCGTCCAAGGCAATAAGTGGCACCGCAGCCGCTGCCGTAGGAAAACAGGCTGATGTCCTCGCCGGCCATGTCGGCGCCGGCCTGGCGAAGCAGGTCGATCAGGGACAGAAACAGCGAGCCGGTGTAGATATTGCCGATGTCTGCGTTCAGGGTCAGCCAGGGCGCGCAGCGGCGCTCGTAGCTTTCGACCAGCTGCTGCCAGGTTGAAGCCTCGGCCTTGTTGAGGGCATGACCCAGCTCCATTTCCAGTTCTCGCTGGTGCGCCTTGAACGCCATCTTGACGAACGGGACGTGGTACAGGCAGGCGCTCAGTCCGGCGAGCAGGTCGTGACGCTCGCCGACCGCGTCCAGGCGCGCTCCCCTGAGGGCGTCGAGATAGCACTGGATGGAATAATGGCCGTCGGCCAGGGCGTACTTGGAATACAGCGGGCGCCAGAAGTCCATGACCTGGCGGGTGTAGTCGCCGATGGTGCGGGGCTGGATGCGCAGCAGACGCGGCTTCTCGGAAACCACCATGGCGACCGCGCCCGCGCCCTGGGTCGGCTCGCCGGGCGTGCCCAGTCCGTAGCTGGCGATGTCGGAGGCGATGACCAGCGCCTTGCGGCCGCGGGCCCGGCCGGAAGCAATCCAGTCCATGGAGGCGGTCAGCCCGGCCATGGCGCCATAGCAGGCGTGCTTGGTTTCGAAGGTTCGGCAACGCTCGTTCAAGCCCAGCAGATCGTGGACGTAGACCGCGACCGGCTTGCTGTGGTCGACCCCGGTCTCGGTGCCCACGATCAGGGTGCCGATTTCGTCCGGGTCGATGCCGAAGGCCCTGACGGCCTGGGCGCCGGACTCGACCGCCATGGTGACGGTGTCCTCGCACGGACTGGCAATCGCCATGCGGTGCTGGCCCAGGCCCTTGGTGAACTTGGCCGGATCCACCCCGCGCGCCTTCGCCAGGTCGCTGAGGTCAACGTATGCGGCCGGGCCGGCAAAGGCCAGCGCGTCGATGCCGACGGAAATCGAGTGAGTCATGCTGATCGGGACGGATTTTGAACTGTTCAGGATACCGTAACCATCTTGCGTCGAAGAAAAGCGATCTGGGTCTGCAGGGGCAGTTCCTTGGGGCAGACGTCGTGGCAGCCGAGCAGGGTCATGCAGCCGAAGACGCCGTCGTCGTCGCCGATCAGCTCGTAGAGATCCGCGTCGGTGCGCGCATTGTGTGGGTCGAGACGGAAGCGGGCGAGCTTGTTCAGGCCAACGGCACCGACGAAGTCCTCGCGCATCCGCGCCGTACCGCAGGCGGCAATGCAGCAGCCGCACTCGATGCAGCGGTCCAGCTCGTAGATCTGTTCGGCCAGTTCCGGCTCCATGCGCTCTTCGAGGGCGTGGAGGTCGGTTTCGGCCTGTTCGTGAATCCAGGTTTCCAGTCGTTCGCTCATGCCGCGCATCCACTGGCCGGTATCGACCGAAAGGTCGCCGATGAGCTTGAACGCGGGCAACGGCGCCAGGGTGATTTCGCTTGGCAGGGTGCTGGTCAGGGTCCGGCAGGCCAGGCCGGGCCGGCCGTTGACGACCATTCCGCAGCTGCCGCAAATGCCGGCCCGGCAGACGAAGTCGAACTGCAGCGACGGCTCGAAGCGCTCGCGGATTTCGTTCAAGGCGATGAACAGCGTCATGCCTTCGTATTCTTCGAGTTCGTAGCGTGCCCAGCGGGGTTCGCTGGCCGGATCCTGCGGGTTGTGGCGCAGGATGCGAAGCGTCAGCGTGCGCGCGGCGGATGCGGTTTCGTTGCTCATGCGCTGGTCTCCAGGCGCTGGTTGCGCGGCCGGTATTTCTCCGGCAGCAGGTGATCAAAAGGCATCAGGGCGCGCTGGCGAGCATGGCGATCATCCGCGTCGACGGCTTGAAGAATCTTCTCGATCTCGGCATGGCGCGCCGGGCTGTCGGGATGGTCGATGTGGTTGCGCGTGCCGTAGCCACGAAAGCCGGGCGGCAGCTCCATGTCGGTCACGGCGATGGCCTCGTAGTCGAGTTTCGGCAGACTCGCCTCGGGCGCCGGCCACGTGGTGATGGAGCGGTTGAGCCAGTCGCGGTCGTTGCGCTGCGGGAAATCCTCACGGAAGTGGGCGCCGCGGCTTTCGGTACGCTGGCGTGCACCCAGGGCGGCGCACAGGGCCAGCTTGAGCATCTTGGGCAGGCGGTAGGCGGCGACCAGTTCCGGGTTGGCGCCGGGGTTGGGGTAGCGCACGGCCAGGTTACGGCTGCGCCGGAGAAGATCTTCGAGCTCGGTGACGGCGCGGTCGAGTTCGTTGCCGGTACGGAAGATTCCGACCTGGTCGATCATGATTTCTTCCATGCGCTGGCGGATGGCGGTCGCGCTCTCGCTGCCGCGGCCGGCGACAAGCGCATCCAGCTGGGCGCGCTCGCGCTCGACGAATTCGCGCACCAGGCCGGTGGAGACGTTGATGTCGCTGGCCGAATCGGCGCAGTAGTCGGCGATGAATTCCGACACGATCATGCCGGCGACGACGGTTTCGGCGACGGAATTGCCGCCCAGGCGGTTGAATCCGTGCATGTCCCAGCAGGCCGCCTCGCCGCAGGCGAACAGGCCCTTGAGCGTGGTGCTCTCGCCGCGATGGTCGGTGCGGATTCCGCCCATGGAATAGTGCTGGGTGGGGCGGACCGGAATCCAGTCGTTGGCCGGGTCGATGCCGAGGAAGTAGCGGCAGATGTCGGTGACTTCGCGCAGGTTCTTGTGGACGTGCTCCTTGCCGAGCACGCTGATGTCCAGCCACAGGTGGTCGCCGTAGGGTGATTTCACGCCGCGGCCTTTGCGCATGTGCTCGGTCATGCGCCGCGAGACCACGTCCCTGGAGGCCAGTTCGCGCTTCTCCGGCTCGTAGTCGGGCATGAAGCGATGGCCGTCGACGTCGCGCAGGATGCCGCCGTCGCCGCGGCAGCCCTCGGTGGTGAGAATCCCGGCCGGAACGATGGCGGTGGGGTGGAACTGGACGGCTTCCATGTTTCCGAGTTCAGCCACGCCGGTTTCCAGGGCAATGGCCGTGCCCGTGCCTTCGCAGATCACGGCGTTGGTCGAAACCCGGTAGATCCGTCCGTAGCCGCCGGTGGCAACGGTCGTGGCCCGGGCCAGGAACGCAGTCAACTCGCCGCTGACCAGGCTGCGCACGACGGCGCCGTAGCAACGTCCGCCCTCATGAATCAGAGCCACGGCTTCCATCCGCTCCATCACCGGAATGGCGTTGGCGACGGTCTGGTCGCCCAGGGCGAACAGCATGGCATGCCCCGTGCCGTCGGAGGTGTAGCAGGTGCGCCACTTCTTGGTGCCGCCGAAATCGCGCGCGGTGATCAGGCCGTGGGCGGCCGCTGATTCGGTGATGACCACGCGCTCGGCGTTGATCACGGCCTCGCGTTCGCCTTGTTTGACCCGGTTCCACGGCACGCCCCAGCCGGCCAGTTCGCGGATCGCCTTGGGCGCGACGTGGGTGAACATGCGCGCCACGCGCTGATCGGCACCCCAGTCGCTGCCCTTGACCGTGTCTTCGAAATGCACGTCTTCGTTGTCGCCCGAGCCCATGGCCGAGTTGCCCAGGCTGGCCTGCATGCCGCCCTGGGCGGCGGCCGAGTGCGAGCGCTTGGCCGGGACCAGGCTCAGGACGATGGTGTCGAAGCCGCGCTGCTTGACGCCGACCGCGGTGCGCAGGCCGGCCAGCCCGCCGCCGATGACCAGCACGTCGGTGTAGACAATTTTCATCGGGCGATTCCTTCCACCGCGTTGCCGAAATGGTCCTGGCCGGTCAGGCCGATATGAATGAACGCACCCAGTGCGGCCAGGCTCATGGTCAGATAGACCACGGTCACGATCCAGACGGCTTTTTTGAGCGTCTTGCGGCGCCGGTTCGGATTCTGGCCTTCAAACCAGCCCCACTTGAGCGCCAGCCGGTACAGGCCCACGGCGGCATGCAGGACGACGGCAATGGTCAGAACCAGATACAGCGGCCATTTCCATTCGAAAACAATGCGATAGGCCGAGCCGGCCGGGCCGATGGTCTGCGGCTGGGTCATCATGATGTACAAATGCACCGAGGCCAGGAAAAACATGGCGAACCCGGTCCAGATCTGCAGCCACCACAGGCTGGTATCGCCGTGGCGCATTTCCTTCATGTGCGAGCGCATGGTCCGGTACTGAGCGGCGTTCTGGGGGAACTTGCGCATCGCCAGGCCGGCGTGAGCGATGAAGATCGCGAAGATGACGATCACCACCGCCGTGGTGATCAGCGGGATTTTTTCGCCGAAGAAGAGTTCGCATTCGAGGGCGCCGGAAACGAAGGCAAACGCACCGGCGCCGAGCAGGATCGAAGAGTCGAAGATCAGGTGGAAGGCCATGAAGACCGCCAGCACCAGACCTGTGATACTTTGCGCCAGGTCGAGTCTGGCGGGTAGGAGCGATTTTTTCACGAGCGTTCCTGGTGGCGGTACCGGCATGATGTCGGTCGCAAAGCTAGCACCGCCTTGGGAGACGTAGTTTGATGCATATCAAGCGCTGCTCCGGCCGCATTCCGGAACATGGGAGCGTCCCGGGGCTTTATTCATGACTCGCTGGTCCCGCCACGGGTGCCCGATCCGCCTTGAAGTCCGAATATGAGCGAAGAAGCGAAAACCGTCGAAAAGACGCCCGAAGACGATCGCCGGCCGTGGCTGGTCAGTGGCGTTACCGGCTACATGGGCGGTCATCTGGCGACCTACCTGCTCGATCAGGGTCTGCCGGTGCGGGCGATGGCGCGCACGCCGGAAAAGCTCGCCGGGCGGCGCTGGACCGAGCGCTGGCCGAACTGCGAGATCGTTCAGGGCGATGTGCTCGATCCGGAAACGCTGGTCGGAAAGTTCGACGGCGTGCGCGTGGCCTACTACCTGATTCACGCCATGTGCGCCAGCAAGAACTACCTGCAGCTGGAGATCGACGGCGCGCGCAATTTTGCCGAAGCCGCCGCCGCGGCCGGCGTCGAACGCCTGTTCTACATCGGCGGCCTGGTGCCGGAAGGGGCCGAAACCCAGCACATTCTTGCCCGCAAGGCAATCGGCGACACGCTCAGGGAAAGCAGCGTTCCGGTCACCGAAGTCCGGGCCGGCATCATTGTTGGTCCCGGCTCGGCGGCCTTCGAAGTGATGCGCGATGCCCTGTTCCACCAGCCGTTTCTGGTCTCTCCGCCGTACGTGGACCGGGTCTCTCCGCCGATTGCGCTGGAGAACATGTGCAAGTACGCAATGGAGTTGGCGACGATGCCGGAAGCGGCCGGCGAAATCTTCGATGCCGCCGGCCCCGACGAGATGACCTACGCCGAGCAGATGGACATCATTGCCGACGTCGGCGGCATCAAGCCCAGGAAAATTTTCCGCATTCCCTTCCTGACCGAAAGCATGGCAGCGTTCTTTCTGCCCATCGTCAGCTCGGTTCCTTCCAGCATCAGCGGCGCCTTGATCGAGGGGATGCGCCAGAACTTCACCGCCGATGACGCCAGAATCCGCGAGCTCGTTCCCCAGAAACTGCTGACGTTTCGGGAAGCGACCGAAGCCGTTTTCGAGGCCGAGCGCAACCAGCCGGTGTATACCCGCTGGGTCGACGGCGGCTTCCTCTTCCGAGGGCGCAACCACAAGAGCGCCTACTACGGCAAGCAGGCGACCGGAAATTACTGGACCAAGGCCAGCCCGCAATCGGTCTGGAAGGTGCTGTGCCGGATCGGCGGAAAAAACCGCTATTTCTATCTCAATTTTCTCTGGACCATTCGCGAGTGGATGGACTTTCTGGTCGGCGGTTCGGGCCGAAAACACTACCGCCGCGATCCCGACGTCCTCGAACTGGGCGACCGCATCGACTCCTGGGAGGTCATCGCCATGGAGCCCGGCGAGCGCTTTACCCTGCGGTTCGGCATGAAAGCACCCGGCGACGGGGTCCTGGAGTTCGAGGCGGTGCCCGACGGCGAGGGCACCCGGATCCACGCCACCGCTACCTGGCACCCGGCCGGAATCTGGGGCCTGCTGTACTGGTACAGCCTCTATCTGCCCCATCTGGTCCTGTTCAACGGCCTGACCCGCTCCATCGGCCTGGAAGCCGAGCGGCTCGAGGCCGAGTCGGCCCGGCCTGATCCATCGTCTTCGTCGGAGTCGTCGAAATGACCGGAATTCTCATTGTCTACGCCAGTCGCGATGGCCATACGCGGCAAATCTGCGAACGGATGCGGCAGCGCCTGGAAGCGGATGATGTTTCGATGCGACTCGTGCCCATCGATCAGGCGAAGGACCTGGACCCGTCGGCGTTCGATGCCGTGGCCGTGGGCGGCAGCGTGGTCTACGGCAAGCACGACCCGCGCCTGGGTCGCTTCATCGAGGATGAGGCCGATCATTTTCGGCAAACCCCGCTGGCGTTCTTCTCGGTCAACCTGATCGCTCGCAAGGCCGAAAAACGGAGCATCGAAGGCAACGTCTACGTGCGCAAGTTCCTGGACAATCTTTCGGTCGAGCCGGCCCACGTCGAGATCATTGCCGGCCATCTCGACTATCCGAGCTACGGCTTTTTCGACCGGATCATGATCCAGCTGACGATGAAGTTCACCGAGGGTCCGACCGACCGGAACACGGTCATCGACTACACCGACTACGAACAGGTCGACCGCTTCGCGGATCGTTTGCGGGACATGGCCCGGGAGAGCGCCGACGACCGTTGAGCCGTTGGCCAGCCGAGGCCCTGGACCTCATCCCGAACCGGCGAACACCAGGGACTGCGCTCAGCGCATCAGCGACGGCAGGAACAGCGCGATCTGCGGGAACACGATCAGCAGCACCGTGGAAAGCAGCAGAATGAACACGAACGGGGGCGTGCCGCGGATCACTTCCAGGTAGGGTCGTCGGAAGATCGCCACGGCGGTAAAGATGTCGCAGCCGAACGGCGGGGTCGCCGAGCCGATCGCGGCCTGCAGGACGATGATGGTGCCCACGTGCACCGGGTCCAGACCGGCCGCGGCGATGGCCGGGGAAAAGATCGGGGTCAGGACCAGGATGACCACGATCGGGTCGACGAACATGCAGCCGATGAAGTAGGCCACGGCGATCAGGGCCAGCACCCGGTAGGGGTGATCGGCCGCCATGGTGATCACGTCGCCGAGCAGCAGACCGGGAATCTGGGCGTAGGAAATGATCCAGGAAAAGGCCATGCCGGCGGCTACCAGGATGAACACCACCGCCGTGATCAAGCCCGTCGACAGGGCGATCGAGGGCAGGTCGCGAACCCGGACCTCGCGATAGACCAGCATTTCCAGCATCAGCGCGTAGGCCACCGACATCGAGGCTGCCTCGGTCGGGCTGAAGGTGCCGGTGTAGATGCCGCCGATGATGATCACCGGAAAGCCCAGCGCGAGGACGGCCCGGCGAACGGCCGTCAGCCGCTCCGGCCAGCTGGCGGGCGCCTGGACCGGTATCTTTTTCCACACCGACAGCCCGTAACAGTACAGAGCGAACAGGCCGAGAATCATGATTCCCGGTCCGATCCCGGCAATGAACAGGTCGCCGACCGAGGTCCCGGAGACCACGCCGTAGATGATCATGCCGATCGACGGCGGAATCAGCAAAGCGATATCGCTGGCGTTGATGATCAGGGCGATCGAGAAGCGCTCGGAGTAGCCGGCCTCCTGCAGGCGCGGCTTGAGCGGCCGGCCCATGGCAACCACCGTGGCCTGGGTGGAACCGGACACCGCGCCGAACAGGGTGCACGAGATGGCGGTCGTGACCGGCACGCCACCGCGCAGGTGGGAGAAGAACTTTGCGACCAGGTCGAGCAGCCGATCGGCCGTGTTGCCCTTGATCATGATGTCGGCGGCCAGGATGAACATCGGCACCGCGACCAGCACGCTCTGCTCCACGCCTCCGATCATCTGCTGAACCAGCACCGACGGGTCGAGGTTGGAAAATCCGGCCAGCAGCAGGATCAGCGCTCCGACCATCAGCGGCACCATCATCGGAAAGCCCATCAGCAGCAACACGATCATGGCAATCGCGGCGACCAGCGCGATCTGCTCGACCGGCAGGCTGCTCAGTCCGCTCCATTCGAACCACTCAGACATGGCGGCTGTCCGCATCGGCCGATTCGTACTCGTCCTTTCGCCGCCACGACAGGTAGTTATCGGAGCTGATCAGGTTGCGGATGCCGGCCATGCCGAACTGGATGGCGCCGAGCAGGAATCCCAGCGGCACGACCAGGTGGACCAGGTAGACCGGCAGGCCGGTCGAGGACATCACCCGACAGCGGCCACTCCGGCTGGCGACCAGCTCCGCGGCCCATCCGGACAGCCATACGGCGGCCGCGGCGATCACCGCGAAGGCTACGAGGCAGGAAAGCCACCAGGCCCAGGCCGAAAGCCGGGCGCGCAGGCGGGTCGCCAGTCGCGGCACTCGCAGGATCAGCTGCCCGAACAGCACCATGAGCAGCAGCAACAAGCCCACCGCCACCCCCGGCGCCAGTCCGCCAACGGGCACGCTCAGGCCGGCCAGGTCGACCGTTTCGGGCAGGATGCGGCAGCTGCGCCGGGTGGACATGGCGTAATCGTGCGCCCAGCCGGCCATCAGAAGCAGCAGCCCGGCGGTGGAGAAACTGGTGATGATCAGGAGCACCTTGCGGGCCGGCGCAGGCAGCAGATCGTGGATGGCCGAGACCCGGATGTGGCGGGCATGGCGGGCGCCCAGCCCCAGGCCCATGAAGGTGACCACCACCAGCAGCAGCTGGGTCACGTCGTTGGCATACAGCAGGCTGGATCCGGTGAGGTTGCGCAGCACGACGTTGCCCACCGACATCCCGGCCATGACCAGGATGCCGACGATCAGTACGCCGCGCTCGAACGCGTCCAGCCCCTGATCCAGCCATTGCAGGCCGGTCTGGGCGCGGGCGCGCCAGCGCTTCCTCGGCGAGTCAGAACTCATGCGCAGACAGTTTCATGGGCCGGGCGGGCACGCTGGCGGTGGCTTGAACTTCCTAACCATAGCATCCGATTTCGCCTTCGGCGGCGGTTGTTTTCAGGGGCCATGTTAGTCTTCTGGTAGTCCAAATCCCCGATTTCTGGAGAGTTTGCAATGCTCAAGTCAATGCGTCTTGCTGGCGTGCTCGTTCCGCTGTTGTTTGTCGTGTCGGCCTGCTCGCCGCCGGCAGACGATCCCGCCGACCCGTCCGGCGAGGTCGAAACCGTTACCTGGCGATTCGCCCTGGAAGAGGTCGAAGGCAGCGTGCAGGATGCCTACGCGCAGGAGTTCAAGCGCCGGATCGAGGCGCGCAGCGATGGCGCCATCGAGATCGAGGTCTATCCCTACGGCAGCCTGGGAACCTCGTCCCAGATCACCGAAATGCTCCAGAGCGGAGCCCTGGAACTGGCCTTTGCTTCGCCCGGGCACCTGGCCGATGCCATCCCGGAGGTCGGCG
>PWJA01000235.1 GCA_003560975.1 Gammaproteobacteria bacterium
CGATCACCGATCGGCCACCACAATAACGCGCAATGGGCGGTGGTTTCCGTTGTAGGACCGATTGCGCGAAGCGAATCGGTACCCGCCGATCACGGGAACAACAGCAATTCTAAATAGGGTCTTCCGCAGAATCTGTGGGTGGAATTGACTTAGTATGACACCCCGGACGGACCATCCGAGCCGGATCGTCGGAAGCGGGTCGGGTAAGGGTATCCGGGTAAGGGTGGCGGTTAGGTGTGCGGTTAAGAGTCTGTTGCTCTGCGTCAATCATACTTCACTGCCTTTGAAGGTGCGGTCAGCATGGCGGCGACGCGGCGCAGCAGTTCGCGACCCTCTTCAACGCCTGCGGCCAAATCAAGTCGGTTCCCGCCAGCAAGGTCGAGTAGCGAAGCTGTCAGAATGGTTGCTTTGTATGCTGTTTCGTAGAACTTCGACTGATCCGCTCCGGTGAAACGGCCATTGCCCTCGGCGATATTCAGGACAATGGACGTGGTCGACTTGTCAAGCTTCGAACGCAGGTCTGTACTGCACGAGAACTTCTCCAGAAAGGGGTCAAGCCAGGCAATGAGATCGAGGGCCACCCGGTAGACATCCAAGTCTTCGTGATCGAAGAGATTGCCTTTTTTCGTGCGGTAGGACGCCCGATCCTCGCAAACACGGTTGGCCGCCGTCCGGCGCATGGCAAGAAGCATACTGACAATCTCCGCCAGGAGACGCTTGCCGGGGCGGGCCTGATCAGGTGCCAACAGATCCTTGAAAACGAGCACATCAAGGCAAGCCGCGCATTCGAGTGCCGAACCGTTAGCATGCCCAAGGTATACGATCCGCTCTTTCGGAAACCAGCGAGACATAGAGAATCGACCAAGCGTTACAACGACCTTGGGATTGATCAATTCGATCTGACGGTCGATATACGTTGAGCAGGCGGCGATTTCATCCGGGAGCGGATCCCGATTCCCTGGCGGGCGGCACTTGACCACGTTCGTGATGTAGACGCTCGATCGGTCAAGATCGATCAACTCGAGCATCTCATTGAGAAACTTTCCTGCGGCGCCGACAAACGGTTCACCGTTTCGGTCCTCATGGAATCCAGGCGCCTCGCCAATAAACATGATCTCGGCAGACCGACTCCCCTCGCCGGGAACCGCATTCGTCCGTGTCCGGCTCAGATCACAAAGCTTACATCCGCGAATCTGGTCTTCAACCTCGGCCATCGTCAGTTCAATCACCTGGGCAACACCCCTCACCTGAATTCAAGTCCGCCCCAGTATAACCAGACGGCAGCCGGCGCTCCACCGCTTCACACACGTGAGATCTCATGCCCGCGTCAGCTCGAACCGATCCTAAACCAGCATCATCTGACGAGCGGACTGGAGTAATTGCGTCGCATCGTCATTCGATGGCGCTTCGGCGCAGATCTGAAGCACCTCATCAATCTCATCGTGCCTGATAAGCAACCACGCATCCCGATCCAGTTCGAACTTGATCCCGTCGGTTGCGTAGTGATCGAGAACCGACCGGCCAGCAATGTCCTCCGGCCACTCTTTTCGCGCCAATCGCACCCGACAAAGCTCGGCGCGTTCCGCGGTCAATTCAATCCGGGTTTGCTGCAACGATCGCGCACCCGTGATTGGAAGGATCTCCTGGACCAGTTCCGAAAGCTCCATCCCGGTGCGAACCAGGCACGATACGAGCAACATCGCCGACATGAGCCCGTCGCGCTCGTAGATGTGATCGGTCAATATGTGCCCTCCCTCATCATCAGCCAGGAGCATCGGGCTCTGCTCCCTTAACGTCTCGCACACTGCGGTATGTCCATAGGGCAATTCGTGCAGGGGAACCCCTGCGGATTGGGCGATGCGATCTATTCCGTTGGACGATGTTATCGTCCTGGCGACAGCGCCTGCCTCACGCTTCACGAACAACAGGTACCAGGCAAGCAGCGATGTCACCACGCCTGGCGACACCGGCGCACCGTTCTCATCGATCACGCCGAGCGTGCATCCGTCGGCGCTCAATGCCAGTCCAAGTGCGGCGTCCCCGGTCCTGACGATTCGTCGAAGGCGCGCCAGGTTCTCGGCGAAAGGTTTCGGAGCATCGAGCTCGGGGAAGGCGGGGTTATGGCTGGCGCGAATCTCGATGCTCCGGCTTCCGTCACCGTCAATCAGCCTCGGCAGCAGTTCGCCGGCAGATCCCCACATGGAGTCGATCGCAACGGTTATCCCGGATGACCGGATTGCTTTGAGAGAAACCTGGTGACCGATTGCGGACAGGTAATCCTCGCGAACATCCAGGCTGATGACCTTCGCGGTCGGCCCGATACGCCGGATCACCGCTGACGCTGCGGTGATCTCCTCTATCTGATCGAGCATCCATCGGGGCAACGCCCCGCCGTCCCAGCCGCGAAGTGCGATCCCGTTGACGCCTGAAGGGTGCGCGCCTCCGGTCACCATGATCCCGCCAACGGCGTCAACTCGCTGGATTGCATATGATAGCGCTGGGGTTGGGATCGGATCCGGGCTCAGCCAGATCTCAATTCCGAGGGCGGCGAGCTCGCGAGCAATATGCTGCGCAAAGCGATCGGATAGAAATCGGCGATCGAATCCGACGACGAGACGGGCGTCGTCTGGAAAATCGCGCACCATTACCGCTCCCGCGGCACGCGCGACCGCTTCCACGGAATCGAACGTGACATCCC
>PWJA01000109.1 GCA_003560975.1 Gammaproteobacteria bacterium
AACGGATGCGGGCCGGCGCTCGCGGTAGACGTTTCCGACCGGCCCGACGCCAGCCTGCAGCAGCCCTTCGGATTGCAGTCCGAGCAGAGCCAGATCCAGTTCCCGGGCGGCGAGCCCGGTTTCTGCGGCCAGCTCGGCCGATTCCGCCTGCCCTGTTCGTTTGACCGCACCCAGAGCGATGCGACGAGCCGCCTCGATACGGCAATCGAGACCGGCGGGTCGTAAAGCGCGTGGATGAAAGGGGTGGAGGCGCGCATCCGGGCACAAGGTCAACCACACCGCCAGGTTGTTTGCGTGGATCCAGAGACAGGTTCGGCTGTTGCTCCACAGGGCGACCGCGGCGCCCTGCCGAACCAGCTTGACAAACGCTTCGGCCACGCCCATTCGCTCGCCGTGTTTGCGCGGCAGGTACAGCCACTGCAGCAATCGCGGCTCCAGCCAGGTGGAGTTCCGCGAACCGCCAGAAGGCTCCGATGCTGCAGACCCGGCGGCCGGGATGGACGGCCGGGCAGGCCCCTCGAACGCCCGGGTGCGACGCTCCTCGGCAGCGGCCGGATCGAGGTGTCCGTAGCGCGGAGCATGGAGGATGCATTCGGCCAGCACGGACGGGGCCGGGGTCTGGATCGTGACGATTTCCATGCTTCCGCGCTCGATGGTTCGGTACAAGCGTTCCAGCCCGACCAGATCCATGTGGTCTTCCAGACAGTCGGCCAGGGCCTGCCGGACCAGCGGATGGTCGGGGACCTGCCTCGGGCCGCTGAGATTTTCCAGGCAGGCGAGCTGGTCGGGGAAGATCCTGGCGATCAGGTTCTCGGCCTGGTTGCGCTGGATCTGGGCCGGTACCGGACCGGCATCGTCGCGGCGCCGGATCGCAAGCGCGTTGTTGGCGCACCAGCGCAGGCGGGTGAAGAACAGGGGCGTATCAAGGACGGCCTGAACGAGGACCCCGCGCACGCTCTCAGCGCTGAGAAAACCGATCACGTCGGCCAGGTCGAAGCTGTGGGTGGCGCCCAGCGAGATCAGGATGGCGTTGTCGGTGGCCGCGGCCTGAAGCTCGAAATTGAACTGGCGACAGAAGCGCTTGCGCAGGGCCAGGCCCCACGCCCGATTGATGCGCTGGCCGAATGGTGCATGAATGACCAGGTGCTCGTCCCCGCCCGGGTCGAAGAATCGTTCCAGGATGATTCGTCGGCTGCCCGGCAAGGCGCCCAGCTGCTGCCTTGCTGCCGCGAGGAATGCGCCGATCTGAGCCTGGGCCGGGAACCGGCCGCGCTCGACCGCGGCCATGTGGCGGCGCACGAAACTCGACAGCATGGACGAACGTCCGGGGCCCTCCCCCAGCCAGAACGGCAAGGCCGCCTCGGATCGATCGCAGCCGCGCACATCGACGCGTCCACAGCCAACCCGCTCGATCCGGTAATTTTCGCCCCCCAGCTGAATGACATCCCCGGGACTGGATTCAAAGGCGAACTCTTCGTCCAGGCGACCGATGCTCAGGCCGCGATCGAGATCATGAACCTCGTAATCAAACCACACGGGGATGGTGCCGGCATTGAGAAGGCAGTCGCGGACGGCGCTTTGCGCCGGCTGGACTCGACCCCCGGCCAGGCGCAGCAGGGGACCGCCGCCGGTAGCACGCCCTTCGACATAGCCGTGATGGAGCATGTCGAGCACGGCATCGAAGCGTTCCCTGGACAGCTGTGCATACGGAGCTGCGTCACGGACCAGCCGAAACATCGCATCCTCGCTTTCCTCGCCGGCCGCCGCCATGGCCACGATCTGCTGGGCGAGCGTGTCCAGCGACCCTGAGGGCAGAAAGCTGGTCTCGGTGGATTGCGCCTGCAGGGCATCGGCCAGGCCCTGGGCGTCGAGGAGATCGCTCAAGGTCAGCGGAAACAGGTGGATGCGGGGGCGCTGCCCCGGACGATGGCGTGCCCGGCCGGCGCGCTGCCGCACCGCGCCGATGCTGCCGACCTGCCCGATCTGGCAGACCCGTTCCAGCGGCCCGATATCGATGCCCAGCTCCAGCGTCGCGCTGGAGACAACCGCCCGCAGTCGTCCTGCGCGCAGCTGCCGCTCGATCGTCGCGCGCCGCTCGATGCCCAGACTGCCATGATGCGCCGCAACCAGCTCCTGGCCGAGCGTCCGGGTCAGCTCGAACGCCACCCGCTCGACCAGGGCCCGGGTCGGGCAAAAGATCAGCGTGGTTCCGCCGCCACGGATCAGATCGGCGATCCGCTCGAAAATGCATTGCCAGCGGACCCCTCGCGGAAACGGCCCGAGCGGCTCACGCCCCGTTTCGATGTGCAGTTCCAGGTGGTTCGACGCCGCCGGCGCCACCACCGTGCAGCGTCGGCGGGCGCCGGCCAGGTAGCCCGCCACCCACTGCGCGGGCCGGGCCGTGGCGCTCATCCCGACCCGCTGCAGCGCGCCACCGGCCTGCAGGCGCTGCAGTCGCTCCAGCGACAAGGCCAGGTGGGCGCCGCGCTTGTTGTTCATCAGGGCGTGGACTTCGTCGACCACCACCGCCCTCAGCCCGCCCAGCAGGGCACGGCCGCGGCGTGAGCCCAGCAGGATGTAGAGCGATTCGGGCGTGGTCAGAAGCAGATCGGGTTTGCTCTTGATCTGGCGCTGTCGCTCCGACCGGCTGGTATCGCCGGTGCGTACCGCAACCCGCAGACGCGTGGCCGTATCGGGAAGCGAGGCCAGGTCGGCGGTCAGGCCATGAGCCATGTTGTTGGAAAGCGCGCGCAAAGGCGAAAGGTAGAGCACTCGCTCGGGCGTGGCTCCGGCGGGTTTGCTCAGCACGGCGTCAAGCAGGGGCAGCAGTGCCGCCATCGATTTTCCCTGCCCCGTGCCGGCGCTGATCAGACAGTGAGCGCCGGAGGCGACCACCGGCCACGCGGCCTGCTGGATGGCGGTCGGTGCGCCAAAACGTTGCTGGAACCAGGCGCTCACCGAAGCGCTGAACGGCAGTTCGTGCATGCCGCTCAGGCTACGGCCCGGGCTTCTCAAAACATGAGAATCAGCGTCCGGCCACGCGTTCCCACGATGCCGTGATGAGTTCCCAGTCCGAGCCCTGGCGTCGCCATCCGGTCGCAACCCGGTACCAGCTGCCTTGCTCCGGAATCAGGCCGCTGCCGCCGGTCAGAACCGCCTGGAAGCTGGCGGTGGCGCGGTCTTCCTGGACCAGGTCGATCCGGATATCGAACAGCCGAACCCGAATCCTCTGGTGCGCGCGCATCTCCCGGTTCAGCAGCAGCCGCGCTCCGCGCCGATCCAGGTTCCAGGTATCGGCGCTGAAGTCGTCGGCCAGCGGCGCCATGAAGGCGCGAGCGTTCTGGTCGGCCAGCGCATCGATCATCGCGTCAAGATGCTGCCGGATGCGATCTTCATCGGCCGGGCGCGCGCAGGCGGCCAACAGCACCACGGGCAGGAGCGTGAGCCAGAGGCGCATCAGCCGCCTTCGGCGAGATAGGTTTCCAGCAGACGACCGGCCACAGCGACCAGGTCGTGCTCGGTGACCAGGCCGATCAGCTTGTGGTTTCGATCAACCACGGGCAGACAGCTGAGGCGTTTGTCGCGCATCAGGCGGATCGCCTGCACGGTGCTGGTATCCGGTCCGATCGCCAGGGGATCGGGGTTCATGATGTCGCGCACCATCACCGCCGAGTCCTCCCGGTTTCCGCGCGCAATCAGGCGCAAGAGCTGGCGGTGGGAAACCAGTCCCAGCAGCTGGCCGGAGTCGTCTTCCACGGGCACGTGGCGGACGTAGCGCCACTCCATCAGGCTGGCGGCAAAATCGACGATGTCGTCCGGACGAACGGTGAACAGGTCGGTGGCCATGAACTGACCGACCGTTCGATAGCTGTCGCGCCAGTCCTGGCTGTGGCAGAACTCGGCCAGCACCCAGTCCGCGACCGGCTTGCCGGACTCCTGCTGCTCGATCATGCTGCCGGTCAGCGCGCGCAGGCATTCGTGCGGACTGGCCGAGCCGCGCATCTTTTCCAGCGATTCCAGCTGCCAGCGCGCGCCGGTGCGGCGGCGCTCGACCCGGGTCTGGACCACGCCCAGGTAGCGCTCGATGTCGGACTCGTCGATGCCCGCCTCCTCCAGCCCCTCTCTGGCCAGGGGGATGAGCTTGTCCAGGATCAGATCCTGGGCCGTCATCTGCTCGTCGTCGAACCAGACCTGCTGGGCACGCAGGCCTTCGCGCGCAGCGGTCGTGAAGTTGGCCTTGACGTCGGCGAAACTGAAGTGCTCCCGGATGTCGGTGACCGAGCGCGAAAGCTTCGCCATCATCCCGAAAAAGAACGCGGCATTGGCCACTTCATCCAGCACGGTGGGACCGGATGGAATGACCCGGTTCTCGATTCGAAGGTGCGGCTTGCCGTTCTCGGAGATTCCGTAGCAGGCCCGGTTCCAGCGATACACCGTGCCGTTATGCAGACGCAAGGCGTTGAGCTTCGGAATCTCGCCGCGCGCCACCATGCCGATCGGATCCTTCTCGAATTCGGTCGTCAGAATGACCCGGAACCGGGCGATGTCTTCCTTGAAGATATCGATGACCGATTCCTCGACCCACTGGTCACCGAAATGAACCCGCGGCTTGTGCCCGCGCGCCGCGTGAGCCTGGGAACGGGCGTCGATGGAGTGCTCGAAAACCGCGATACGGCTTTCGTGCCAGAGCCGCTTGCCCAGCAGAATGGGGGAATTGACGCACGCAGCCAGCAGCGGTCCGGTGACCACCTGGGCGATGTTGTACAGATGCGCGAATTCTTCGGCATCCACCTGAAAATGCACCTGGAAGCTGGTATTGCACGCTTCCAGCATGAGGTTGTCGTGATTCAGGCTGAGCTGATCGATCCCCTTGATCGAGATCTGGAAGTGGCTGCCGCGCAGCCGGAGCAAAGCCTCGTTGAGCGCGAAATAGCGCGCCTTCGGCACCATCGCGTCCAGGCTCAGATGATCGGTGGTCAGGGTTGGAAGAATGCCGACCAGAGCGATGCGGCTTCCGACCCTGGCCGCTGTTTCCCGGGCGATGCCCATCACCTCCACGGTTTCGCGCTCGAGCTGCCGCAAGCAATCACCGCCCAGCTGCAGCGGCGAGAGGTTGGCCTCCAGGTTGAACAGGCCCAGCTCGTGGGTGAAGCGCGGGTCGTCGGTCAGGTCGAGAATCTGCATCGCCGACAACGCCGGCCGATTGGCCTGGTCGACGAGAAACATTTCCTGCTCGGCACCGATTCGACGGATGCCGCGCTCGAACAGGCCAGCGCTGTGCATGTCTTCCAGCGCGCGCACCTCGTCGAGCAGTGCCTTCATGAAGGCCCGCCGCAGGCCCTCGTCGCCTGAGCGCTGTACGTTCTGTTCTCCCATGCCAGAGCCTGCGTCGATTTGTTCGAAATGATAAACCGCCGCGGCGATGGGAGCAAACCGGCCCGGCTTTGGATGGGTCGCTGAAACTCGGACATCGGGCCGTATTCAAGGCTTGTATCGCGGCGCGAAGCTTGTCTGTCGCCGCCGGGTATGCCAAGCTTGGAGTTTGACCACAAGACCATAACATCGGGGTAAACGCAATGACCGACAAACCATGGCTCGCCGAGTATCCGGAGGGTGTACCGGCAGAAATCGACCTGGCCGAGTTCTCCTCCATCGTCGATGTCATCGACAAAAGCTGCAAGGATTTTTCCGAGAACGTCGCCTACGTCAATTTCGGCAAGGAAATGACCTACACCGAGGTGGAGGCCTACAGTCGCGCTTTCGGTGCGTATCTGCAGGACCTGGGCCTGAAGCCCGGAGACCGGATCGCCATCATGATGCCGAACGTGCTCCAGTATCCGATCGCCGTATTCGGGGCGCTTCGGGCCGGGCTGGTCGTGGTCAACACCAATCCGCTCTACACCGCCCGCGAGCTGAAGCACCAGCTCAAGGACTCCGGCGCCCGGGCCATCGTGATCATGGAGAACTTCGCCAACGTCCTGGAGGCGGTGATCGACGAAACCGGCGTCGAACACGTGATGGTCACATCCATCGGCGAGATGGTCGGTTTTCCCAAGGGCGCGATCATGGACTTTGTCCTGCGCCGGATCAAGAAAATGGTGCCCAAGTACAACCTGCCGCAAGCGGTTCGGTTCAAGCAGGTGCTGGCCGAAGGAAGCCGCAAGACCCTAGAACCGGTCAAGTTGAGCCATGAGGATCTGGCCTTTCTGCAGTACACCGGCGGCACCACCGGGGTATCCAAGGGCGCCATGCTGACCCACGGCAACATGGTTGCCAACATGCAGCAGTCCTCGGCATGGCTGGGCAACAACATCGAGCCGGGCAAGGAGATCATCGTTACCGCCCTGCCGCTGTACCACATCTTCGCCCTGACCGCGAATTGCTTCGTGTTCCTGAAGTTCGGCGGGCGCAACGTGCTGATCACCAACCCACGCGACATGGCGGGTTTCGTCAAGGAGCTCGGCAAGGAAAAATTCACCGCCATCACGGGGGTCAACACCTTGTTCAATGGTCTGCTCAATACGCCTGGATTCAGCGACCTCGACTTCTCCAACCTGCGCTTGACCCTCGGTGGCGGCATGGCGGTGCAGCGTGCCGTGGCGGAACGCTGGAAAGCGGCCACGGGGGTCACGTTGATCGAGGCCTACGGGCTGACCGAAACGTCTCCGGCAGCATGCATCAATCCGATGGACCTGTCGGACTACAACGGCGCGATCGGGCTGCCCATTTCATCGACCGAATGCCGCGTCATCGACACCGAAGGCGAACCGGTTGCCGTCGATGAAACCGGTGAGTTGTGCGTCAAGGGGCCGCAGGTAATGAAAGGCTACTGGAACCGCCCCGAGGAAACCGACAAGGTGCTCGACCAGGACGGGTGGCTCAAGACCGGCGACATGGCCCGAATGGATGAGAAGGGCTATTTCTACATCGTCGACCGCAAGAAAGACATGATCCTGGTCTCCGGCTTCAATGTGTATCCAAACGAGGTCGAGGACGTGGTCGCCGAACATCCGAAGGTTCTCGAGGTCGGCGCCATCGGGGCGCCCGACGAGAAATCCGGAGAAGTGGTGAAGGTCGTCGTGGTGCGCAAGGACGACAGCCTCACGGTCAAGGAACTGCGCGATCACTGCCGCAATGAACTGACCGGCTACAAGGTGCCCAAGTACGTCGAGTTCGTCGACGAACTGCCCAAGACCAACGTCGGCAAGATTCTCCGGCGTGAACTGCGCGACCAGTACGGCCAGCCGCGAAGCTCGGACTAGCCGATTGGCGCGTTCTCGTCAATCGAGTCGTTGATCGAGGTCGGGGCTGGATTTCAGCCCCGAAATTCCGACGCCGATGAGGCGAATGGAAAACCCGCTGCGCCAGTCGGTCCAGCGTTGCAGCATGCCCCAGGCCGACTCGGCGATACGATCGGCCGAACGCGTGTAGCCGCCCAGCGACTCGCTGCGGGTAATGGTTGAAAATCCGGTGGAGCGCAGCTTCAGGGTTACCGTGCGGCCGAACAGCGAACGCGCGGCGAGTCCCGCAGCCACCCTGCCGGCCTGCTGCTCGATCAGCGACCGCAGCGCCTGCAGGTCGTGCACGTCCTCACGAAGCGTGTTTTCCTGGCTGATCGAGCGTCGGATCCGACCCGGCTTGACCGGCCGCTCATCGATCCCCCGCGCGCGCACAGCCAGTTCGCCGCCGTGGCGTCCGAACAGGCGGATCAGCAGGTCCGGAGCCGTCTGGCGCAGCTGGCCCACGGTCAGGATGCCGGCGTCGTTGAGCCGTTCGGCGCTGCGTTGACCGACGCCGGGCAGTCGTCGGACCGGCAGCGGATCAAGGAAGGACCGAACCCGATCCGGAGCGACCAGGACCAGCCCGTCCGGCTTGTCGTAGTCGGAAGCCAGCTTGGCCAGCAACTTGTTTGCGGCCATGCCCACCGATGCGGTCAAACCGGTGCGTCGGGCGATGCGGTCTTTCAGCTGGCGTCCGAGACCGAGCAGTTGATCGGCGCCTTCGGCGACGCTTGATACATCCAGGTAGGCTTCGTCCAGGCTCAGCCCCTCGACCCGGTCCGTCACTTCATGGAAGATGGCAAAGATCTCGGCCGACACTTCGCGGTAGCGTTCGAACCGCGCCGGCAGGAAAACGCCGTGAGGACACAACTTGCGCGCGCGCGCGGCGGGCATGGCCGACCGCACCCCGTATTGACGTGCCTCGTAGCTTGCCGCAGCCACCACGCCCCGGGCCGAACGGCCGCCGACCATGACCGGTCGTCCTCGCAGCACCGGATCGTCGCGCTGCTCGACGCTGGCGTAGAAAGCATCCATGTCGACGTGAATGACAGCGCTCATGAGGCGGGATTATCGTCGCGTGAGACGCATGAGCCGCGTCAAGGCGTTTGTGTTGCGTTGCGCGCGAGCTTACATCGTGCGCGTCGGCTTTTCGCTTTCGAGCATGCCCGCGAGCAGGGAAACGATGGTGGTTTGGGCTTGTTGCCCTTCGGCGCTGTCGGCGAACTGGATGCCGACGCCGCTGTGGATGCCGCGCTGGCTGCCGGCCGGGGGGATCCAGGCCACGCGACCGGGGATGGCGATTCGTTCGTCGCCCATGAGGCTCAGCAGAATCAGGACCTCATCACCCAGGGCAAAGTTCTTGCGCGTCGGAACGAACAGGCCGCCGTTCATCAAGAAAGGCATGTAAGCGGCATACAGCTCCTGCTTGTTCTCGATGTTGTAGGACAAGATGCCTTTCTGCGCCATCGGGGTTACCTTTCGGCCGGAAAACTCGCCGACCATTCTAGCAGCCATTTGCCGAGCAGCAGGTCCGCGCGAATCGGGCTCTCGGCAAGCTGCCGTCCCTCCAGCGCCTGCTGCCACATCCGTGCCAGCACTTCCGGCTTGACCGGCATCGGCAGGGAACCCGGCGCTGCCGGGCCGGGAGCCTTCATCGCCTGCCCCATCCACTGGTGCACCCAGTGGGCGATCCAGCCCCAGGATCGGGCCGGATGCGCGGCCCATTCCTCGGCGATGGCCGCAGCCACCGGACGGGCGTGGGCCAGTTCCAGCAAGGCCTGGCGGATTTCCAGCCCAAACGCCAGGCCGTCATCGTCGCGCAGCAATTCCAGGGCTCGCACCGGTGCGCCGCCGGCCGCCGCCAGGGCCAGGGCCAGCTGCTCTTGCGCCGAATCGGGGAGTTGCGCGCTCAGCCAGGCCATCGCCACCTCGGCGGAAGGCGGATGCACACTGATCTTCTGGCAACGACTGCGGATCGTTGCGGGCAGTCGCTCCGGGTGATGACTGACCAGTACCAGCCAGGTTCCCGGAGCCGGTTCTTCGAGGGTTTTGAGCAGCGCGTTGGCGGCATTTCGATTCATCGCCTCGGCCGGTTCGATCCAGCCCACGCGCCGACGCCCGACGCTGGGAGTGAGCTGCAGGCCCCGGCACAGATCGCGAACAACATCCACCGGAATCTGCTGCTTTTCTTCGGGAATGCCCGCGGTGAACAGATCCGGGTGGGTGGCGGCCTCGAGCAAGGTGCAGGACCGGCAGGCACCGCACGGCGCCCGCCCCTCCTGGTCCAGACACAGAATGCGCGCGACCAGCCAGCGCGCCAGTTCGATCTTGCCCAGGCCCGAAGGACCGTGAATCAGCGGAGCATGCCCCAGGCGCTCACTGTCGAGCGCCGAGCCCAGTGCCTCGGCCTGTGCATTCAACCACGGCAGCCTCATCCCAGTCGCTCGCTCAACACGGCGGTGATCCGGTCGCGAACCCGATCCAGCGACTGGCCGGCGTCGATGACCACAATCCGCTCCGGCTCCAGGCTCGCCTGGGTCAGGTAGGCCGCTCGAACGCGTTCGAGAAAGTCGCTGCGCGCCTGCTCAAAGCGATCGGTATCGCCGCCGCGCTCGGCAACGCGGGCCATCCCCACCGCCACCGGCACGTCGAGCAACAGCGTCAGATCCGGCTGCAGATCGGGGTGGACAAGCCCGGCGAGCCGGTTGACCACCTGAATTCCCAGGCGACGGCCACCGCCCTGGTAGGCCCGGCTGGCGTCGCTGAAGCGATCGCACAGCACGTCCTGCCCGGCGGCCAGGGCCGGGCGAATGATCCGGGCCAGATTTTCCGCCCGCGCGGCGAACATCATCAGCAGTTCGGTCATCGGTTCCAGCTCACCGGTCGCCGGGTCGAGCAGCAGCGCACGAACTTTCTCGGCCGCCGGGGTACCGCCGGGCTCCCGGGTCCGGATCACGTGGCGGCCCTGCTCCTGCAACCAGCGCTCGACCACTTCAGCCGCGGTTGTCTTGCCGGCGCCCTCCCCGCCCTCCAGGGTGATGAACCTGCCGCGATTCATCGGCGCCCCCGTATGTACCGGTTGACCGCGGCATTGTGTTCTTCCAGCGTATCGGAGAACTGGTGGGTTCCGTCTCCGCGGGCGACGAAATACAGGGCGGTCCCATCGGCCGGATGGGCAGCCGCGTACAGGCTGCTCCGACCCGGCAATGCGATCGGGGTTGGAGGCAGGCCGTGGCGGGTATAGGTATTCCAGGGATGATCGGTGCGCAGGTGCACGCGTCGGAGCCGGCCCTGGAAGTCGTCGCCGAGGCCGTAGATGACGGTGGGGTCTGTCTGCAGGCGCATCCCGATCTGCAGACGCCGGACAAATACACCGGCCACCTGGGCGCGCTCGCCGTCCTGGCCCGTCTCGCGCTCGATGATCGATGCCAGAACGAGCAAATCGTCCACGCTCTGAAGCGGCAGGTCCGCCTGGCGCCCGGCCCAGATCGATTCGAGCGCTGAATTCATGGCCCGATGAGCACGCTCCAGCAGCTCCAGATCGCTGTCCCCGCGTTTGAAGAAGTAGGTTTCGGGTAGAAACCTGCCCTCGGCGAAACAGCCTTCGCAGCCCAGTTCCGCCATCAGTTCATTTTCGCTCAGCCCGCCGGCCAGCGGCCGCAGACGCGGGTCATCGGCCAACTCATCGCGCAGTCGTGCCAGAGTCCAGCCTTCGACGATGGTCAGCCGGTGTTGCCGGGTCTGGCCTCTTTGCAGCGTTTCGAGCAGCCGGGGAACGGTCGTGCCGGCCGCTATCGTGTATTCGCCCGCTTTGAGATCGGCCCCGTGCAAACGTCCCACTACCCGCCATGGCCAGCCCTGGCTGGCCAGCCCCAGTCGTTCCAGGTCGCGCACCAGTGCGGGAAAATTCGTCCCCGGCGCCAGCCACAGGATCAGCTCGCCATCGGGATTGATGGTCGCGGCCTGGAACCGGTTCCAGTCTCGCCAGACCAGCGCCGCGAACAGTCCGGCAAGGGTCAGAAGGCTCAGGACAATCAGAAGAAAAAGGCGCATTCAGATCAGCTGCTCGTTCCACAAGGCCTGCAGATGACGACCCATCGGTCCCGGGGTGAAACGATCGTCATCAACGCCGATCGCCGCCCGGACTCCGGCTACCGAGTTTATCACCAGGACCTCGCTGCACCGGACCAGATCTTCCACCGCGAGGGCCTTGCGACGAATATCGATACCCGCCTGATCGATCAGCCAGCCCAGGCCCACCCCCGACACGGCCGGCTCCGGATGGGTGAACAGCTGATCGTCCATGACCAGGAGGAGGTTGCTGCTGATCGCTTCGACGATACATCCGGCCGCATCGAGAAGCACGGCCTCGTCATGACCCGAGCGCGCGCATTCGCGGGCCGCCATGACCTGGACCAGGCGGTTTCCGTGCTTGAGCCCGGCCGCCACTTGCCCGGATTCGAGACGATGGCTGCTGATCCTCAGGCGCAAGCCGCAACGTCGCTGGCGATGGATGTCGGTCGGCCAGGCTCGGCACTGCACGATCCTGCGCTCGCGTGGCTCGGTCGCAGGCCAGTAACCGCGCCCACCGCTGCCGGCACTGATCGTGATCCGGACGATCGCCGGGCCGCTGGCCGGAAGGATCTTCCGGCACTCGGCAAGCAGCTGCTCGGGGCGAGGCATGTTCAGGGCAAGCGCTCGGCAGCCCCGGGCCAGGCGGGTCATGTGACGCGGCCACAGCGGCGCCTGACGATCGCGAAAGGCAACCGTTTCGAACAGCGACTCGCCGTACAGGAACGCACGATCGTCGGCCGGGACAACGGCGCAGGGCTGACCGTCGACCAGGGTCGTCATGCCGAGCCCAGAGCCTTGAGCAGCCCTCTGGCTTTATCCTCGGTCTCGGCCAGTTCGGCGGCGGGATCGGAGTCGGCGACGATGCCTGCACCCGTGCGAAAGCTCAGGCTGCGCGCGCCGACGACCATGGAGCGGATGAGGATGTTGAAATCCATGGCGCCGTCGAGTCCGATATAGCCCATCGAACCGGTATAGCAGCCGCGGCCGGAGGTTTCGAGTTCGGCGATGATTTCCATGCATCGGACCTTGGGGCAGCCGGTGATCGTTCCACCCGGGAAGACGGCGCTGATGATCTCGTCGGCGCGAACCCCCGGCCGCAGGCGGCCGGTCACGTTGGAAACGATGTGGTGAACGTGGGAGTAGCTCTCCACGACCATCAACTCATCGACTTCGACCGTACCGTTGAGGCACACCCGGCCCAGATCATTGCGCTCCAGATCAATCAGCATGATGTGCTCTGCCCGTTCTTTCGGGTGAGCGATCAGCTCGCTGGACAAGCCGAGATCCTCTTCCGGACTGCTTCCCCGGGGGCGGGTGCCGGCGATGGGCCGGGTCTGAATCCGATCCCCGTTGACGCAGACCAGCCGTTCCGGGGACGAACTGACCACGGTCCCCCCCGGCAGCCGCGCCAGACCGGCGAACGGCGCCGGATTGCTGGCCGCCAGGGCGAGATAGATGTCGACGGGATCGAGGTCGGCAAGGCTTTGCCCGCGCCAGCCCCGCGACAGATTGACCTGGAATACGTCACCGTCCAGGATCCATTGGCGAATGCGGCGCACACCCTGCATGAACGCATCACCGGGATCGGCCTGCAGGTCGAGCCGAATCGGCGGCGGGGGCTGCGCGGCGGGCCGGCCGCGCAACCCGACCTCGACCTCATCGGCCATCCGGTCCAGCCACGAGGCCGTTTCCGCCACCAGCCAGGCTTGCTGCGCGCGGTGATCGACGACGACGGCGCCGGGGCTGCGTGCGGCATGGGCAACCGGCAGACCATCGGCAGCGGCGGGCAAATCCAGGCTCGGTTCGATTTCTGCCGCCAGCTCGTAGCCCAGGTATACGAACCAACCACCGTAGAACGGCAGATCGGGCAGATCGGCGTTTCGTGTTGGGCGAGGCGGCAACGCCCGGCGGAGGGCATCGAGAAATCCGGCCGCGCGGTCGGAGGTGGCGGCCTGGGTAATGGTCGGGCCGCTCTGGCGCATCAACAGGCTCCAGCGCCCAAGCGCTCCGGCGCCGGCCTCGCTGGCCAACAGGAAGGGCCATGCCGCCGGGTCGCTTCGGTGCAGTTCGAGCAGATCGGGCAGGCGGTTCAGCCTGCGGGCGCAGCATTCACTCATGTGACCGGCCTGGACCGGTTCCGGTCAGGTCTGCTGCGGATAACGACGCAGCAGCAGCGAACCGTTGGTGCCGCCGAAACCGAAGGAATTGCTCAACGCGCACTGGATCGGCGCTTCCCGTGCGCTGCCGGGCACCAGGTCGATTCCCTGGCAATCCGGATCCACTTCGTCGAGGTTGATGGTGGGCGGAATGACTTGCTCGTGCAGGGCCAGCAGGGTGAAGATCGCCTCGACGCCGCCGGCGGCGCCGAGCAGATGACCGGTCATGGACTTGGTCGAACTCATCATCAGGCGCGCGGCGTGGTCGCCAAACAGGCTCTTTACCGCATCGCATTCAGCCCGGTCGCCGACCAGGGTGGAGGTACCGTGGGCGTTGATGTAGTCGACCTGGTCCGGATGGACGCGAGCGTCGGCCAGGGCGTTGGCCATGCAGCGAGCCGCCCCTTCTCCGCCTTCCGGGGGCGAGGTGATGTGGTGGGCGTCGCCGGACATGCCGAAACCGGCCACTTCGCCGTAAATCCTGGCCCCGCGACGGCGCGCCCGCTCGAGTTCTTCCAGCACGACCACGCCGGCCCCGTTGCTCAACACGAAACCATCTCGATCCCGGTCCCAGGGACGCGAGGCACGTTTGGGCTCGTCGTTGCGGGTCGACAGCGCACGGGCGGCGGTAAACCCCCCGTAGGCGGTCGGCGTCGTGCCGTACTCTGCTCCTCCGGCAACCATGACATCGGCATCGCCGTAGGCAATCAGGCGCGCCGCCTCCCCGATGTTGTGGGTCGCCGTGGTGCAGGCCGTGACGATGCTCAGATTCGGGCCCCTGAAGCCGAACCGAATGGAAATGTTGCCGGCAATCATGTTGATGATGCAGCCGGGCACAAAAAATGGCGAGATCTTGCGTGGCCCGCCGTCGAGATAGGTCTGGTAGGTCTGTTCGATGGTCGCGATGCCGCCGATCCCGGAGCCGATGGCGAGCCCGTAGCGATCGGGCTGGTCCGGGTCGGGGCCCAGACCGGCGTCCTCGATCGCCTGGATGGAGGCGGCCATCCCGTAGTGGATGAACCGATCGGACTTGCGTGCTTCCTTGGGGCTGAGGTAACGAGAGACATCGAAATCCCTGATTTCTCCCGCAATCTTTGCCGAGAACGGGCCGGCATCGAAGGCGCTCAGCCGGTCGATGCCGCTGCGACCGGCCTTGATGGCGTCCCAGGCACTGGCAACGTCATTTCCGACCGGGGCCACGCAACCCATGCCGGTAACCACGACTCGACGATCACCGCGCATCGTTTCGCGCCCTCGTTGTGCTTCGCCTCAAAGGCATCACGGCATCGCGTCCGTCGTCGACCTACTTGTCGACGTTGTTGTTGATGTAGTCGATGGCCTGCTGGACGCTGGTGATCTTCTCGGCCTCTTCGTCGGGTATTTCGCACTCGAACTCTTCCTCGAGCGCCATAACCAGCTCCACGGTGTCGAGCGAGTCGGCTCCGAGATCGTCCACGAACGAGGCGCTCGGTGTGACCTCTTCTTCCTTCACGCCCAGCTGCTCGATCACGATTTTCTTCACTCGATCTTCGATACTGCTCATGATTGCTTGTCCTCTGAAAAACAAAGATTGACGACGGGTCCGGTGATTGCTTGCATCATTCGTGAACTCCGCCACTCCAGGTTGATTGGATGACCCCGTGGGGCATGGCCCGCCCCATCGTTGCTGCTTGTCTTGTTGTGCGTTCCGAACGTTCATTCGACCACACGGCTACGTCATGTACATCCCGCCGTTTACGTGAACGGTCTGTCCGGTGATGTACCCGCTGTCGGGGCCAGCCAGAAAAGCCACGCAGCCAGCGATGTCCTCGGGCCGCCCCAAAGTTCCGAGGGGAATTGTACCCTGTAGCCGCTCGCGCTGCTGTTGGCTGAGGGAGCGGGTCATGTCGGTGTCGATGAACCCCGGGGCGACCACGTTGACGGTGATCCCGCGTGCGCCGACCTCCTGGGCAAGCGCACGGGAAAACCCCGCCAGACCGGCCTTGGCCGCAGCATAATTGGTCTGACCCGGGTTGCCCGCGTAGCCGACAACCGAGGAAATGCTGATGATGCGCCCGCGACGCGCCTTGAGCATGCCGCGCAGACAGGCCCTGGCCATCCGCATCGCGCCGGTCAGGTTGGCATCGAGGACGGCGTCCCAGTCGTCGTCCTTGAGCCTCATCAGCAGCTGATCACGGGTGATGGCCGCGTTGTTGACGAGCACCGTCACCGCACCGGCCGTGTCGGTCACACGCCCGATCACCGCGTCAACCGAGGCCGGATCGGTCACGTCCAGGACCAGGCCGGTCGCGCCGCCCGAGCCGTCGCTTACCGCCTGAGCCCCGGCGGGGGTTGTCGCGGTTCCGAATACCTGCGCCCCCAGGGCGCCCAGCCTCTGCGCCACGGCCTGGCCAATCCCGCGACTGGCCCCGGTGACCAGCGCGATCTCGCCGTCCAGCGGTTTGCTCACGGTGTCTGTTGTTTGCTGCATGAATCAGTCCATCGCCTTTTGGAGTTTCGCCAGCCCGGCCTCGGAGTCCATGGGAAACCACTGCGCCGACTTGTCGATGCGCCGACCCAGGCCGCTCAAAACGCGTCCCGGCCCGCATTCTGCCAGCATCTCAACGCCCATGGCGACCATTTCTCGCACGGTTGCGGTCCATCGAACCGGCGCCGAGAGCTGCTCGACCAGCGCCGTTCGGATGGACTCGACATCGTCCCGGGCGCGCACGTCCACGTTGTGCAGCACGGGGATCGAAGGCGCTGCCAGATCGACCCCCTTTACAAGCTCGGCGAACTCCAGCGCCGCCGGACCCATCAAAGCGCAATGGGACGGTACGCTGACCGGTAGCTTCATCGCGCGCCGCGCGCCGGCATCGAGGCAGGCGGTCATTGCGCGCTCCACGGCCGCAGCATGGCCGGCAATGACCAGCTGCCCGGGAGAATTGTAATTCGCTGCCGCCACCACCTGCTTTTCGGCCATTTCGCGGCAGATCGCTTCGACGATTTCGTCATCGAGGCCAAGGATCGCGGCCATGGCACCCGTGCCGGCCGGCACGGCTTGCTGCATCAGGCGCGCCCGATCCGCGACCAGCTGGACCGCATCGACGTAGCGCAAGGCGCCGGCGGCGACCAGGGCGGAGTATTCACCCAGGCTGTGCCCGGCCATCACCCCGGGCTTTTGCCCGGAAGTTTGCGTCCATACCCGCCAGACCGCCACCCCGCCGGCCAGCATCAGCGGCTGGGTGATCTCGGTCTGGGCCAGATCCTCGGGCGCACCCTCGCGACTCAGTTTCCAGAGGTCGCGGCCCACTACGTCGCTGGCCTCTTCGAAGGTGGCAGCAACTTCTCGGTGACGCGCGCCCAGCTCGTCCAGCATGGCCACCGACTGCGACCCCTGCCCGGGAAAGACGAACGCCAGTTCCTTGTTTATATTGCTTTGTATATCAGGCATGTACAGCGCTTTTCTAATAGACGATCAAGGCCGATCCCCAGGTAAACCCGCCACCGAAGGCCTCCAGCAGGAGCTTGTCGCCGCGCTGGATTCGGCCGCTGCGCACCGCCTCGTCCAGGGCCAGGGGCACCGAGGCCGCCGAGGTGTTGCCGTGGCGATCGACGGTGACGATGACCTGATCCATCGACATGTGCAGCTTTCTGGCCGTCGCCTTGATGATACGAAGATTGGCCTGATGCGGAATCAGCCAGTCGAGGTCGGTTTTTTCCAGCTGGTTGGCTTCCAGCGTTTCGTCGACGATCCGACCCAGGGTGTTGACGGCGACCTTGAAGACTTCATTGCCGCTCATGTGGACGCTGACGCCGCCGCGCGGTTCGGGCAGGAAGCCACGCGACACCCCGACGTCCACCTTGAGCAGATCGCTGTAGTTGCCGTTGGCATGAATGTGGGTCGACAGGATTCCCGGCTCCGGGTCGGCGGCCAGGACGGCGGCCCCGGCGCCATCGCCGAACAAGACGCAGGTCGATCGATCCGACCAGTCCAGCATGCGCGTCAGGGTTTCCGCTCCCACCACCAGCACGCGCTGGGCGGTGCCGGCGCGAATGAACTGATCCGCCACCGACAGACCGTAGACGAAGCCGGTGCAGGCGGCGTTGATGTCGAAGGCTCCGCACTCTCCCATGCCGAGCCGGCGCTGCAGCAGACAGGCGGTGGACGGGAAGATGACGTCGGGGGTCGTGGTGCCGACGATCAGCAGGTCGATATCGCCCGGCTCGAGTCCGGCGGCCTCCAGAGCGGCGCGCGCCGCCTGTTCGGCGAGGTCGCAGGTGGTCTGGCCGTCGGCAGCGATGCGCCGCTCGGAGATCCCGGTGCGGTCGCGAATCCACTGGTCGCTGGTATCGACCAGATGCTCCAGGTCCTTGTTGGTCAGGATTCTTTCGGGCAAGTAGCTGCCCGTGCCGATGATTCGTGAGTACATCACTTGCTCCCTTCGCGGCGGCCGGGTCGCGGAATCCGCTAGTCCTGGGCCCAGAGCTGTTTCTCGAGCGCGGCAACCAGCCCGCGGCGAGCCTCCAGGGCGGCCAGGCCGACCGCGTGGGCCAGACCGCTTGCGGATGCGCCGCCGTGACTCTTGATCACGGTTCCTCTCACACCCAGCATTGGCGCTCCATTATGCCGGGCCGGATCCAGGCTGTCATGCAGGCGTCGCAGGCGCGATCGGGCCATCAGTCCGCACAGGCTACCCGCAAACGCAGTCCGGAGTTCGCCGAACATCATGCGAACCGCGCCTTCGGCGCTTTTCAGCAGGACGTTCCCGGAAAACCCGTCGCAGACCACCAGGTCGACGGTGCCGGCGAAAACCTGGTCGGCCTCGACGAAACCGCGATAATCCAGCCCTTCGATCGCCTCGATGCGCCTGCCGGCCTCGCGCACGCGGTCCGGGCCCTTGTTGGGTTCGACTCCGATATTGAGCAATCCGATCGCCGGGGGCCGACCGTTGAGGGCCGAGACCGCGACGTGCCCGAGGCGCGCGAATTCGCACAGACGGCGGGCGTCGACCTCGAGGTTGGCGCCAAGGTCCAGCATCCACGCGGTACCCGAGGCGGTTGGCAAGGCGGCCATGAGCGCGGGCCGGTCGATACCCGGGAGCATGCCGAGAAGATGGCGCGCGAGCACCATCAAGGCACCGGTGCTGCCGGCGCTGACCGCGGCTTCGGCCGAGCCGTCGGCGACCAGGCTCAGACAAACGCCCATGGAACTGTCCGCGCCGCGCCGCAAGGCGATGGCCGGACCGGCATCTGCCGGCAGCGTAGAGCCGGCGGTCAGCAGATCAATCCGGTTCCTGACGCCATCCGGCCACGCCGTCATGGTGTCGGCCAGTCGCTCGGAGTCTCCCACCAGCAGAAGCCGCAGCTGCGGATCCCTGGTCAGGGCCAGCCGGCACGCCTCGAGACTGACGGCGCTGCCGCCGTCGCCGCTCATGGCATCGACGGCGATGCGAACGAGATCGTTCGGGTTCAAGGCCGCACCAGCCGGCGGCTCAGGATTCGTCGTCGTCTTCTTCGATCTCCGGGGCTACTTCGATGACCTGGCGGCCCCGGTAGAAGCCTTCGGCGGAGACGTGGTGTCTACGGTGGGTTTCGCCCGTGCTCGCTTCTTCCGCCAGCGTCGGAGCGCTCAGGCGGTCGTGCGAGCGACGCATGCCGCGCCGGGACGGTGTTTTTCGGCTCTTCTGAACGGCCATTGCTGTGTACTCCTGCTCGGTCTAGTCCTTGTCTACCTTGCCGGCCAGTCGGGCCAGGTCGGCGAACGGTCGATGTGTCTCGGACGGCGCAGATCGTTCGCGATCCCCAACCGGTGCCGAGTCCGGCGCCCTGGGTACCAGCGGCAAACCCAGCAGCAATTCTTCTGCAATCAAATCTTCCAGCCGAATCCTGGACTCCTCCAGCACCAGCGGATCGTAATCTTCGGGCAGCGCTTCGGCCGCTCGAAGGCTGTCCACCATGCCGACTACCGATGCACTGTCGATGGGCTGCTGGTAGCGTTTCAGAGTGCGCTGACAGACCATCGGCACGAGGCCGTAGACCCGCACGCGGGCACACGCCTGGCGCTGGTCATCGAGATGGAAGCCGATCTCGAAGCCGATTTCATCGCCGTCGGCCGGGTCGATCAAGTCCAGTACCCGGTCCAGTCGCGTCAGCAATACACTGCCGCTGAACTCTCGCCGGGCCTGGGCTGCCTTGTGCGGATTGATCCAATCCGGATAGTCACGCGACATAAGCCCGCCAGTATATCATTCAGAATCCGTCACTCACAATAGCTGCTGGCCACTTTCATGCCTGATCTGCCCGAACTGATTCTTGCTTCGAGTTCCCGCTATCGTCGGGAACTGCTCCAGCGTCTGAATCTCGCCTTTTCCAGTATCGCGCCGGACGTCGACGAGTCGGCCGAACCCGATGAGGGCGGTGCCGATCTGGCGATGCGTCTGGCCCAGCGGAAGGCGTCGACGGTCGCCGCTGCCCATCCGTCAGCGCTGGTGATCGGCTCCGACCAGGTCGCCGAGTGCGAGCACCGCCTGCTCGGCAAGCCGGGCAGCAGCGACCGGGCGCTGGCTCAGCTGGAGTCCATGCAGGGCCGAATCGTGGTCTTCCACACGGCAGTGGCCGTCGCCCTGGCGGGCCGGATGGTCGTCGAGCGCGTTCCTACGGAGGTCCGGATGAAGCGCCTCAGCCGCGCCCGACTCCGGAAATACGTGGATGCCGACCGGCCGGTCGACTGCGCCGGCGCATTCAAAAGCGAGAGCATGGGCGTGATCCTGGTCGACTACATGCGCAGCGATGACCCGACCGCGCTGGTTGGCTTGCCGCTGATCGCGACCGTGCGCCTGCTCGAACGGCTCGGCGTGGAATTGCCCTGAGCGACGCTCCAGGAGCGCCCGAAACGGCCGGACCCGGGGCCGCAAGTGCTAAACTGAAGACCGATTGCCACCAACTTGGGAAGGAATGCGCATGGCCGCCTCCGCATCCGAATTGCAGGAATTCAAGCACTGGAAGATCGAACACGACCAGGATGGAATCGCCTGGCTCTGGATCGACCACGGCAAGGAAAAGGTCAACAGCCTGGGAACCGAAATTCTGGCCGAGCTGGAAACCATCGTCGCCGAGCTGGAAAACAACCGGCCGACGGGACTGGTTCTGATGTCGGGCAAGCCCAAGAGCTTCATCGTGGGCGCGGACGTGCGCGAATTCGACGCCACCAGCGACGTCAGCGTGCTGGAAGAAAACGTGCGCAAGGTGCACGGCCTGTTTCAGCGCATCGAAGACCTGCCCTTCCCCACCGTGGTCGCCTTCGAGGGATACTGCCTGGGCGGCGGACTGGAACTGGCCTTGTGCTTCGACTGGCGCATCGCCCTGGATGCCGAACACACCCGGATCGGGTTCCCCGAGGTCAACCTGGGCATCTATCCCGGTTTCGGTGGCTCGGGACGCGCGATTTCCGCCATCGGTCCGGTCAAGGCCATGCAGATCATGCTGACCGGGCGCATGCTGCGGGCCCGGGCGGCGCGCGCCATGGGCCTGGTCGATCAGGTCGTCGATATCCACGGCTCCCTTCGCTGGGCAGCCCGCAATGCCGTCCTGCGCAAAAAGCGGCACAAGCGCCCCGGCGTATTCACCCGCATGAGCGCAGCCGGTCCGGTTCGGGGCATCCTGGCCCGGCAAATGCGCAAGCAGACGGCAGCCAAGGCACGCCAGGAGCACTATCCGGCGCCGTTCGAACTGATCGATGCCTTCGAGGCGGCCGGGAACTCCCAGGCGGGCATGATCCGGCTGGAAGCGGAAAAAGTGCCGCGCCTGCTGGCCGGCGAGACCTCGCGCAATCTTCGACGGGTGTTTCGTCTGATGGAGCAGCTCAAGGCCCAGGGCAAGCGGTCCTCGTTCCGGGCACGCAGAGTCCACGTCATTGGCGCCGGCGTCATGGGGGGCGATATCGCCGCCTGGTGCGCGACGCGGGGTCTGGAGGTCACGCTCCAGGACCGGGAACTGAAATACGTCAAACCGGCCCTGAAACGGGCCGAATCGCTGTTCAAGCGCAAGCTGAAGACGCCTCAGGCGGTGGCAGCGGCACGCCAGCGCCTGATGGCCGATGTCGACGGCGCTGGCGCGGCCCGGGCCGATGTCATCATCGAGGCGATTTTCGAAGACCGGGATGCCAAGCGCGAGCTGTTTGCCAACCTCAAGGGCAAGCTGGCCGAACACGCCCTGGTTGCCACCAACACCTCGGCGATCCCGCTGGCGGAACTGTCCGATGTTCTGGACGATCCGTCGCGCATGATCGGCCTGCACTTTTTCAATCCGGTGGCGAAAATGCCGTTGGTCGAAATCGTTCACGACGCCAAGAGCGATCCGCAGCGGGTGGCGGACGGATCGAGTTTCGCCACCCAGATCGGAAAGTACGCGTTGCCGGTCACGTCGACTCCTGGATTCCTGGTCAACCGGGTTCTGGCGCCGTACATGCGCAATGCCATGAAAATGCACCGCGAGGGCATCCCAAGGGAAGCGCTGGACAAGGCGGCCGAACAGTTCGGAATGCCGATGGGACCGGTCGAGCTGGCCGATACCGTCGGGCTGGACGTCGGCCTGGGCGTGATCGACACCCTGATGGGAGAGAACGCCGGTGAAGACCGGAAGGTGCTGGAGGAAATGGTCAAGGAAGGCAAGCTCGGCAAGAAGTCCGGCGAGGGCTTTTATCAGTGGAAGAAAGGCAAGCCACAGCGCGAGCCCAAGGCGCATGAGGGATACGATCTCGACCATCTGGCCCGCCAGCTCATGGCGCCCTATTTCGAGGAGTGCCAGGCATGCCTGAAAGACGAGGTCGTGGAAAACGCGGATCTGCTCGATGCCGGAATGATCTTTGGTACCGGCTTCGCCCCCTTCCGCGGTGGCCCGCTGCACTACCTCGATCAACAGGACGATCATCCAGACCCGTCTGAAACCGAATCCGAATCAACTGAAGGGGAGGCATCCTGATGTCGACCAGTGCGTTGCGCAAGATTGTCGTCGTCGGCGGTACACGAATTCCTTTCTGTCGCTCGAATACCCTGTACGCCGACCAGACCAACCAGGACATGCTCACCAGCGCCATTCAGGGGCTGGTCGACCGCTATGAGCTCGACGGCAAGCAGCTCGACCAGGTCATCGCCGGCGCCGTGACCACGCATTCCAAGGACTGGAACCTGGCCCGCGAAGCCGTGCTGTCGACCTCGCTGTCGCCGCTGACCCCGGCGGTGACCATGCAGCAAGCCTGTGGAACCAGTCTGCAGGCCGCGCTACTGGCCGGGGCCCAGATCGCCTCCGGCCAGATCGAGTGCGCGATCGTGGCAGGCACCGACACCACCAGCGATGTCCCGGTCGTTTTTCAGCGCCGTTTCGCTCAGCGCCTGGTCAAGCTCAGCCGGGCCCGTTCGCTGGGGCAGAAATTGGCCACCCTGAAGGGATTCGGTTTCGGCGAACTTGCCCCCCAGCCGCCACGCAACGCCGAGCCCCGAACCGGGCTGTCCATGGGCCAGCATTGCGAACGCATGGCCAAGGAGTGGCAAATCAGCCGCTCGGATCAAGACGAACTCACTCTGGAAAGTCACCGCAAGGCGGCGGCGGCCTGGGACGCGGGCTTTTTCGATGACCTGGTCATCAGCCACAACGGCGTGATTCGCGACAACATCGTGCGGCCGGACACCAGCCTGGACAAGCTGGCATCGCTGAAACCGGCCTTCGACCGCAAGAATGGCACGCTTACGGCCGGCAACAGCACCACGCTCAGCGACGGCGCGGCCGCGGTTCTGATCTGCTCCGAAGAATGGGCGCGCGCCAACGATCTGCCGATTACCGCCTACCTCTCCCACGGCCGCAGCGCCGCGGTCGATTACGTCAACCGCGACGAAGGTCTGCTGATGGCGCCGACCGTGGCCGTGGCCGAGATGCTGCAGCGGGCGGAGCTTGGCCTGGACCAGTTCGACTTCTTCGAGATTCATGAAGCGTTCGCCGCGCAGGTCCTGTGCACCCTCAAAGCCTGGGAGTCGAAAGACTACTGCTCCGATCGACTCGGCCTGGACAAACCGCTGGGCAGGGTGGATCGCAGCCGCATGAACGTGCGCGGCGGCTCCGTGGCCATTGGCCACCCGTTTGCCGCCACCGGCGCCCGGGTTCTGGCAACGCTGGCCGCCACCCTGGAACAGGCCGGCTCCGGGCGTGGCCTGATCTCGGTGTGCACGGCCGGCGGCATGGGCGTTGCCGCGATCCTTGAGCGGCCCAGTGCCGCGGCAAAAGGCGGCGCCAAAGCGCCTGACCCGGAACCGGCGACTGAACCCACGCAACCCGCCACCCCCAGGCCGAAACGGGCCGGGAAGAAAACCGGGAAGAAAAAAACCGCGAAAAAGGCCGACCCGCCTACGGGCGTCGACCCCGAGTAACGCTTACAGCAGTCCCGGCAGCCACACCGTCAAGGCGGGCCACAGCGCCACGCCCACCAGCGCGGTCAGCGACAGCGCTTCGACTCGCGAGGGGCGAAGGCCGGCCCTGATCGAGGGCCAGGTGTGGCCGACGCTCAGCGCCAGCACGGTCAAGACAACCAGCTGCTCGGGCGCCAGGCCTCCTCTCAGGCCCATCGGAAGCAGGATCGGCGCACAAACGATCAGGGCTGGAAGTGGGCGGAGCAGCGCGGCTGCCGACAGCCAGGCCGCAGCGACCGCCAGGGCCAGTAGAGCCTCAGCAGTGCCGGACACGATCCGGGTCCCGACCCAGACTTCACTCAGGCCCAGGCTGGCGACCACGCTCGACCAGACCACGCCCAGGCCGAACAACACCCCCACACTGCCGAAAGGCATCAGCGCGCGCGCCATCGCGGCCGACCCTTGAGGCCAGCGCTGCTGCCCGGCCAGCAACCGATTCAGCCCCAGGCTGAGTGCAATCGCCCCTGCCGCGGCAAAAGGGGGCCAGAAACCGGCATACAGACCAACCACCAGCAGCAACGGCAGCAGGCGCAAAAGGACAAGCTCGGAACCGCGCCGGTCGACCGCCCCCGGCAGGGACGCCGATGGTGTCCTTGCAGCCAGCGACAGCAGCCAGGATGTCGCCAGGAGGATCAGGGCCGGCAGCAAGCCGGCCAGGAGCAGAGCCTGAAAACCCGGCGTTTGCGCGGGCGCGACGACTTCGAGCATCAGGGCGGCCAGAAGCAGGTAGAGGCTGGGGGCGAAGAGGCGCCCGGCCACGCTCTGCATGGACGCAACCGGTGAATCCCCGCCGCGGGGCGCGCCGTGGCCTTGAAGCGCATGGCCGGCGGGCCGCTCCGGAAAATCTTTCGTGCAGGTCCGCAAGGGCAGCAGGAAGAACACATCGGCAGTCCGGCCCAGTGCGCTCAGCGCTCGCCAACCCGGGCCACCGGCTGCTTCCCTGCGCCTGACGAGGTCTCGACCGCGGGCGAACGGCGACCCCACTGGTTGTCCGCTCAGCATCAGCAAGGCCAAGACCGCCAGCAGTTCGAAATTCTCGATTCGACGGAACTCCATGGCGATCACCGCCGAATCGATCCCGAAAAGGAAATAGCAACCGAAGGCCGCCAGGACCAGTGCCGCGAACCAGAACAGGGTCATGCCCGGCCGGTCGGATCGTTCGTGTCGACCGCGCGAACCGCCTGCTTCCCGCTCAGCGCCCGCGCCAGCAGACGAGCGCTCATCAGCGAAAAGCCGTAGGGGAGAATCAGCAGCGGAACCCAGCCCGGCAGGCCCAGCGGCCCCGATGAACCGAGACGCAGATCAACGATCAGGTAGCGCAGACTTGCCCAGGCCAGCATCAGGCAACACACGGCGCAAATCAGCAGGCCCGAAATTTGCGCGGCGCCGCCCGCAGCGGCAGGCTTCCGACCACCCAGCCGCCGCGATTGCCCGCAGTCTCCTGCGGACGCGGCCAGCATCGCCGAGAGCATGACGATCCAGAGCAGCGCGGCTGACAAGACGTTGCCGTGGGTCCGCCGGGCCGGGCTTGTGCCGATGGACTGAATCAGTTCGAGCAGACCGAGAGACAGCATGAGAAGAACCAGCAACATCAGCAGCGTGCGCTCGCCCCACTGCAGCATCTGATCCAGATCCCGCCAGGCCTGTCGCAAGGGTCCTGGGTCCATGCTCAAGCGACCGGCACGCGTTCGAAATGGCGAGACCCGCCAGCCCTGGCAAACGGCATCAAGGCGCCATGACCACCAGGCCGGCCGCCTCGGCGGTGTTCTGCATGAGCGTTGCGACCGTCATCGGGCCGACCCCGCCCGGCACCGGGGTGATCCAGGCTGCCCGCCTGGCACAGGCCTCGAAGTCCAGGTCTCCCCGAATGCGCCCGTGGGCGTCACGGGTGATACCGATATCCACAACGATTGCGTCGCGGGCAATCCAGTCGGCCTGGACGATATCGGGCTTGCCGACCGCCACGCAAACCACCTCGGCCATCTCGACATGTTTTTTCAGGTTTCGGGTGAAGCGGTGAGCGACGTTGACCGTTGCCCCGGCCAGGAGCATCTCGAGCGCCAGCGGCCGACCTACGATATTGGATGCCCCGACCACGAGTACGTCCCGCCCCTTGACGTCGATACCTTTGGCCCGCAGCAAGGTCATGACCCCGCGCGGGGTGCAGGGTCGCAGGCCAGGATCGCGCAGCGTCAGCCTTCCGACGTTGACCGGATGGAAACCGTCCACGTCCTTGGACGGGGAAATCCGGGCCGTCACCGCCTTTTCATCCAGGTGACCGGGCAGGGGCAACTGAACCAGGATGCCGTCAATTTCCGGATCCTCGTTCAGGGAGTCGAGCAGGGCCAGCAATTCCCCTCGGCCGACGCCGTGCTGCAGCGGATAGGAGCGCGAGAGGATGCCGGCGCGCTGGCAGGCCTTGACCTTGTTTCCGACATACACCCTGGATGCGGGATCGTCACCGACCAGTACGACCGCCAGGCCCGGAGGTCGACCGCCGCGCTCCACGTGACTGCCCACGGCAGCGGCGACGTTGGCGATCAAGCGATCGGCCACGCTGCGTCCGTCCAGAATCCTTGCGCCTGCATCGTTCATGTCGTCCACATTCTAGCCGCTACAGGTTAGGATGGCGGAGGGAACCACGCTCCGGGAGATGGTCATGAACCTGTTCGAATATTCCTTCGCCGCACTCGGCGGTGGCGCGCTCTCGATGGAGCGCTTTCGCAACCAGCCGATTCTGCTGGTCAATACCGCATCCGAATGCGGATTTACCCCCCAGTACAAGCAGCTGCAGGCCATTTACAACGACTACAGGCAGTCGGGCCTGGTGGTCGTGGGCATTCCCTGCAACGACTTCGGCGAGCAGGAGCCGGGCGACGACGAGGAGATTGCCCGTTTTACGCGCGAGGAATACAGCATCACTTTCCCCATGACCAGCAAGTATTCCGTCATCGGTCCGCAATCGCACCCGCTGTTCAAGACCATGGCCGAAGAGTTCGGCGGCGACGTTCTGCCGCGCTGGAATTTCCACAAATACCTTTTCAGCCGCAAAGGCCAGCTGGTCGAACACTGGCCGTCCAAGGTACCGCCCGACGACCCGGCCGTGACCCATCAGATCACGCGCAACCTGCAGTCCTGGTCGCTCTGAAATTCGGAGCGGGCAGATGAAGCGACGGGATCCGGAGGGCGCGTTCAGCCCCTGCCCCGCTGGGTGAACTTCTTGAGGCGGCGGCGTTTCTGGATCTGGCGGGGAGTCAGGGGATTGCGTCGACCCGCGTAGGGGTTGTCGGACTCGCGGAACACCAGACTGATCGAGACCCCGGTCAGGTCGAAAGCGCGTCGAAAACTGTTGATCAGGTAGCGCTGATACTGTTCGCTCACCTGCCGGGTGCGGCTGCCATGGATGACGATCCGGGTCGGGAAAACGCCTCCGGCATGAGCGTAGCGCAGTTTCGGCGTTGCCTGTTTTCCGCCCGGCGGCGCGTGCGCCTCGACGGCCGCGCGCAGGGCCCGGGTCAGTTTCGGAGTTGGCAACTCCACCACGGCGCAGCGGTGGACATGGGTCACCGCATCGATCAGTTCGCCCAGCCCGCTGCCGTGCAGCGCCGAGAGCGTGACCACCGGCGCAAACAAGGCGAAATAGAGTCGATCCGACGCGGCCTGGAGCAGCGCCTGGCGCTCCTTTTCGGACAATCCATCCCATTTGTTGAGGGCCAGGACCAGTCCGCGTCCGGCCTCGACCACGTGTCCGGCCAAGCGCGCATCCTGATCCGTAATTCCTTCGACCGCGTCCATCATCAAGACCACAACCTGGGCTTGCTCCATCGCCTGAAGCGCCTTGATCGTGCTGAACCGCTCTATTCCCTCGTGGCTTCCGCGCCGTCGTCGAATCCCGGCCGTATCGACCAGATGAAAGCGTTGCCCATCACGCTCGACCTGGGCATGAATCGGATCGCGGGTCGTCCCCGGCACCGGGGTGGCCAGGGCCCGCTCGTATCCCAGGAAACGATTGAGCAAGGTCGACTTGCCCGCGTTGGGCCGGCCAATCAGGGCCAGGTGGATTCCCTCCCCGGAAAACGTCGCACCGGCCGCGACCGGTTCCGGCAACGAGTCGACGACGGCCTGGCCCAGTTGATCGAGACCGCGTCGATGGCTGGAAGAAATCAGGCAATACGGGGAAACGCCCAGCTCGAGGTTTTCGGCCAGAACCGCATCGGCGTCCAGGCCGTCGCTTTTGTTGATGGCATGGATGATCGGCTTTCCCAGGGCGCGCAGCCAGCCGGTGATTTCGAGATCGGCGGGAACGATGCCGGATCGGGCATCGGTGAGAAGAATCACGACATCGGACTCGTCGATGGCCATCCGGGTCTGGCGCTCGCGGCCTCTCTCGATTTCGTCGCCCGCCGCCTCCAGCCCGCCCGTGTCAATCAGAATGAGCCGCTGTCCGGCCACTTCCGCCCGACCGTAGATCCGGTCGCGCGTCACTCCGGGCATGTCCGCCACCAGGGCATCGCGCGTTCGCGTCAGCGCGTTGAAAAGAGTCGACTTCCCGACGTTCGGCCGCCCGACGATGGCCACCACGGGCAAGCCGGAGCCGGTCATCTACGAGTCCAGCCGCCAGGCGGTCAGGCCTCCGTCCACATCCAGGACATACAGGGTGTTTCCGACCACCAGCGGGGCGTCAGCCGGCGAATTTCGACCAATTCGGCTGCGGGCGGCAAATTCTCCGTTGGCGGTATCGAACCAGTGCATGTAGCCGTCCTGATCGACCGTGACCAGGTGCTGGCCGAAAAACACCGGTCGCGTGAGCTGACGGCGCGCCAGACGCTCGTCGCGCCAAACGGTCGAGCCGTTGCGCCGGTCGACCAGCCAGACCGCGTCGTCCTGGTCTACTGCAGCCAGCAGCGTGCGTTGCAGACTGACCCCCTGGTGCGAGGAGACATCCTTGACCCAGAGAACGCGACCTCCGTCCAGGGTCAGGCTGGCCATCTGTCCCTTGTAGGTCACCAGGTACAACTCCGAGCCCACGATCACCATGGGCCCGTCGATGTCCGCCAGGCGATCCAGCTCGGTGCGTCCCTCGGGGACGCTGACTCGCTGTTCCCAGACAATGCTGCCGTCGTTCGCGCGCAGGGCGCTGACCATGCCGTCGTCGTAGCCAATGAACACCTGGCCGGCTCGTCCCAACGGGTCGCTGGTGCCGCGCAGGGTCAGCAGCGGCACGCTGCGATCATGCACCCAGATTCTGGAGCCGGTCTGGCGATCGAGCCCGAACACTCTGCCATCGATGCAGCGTACAACGATCACGCCGTCCTGAATCACCGGCAAGGCCAGGATCTCCGAGGAGAGCTGGGCTCGCCACGCAACCTCCCCGCTTTGTCTGTGCATTACGATCAATTCGCCGTCGAACGTGCCGAAATAAGCATGCTCGGAATCGAGCGTCGGACCGGCCGAGAAAGGGAAACCGGTGTCGTGGCGACGCAGCTCCCGGCCCGAGTCGGCGTCCACGACGCTGACCCGGCCCCGGTAGTCGGCAACCCAGATTTCCTGCCGATCGTAGACCGGGGTCAGGCGCGGCTTGCTGTTGCCCAGACCGCGGCCGGTATTCGTCGACCAGAGACGCTCAGGCTGCGCCGTCGGCTCGAAGTCGAGCAGCGGCGCCGGCCCGTCCTCGACGTCTTCGCGGCCGAACCATCCACCCACGGTCTGGCAACCGGCCAGCGTCAGGGCGAGCCCGAGGGCGATGAAAATGCGGATCGCGGCGCTCACGAGCGCTCCTGTCCATCCGGGCCGGTTGCATCGATCTTCATTTGCAGCAGGCGTTGGCCCGCCCCGCCGCCTTCGCCCAGTTCAAGGGCCTCGTGATACGCCAGGCGAGCCTCATCGAGCTGTCCCAGGCCGGTCAGCAGATCTCCCCGAAGTTCGGCCCAGGCCTGGCCAAAACCGGGCGGCGCCGAGTGATCCTGGATCAGGGCAAGCGCATCGCGCAGGTCGCCCTGGGCCTCGAGAACCCGGGCCAGGCGCAGGCGGGTCACCGGCCAGAGCGTGCTCATGCGACGGTCGTCGAGCACGTTTCGATAGAGCCGAGCGGCCGGTTCCAGACGACCGTCGCTTACAAAGGCCGAAGCCAGCGCCAGTTCGGCAAGCCCTACGTAGGCGCTGCGCGAAACCTGTTCGCGCATCAGCTCCAGCTGCTCTGCGGCCCGCTCGGTTTGGCCGGCCTCGACTTCGTTCTGAACCACGCTGAAAAAATCAGCGGCCAGCAGGCTCTGCGCGGTCTGGTGGTCCTGCCAGTAGCGAAAGCCGAAAATGCCGCCAAAGGCCAGGATCAGCCCCGCGGCGATCGCAGTGCCATATTCGCGGATCCATTTGCGGACGCGCTCGCCCTGTTCGTGTTCGTCGTACAGCTCAACAGCCATGAGTTCTTTTCCCGGGGATCATGAATCGGTGCCAGTGGGCAATGGTAAATCAGACGGAGGCCAGTTCGGGCACGAGACGCGCAAGCCGAGCGGGAAGTTCCGCGACGAGCACGCTTTCCTGGGCCCGTTCACCGCGCAGGTCCTTGATCTGACAGCGTCCGGACGCGATTTCGTCCGGGCCGAGGATCAGGGCCAGTTCCGCCCCGCTGCGGTCGGCGCGCTTGAACTGCGCCTTGAAGCTGCCACCGGCCAGTGAACACTCCAGCCTGAGGGCCGGCAGGGCATCGCGCAGATTTTCGGCCAGCCGCAGGGCCTGCTCAGGCTCGGTCTGATGGACAAGATAGACCTGCGGATCGCGCCGACGTTCCGTGCCGCTTGCGCGGAGAAGCTCGATCAGCCTTTCCGCACCCAGCGCAAAGCCGATGCCCGGCGTCGGCTTTCCACCCTGGATTTCGACCAGCCCGTCGTAGCGCCCTCCGGCGCAAACCGTGCCCTGGGCGCCCAGGTCTTCCGTGATCCACTCAAACACGGTTCGGGAGTAATAGTCCAGTCCGCGCACCAGGCCGGGATTGATCCGATAGCGGATCCCCAGATGATCGAGCATGGTGCAAACCGACTGGAAATGCGCTCTGGCCGGTTCGGCCAGAACATCCTCGAGCCCCGGCGCGTCGGCCATGATCTGGCGAGTCTCCGGATTCTTGCTGTCGAAGATGCGCAGCGGGTTGCTGTGCAGGCGACGCTGGCTGTCCGCGTCAAGCCGGGCCGCATGAGGCTCAAGAAACTCGATGAGCTGCGCGCGGTAGCGGCGGCGATCGTCGGGGTCTCCGAGCGTGTTGATTTCCAGTCGAATGCGTTGACTCAGGCCCAGAACGCGCCAGATTCTCTCTCCCAGAGCGATCATCTCCACGTCCGCCTGGGGCTCGGCCAGCCCGAAGACCTCGGCCCCGAACTGGTGAAACTGGCGCTGGCGGCCGCGCTGGGGCCGCTCGTGGCGGAACATCGGCCCCTGGTACCAGACTTTCAGTCCCGGCGTCTGCAGAAGCCCATGCTGAATGGCGGCGCGCACGACCCCGGCCGTCCCCTCCGGTCGCAGACTGAGCAGGTCGCCGTTGCGGTCCTCGAAGGCGTACATTTCCTTTTCGACGACATCGGTGGCCTGGCCGATGGCGCGGGTGAAGACTTCCGCCTTTTCCAGGATGGGGATGCGCAGCTGGGCGAACCCGTAGGCGTCGAAAATCGCGGCCAGCTGTTCGTCCAGCCAACGCCAAATCGGTGTGTCGACGGGCAGGATGTCGTGCATCCCGCGGACGGACTGGATGTTGTTCATGCTGTGCTCATCAATGTTGCATTCGTGATCGGAGCCTGCGGCCCCTGGCTGTGACCGCCCGACGCCGGGCCGGCTGCCCGTCGAGAACGAAAAGGAATCCGCTACTGGCGTCGAACGACGCCGTCGGCCAGAAGCTCGAAGCTGGCTACATCGCCCCGATCCTGGCCCTCGAACTCGATTGCCTGGCCATCGAGGGTCAGCGTGATCGCGTTGGCCCGGCCCAGCAAAAGGCGAAAGGGAGCCTCGGCGCTGTACGTCCGCCGTTGTCCGGCCCGCAGCAAATCATATTCAAGCCGCTGGCCGTCGGCCCCGTACACTTCCAGCCAGCTGTCGTCGAGCAGCTCGATGACCAGATTGGAGCGCGGGTCCGGCGCCGCGGAACCGACCGACTCGTCTGCCAACGCCGATTCGATGCCGCCGTCTACCGTCGGCTCAACCAGATCGCGCACCGGTCGAATGCTGCTCAAGGGCAGCGCCGAGGCGGTCACCGGGACGGTCACCGGATCATTGATCCCGCTATCGGCGACCTGAGCATCGTCAGCACTGCGCGAAGTTTGCTCCGCCGCCGACAGCAAAGGCCGCTCGGTCCGGTCAGCCCGAACGACGGACGCTTGTTCGGAGCCGTTTTCGCGGTCCAGCAGATGCCAGCCACCCTGGATGTAAATCCACACGATGGGTGGAATAATCACCGTTGTTACAATGGCATATGTGGCAATCTTGAGAAAACGATCGAACTTTGCTGCCCGACGTTGCGCAGGCAAAACGGGCCGCAAGGGGGGCGCCTCTTCCCCTTCGAGCAGAGCCATCAACGGCGCCGCGTCCAGGCCCAGGAAGCGCGCATAGTTTCGGACATAACCGCGCCGGTACAAATGCGGATGCCGGTCGAGCGCGCCCTTTTCCAGGTCCTCGAGAATCATCGGCGAGAGCTTCAGCGCCGCACCAGCTCGCTCGAGTGGAATTCTTCGCTTCAATCTCTGCTCGCGCAGGATCAGGCCCACTTCTTCGTTGGCGTGTCCTACGGTCAGCTTGAGCTGGCTGGGTTCCTGGTCGGAAATCTCGGTATTCGGTGCTGGTTTATTCGTCATCTCGGCGGAGACTCCGTAGTTCTCTTGCCTGAGTGGAATTCGGGAATCGTGTTTCCAGGCGGCTTGCATACCGCTCTGCTTGTTCATGATTGCCTATGCGGGTTTCGACCTGAAAGCCGAGCATCAAACTGACCTCATCGCTCTCGGCCACGCTCTCGAAGCGCTGGAGAAAGGCCCGGGCTCGGAAGGCGTCGTCGAGCTGCAGGTACAGCTCGGCAAGCTGAAACAGCGCGTCGGAATAGCCGGGGTCGAGTTCGAGCGCTTCGCGCAGCAGTTCTTCGGCCTGATCCATTCGGCCGTTGCGCCGGGCGCAGGCGCCGGCGTTGGTGAAGGCGACCTCGGGGGTCTGGTAGAACGGATCGGCGAAGGCGCGCTCGAAATGCACCTGGGCGGCATCGAAGTCGCCCTGGCGACACAAAAAGACCGCGTACGCGTTCTGAGTTGCGCCATCGTTGGGCGCCAGTCGTGAGGCCTGGCGATAGTGTTGGCCGGCGCTGCGCGCGTTGCCCAGCCGCTCGTGGATCAGCCCCAGGGTCAAGTGTGCCGGGGTGTGCTGGGGATCGTGACGAAGGGCGGTTTCAAGCTTTTCCATGGCGATTTGCATTTGCCCGCGTTCCAGGTATCCCAGACCCAGACGGGTATTGACCTCGGCGGCTCGGACCGGACTGATCCGGTCGACACCGGCACGGGCGTGGGTGTCCGCTTCCGGGACCGTCGCGCAGCCGACCACCAAGGCGCCGACCAGGACCAGGACGAGGGCCCGAAACTCCTGCCTCATGCGTTCACGGCCTGCCTGGCGAGCTGCTCCTGGACCACTCTCCGGCGCTCGCTCGGGCTGAGCAGCCTGCCGACCAGCTGTCCGCAGGCGGCATCGATGTCGTCGCCACGAGTCTTGCGGACCGTGGTGATGATGCCAGCCGCCCGGGTGACTTTCTGAAACTCGTAAATGGCCTCATCGTCGGACGGCCGAAACGGCGTGCCCGGGAATGGGTTGAACGGGATCAGGTTGAGCTTGCAGGGCAGCCCGTTGAGCAGGCGAACGACGCCGCGGGCGTGGCGCCGCTCATCGTTGACCCCGTCGATCATGGTGTATTCAAAGGTGATCGAACGGCGGTGGTGCCGGGCGGTGAAGC
>PWJA01000124.1 GCA_003560975.1 Gammaproteobacteria bacterium
CCGTCCGCCTGGGCGTAGGTGAAGCGCAGCCGCGCGTCCATCCAGCGGCCGGGCAGTTCGCCAAACTCGACGGAGAAACCGGCGGTCAGGAACTCGTCATCTGTAGTCGCCCGCCAGGTCTGCCCGATGATGTTGTCGGCACCGAGGATTTCGGCATCGATCGACTCAAGCGTGACGAAGGCGCTGGCGGTGATGCGTCGGGCGAGTGCGGCGGACAGATCCAGGCCGATGACGCGATCACTGGCCTCGCTCAAGCCAATGTGTACATCGTCGTAGCGCTCTTCTGCAAATTCAACGAAGACACCGGTCGTCCAGCGCGAGGTCAGCGCGAAATCGGCCGCGACGCGGAACAGGTCACGGTCGCGCTCGGCAAAGTGATAGCGGCGCAGGCTCGGGTTCTCGAACGGGTCGAGCAGCGCCGGGTCAAGATCGTTGCTGCGCGACTCGCGGCTGGCGCGGGCGCGCACGGTCAGTCGTTCGGTCGGGTTGGCGCGCGCAGAAAGAGAGAAAACATCGGTGGTCGTTTCCGAAACTTCCTGGAAATCGCGATCGGTATCCTGCCGGCGCACGCTGGCGGTCAGGGACACGTCGCGGTTGACCCGGTAGTCCAGCGCGCCCTCCAGGGTGCGCCGCGTGAAACTGTAGGGCTGAGTCAGGAACGGGCCGGTCACGAAGGTATCGGTGACCACACTTGCGATTTCATGTTGCGGCGTTTTGTTGTCGCGCTCATCGTACCGGAACAGCGCACGGCCGCGAAGTCGGTCTGTGAAATGACCGTTGATACGAAAGTTGGCAATCCGGGTATCGACCTTGCCGTCGAGGCTCATCGCCGGCAGCGCCGGCACCGACAGGTTCGGGTTCAGCGTCGGCGCCAGGAACGTGTCATCTTGCGTGGCCCGGCCCGCAGCAAACTGACCGGCCATGTTGAGTGACCGCGACGGACGCCAGTAACCGGAGACGACCACCTGATGAAACTCGTTGTCCGGCGGCAGGGACAGCTCGCCGCGCTCATTGCCGTTGAAGGTCGGGAACGGATTGTCCCAGCGCACCGAGCGGTTGTTCGATTCATACAGCGAGACCTGATAGGCCGTCTCCAGCTGCCAGGTATCACGCACGTAGCCCACGGCCGCTTCGACCCGTGTGGTTTCATCATCCAGCGGCGCGACCATCTCGTTGCCGGTGAACAGGAAGCTGGCCCCCTTGACGAAGGTGCCCTCGCGCTCGGTATGCTCCAGATCAACCCGGGTCCGCCAGGGCCCTGGACGCGACAAGGCCGCGCCCAGTCGAAGGGTTTCGCGCTGATGGCCAATGTTGATATCGCGCAGGCTGGGCAGCAACAGCGCCATGTCGGCCGTGTTGCCGGTCACCCATCCATCCGGCAGCCGCTGGTCGGTCGTGCCGGCGCCGACATGGAAAGCACGGGCATCATCCGAAAAGATCCAGGGCGTTTCCTTCCACTCCAGATTCAGCCGATAACTGCCCTGTTGACCGCCCTCAATCGACAGCAGTCGGCTGTCCAGACCCAGCCTGTCGCCGTAGACCAGCAGATAGCGTCCATCCGGCCCGCGGTACCAGAGATCAGTCTCCAGGGCCAGGAACGCGCCCTCTTCTTCCAGGCCGCCAAAGTTGCCGAAATCGGGATTGTCTTCGGAGACGTAGCCCGGGCCGGCCGCGACGTTGCCCTGCAGGCCGTCGCTGAAGGGGCACAGATCACACACCCAGGCACTGGTGTCGGGCCGATTCGGGGTGTCGGCGAGCACCAGAGCCGGGGCCAGGCCGGCCACCAGCAAACCCAGCGTCAGGCGCGAAAAGCGAATGGGAGTCTGCGCGCGCGTGTCGTTCATATCCATCTCCTCCAATTCAGCCTAGCGAGCCAGCGCCCGACCCGCGGGATGGTTGGAACCATGCACCTGGGTATGGCAATTCATGCAGCTGTCGAGCAGCAGCAGATTCGAGGGATTGTTATCGGGCAGTCCGTCGCCGGTAATGCCGATTCCGACGTGACTCTCGCGGCCGTGGCAGGACTGACACAGCAGCGGCGCGCGGCGGGTCAGCATGCCGGGATGGTTGGAGCCGTGGGGTTGATGGCAGTGCGTGCAGTCTTCGGCGACCGGTGCGTGCTCCCACAAATGCGGACCACGCTTGTCGGCGTGGCAGGTGTAGCAGTTCTGGTTGACGTTCAACTCAGTGAGCATGCCCTCATTCGGCGAGCCATGCGGAGCGTGGCAGTCGGCACAAGCCATTTCACCATGGCGCATGGGATGGGCATAGGCGTGCTGGGCCTGCGAGCGTTGAGTCACGTGACAATCCATGCACACCGCGTTTTGCGTGCTGGCCAGGCTCATCGGGTCGCGGCGGTGATGCGATTCGTGGCAGTCGGCACAGCTCATGTCGTAGCGCTGATGCTCGCTGCCATCCCAGAACCGGTGACCCTGCTCCTGATGGCAGGCGGTGCACATGTCGTTCTGCTTGTCCACGGCCCAGAACGCGTTGGGACCGTAAGCCGGCATCGGCGGGCGTTCGCGTCCAGCCACGATCGGCCCGACATGATCACCACCTGGGCCGTGGCAGGCCTCACACTGCAGCTGCCCTTCACCAAACGGTGAACGAGCGTCACCGCGCACGGCATGCGGGCCTTCGAACAAATCCAGCAGGTGAGCCTGCTCCGCACCTGAATGGCACCACATGC
>PWJA01000248.1 GCA_003560975.1 Gammaproteobacteria bacterium
CAACCAGCTGGTCTGCGGGCTGAGCACCCGCGGCGCGATCCGCGGCAACTGCGGGCCGACCAGGTCGACGGTTTCGCTGCCGGCAGAGGCCAGCTCGGCCAGCTCGGCCAGGTCGATGGACCGCGGGCCGACGAGTTCGCGGCTGCCGTTTTCCTCGTCTGCGATCGGATCGGGGCATTCGGGGCAGATGCGGGTCCAGGGCGGCTCGAAAACGATCTGGCCGAAGCTGTCGGTGACCCGATGCAGGATCTGCGGTTCGACCGCGAAGACGCCGTTGGCGAAGACCCCGTAGGCCGAGGTCAGGTCGAGCGGGGACAACGATGCCGAGCCCAGCGCCATGGAGGGTCCGTTCGGCAGATCGGCGCGGGCAAAGCCGAAATCGCTGATGTAGTCGCGCGCGTAGTCCAGGCCGATGTCCATCAGCAGCCGGACGCTGACCAGGTTGCGCGAATGGACCATGGCTTCGCGCAGCCGGGTGGGACCGTAGAAGCGGCGGCCGAAATTGGTCGGCCGCCAGGCCCGTTCCATCGAGGGGTCGTCGACCACCACCGGCGCGTCATTGACCAGTGATGCCGGCGTGTAGCCCTGATCCAGGGCGGCCGCGTAGATGAAGGGCTTGAACGCAGAGCCCGGCTGGCGGCGGCTTTGGGTCACGCGGTTGAACTGACTGCGACCGAAGTCCAGCCCGCCGACCATGGCCAGGATGGCGCCGGTGTCGGCATCCATGGATACCAGCGCGGCTTCGGCGCGCGGTATCTGGGCCAGGCGCCATTCGTCGGCAACCTGGCGCACGCGGACCAGGTCGCCCGGCTGCAGGACTTCGGTCACGCTCTGGGGCCGGGGGCCAAGGGCGTTGAGCTGCAGGAACGGTCGCGCCCAGCTCAGCGATTCCAGGGTGATGTGGGTCTCTTCGCCACCCCGGATGCGCACGCTGGCCTGGGTTTCCTCGACTGCGGTGACGATGGCCGGGACGAGATCGGCGACCACTCGGATTCCCCGCAGTTGCTCATCAAGGGCTTGTTCATCGGCCAGGATCTCCGGTTCGAAGCGCTGTTCGCTGCCGCGCCAGCCGTGGCGGCGATCATAGGCCTGGAGTCCGTCGCGCACGGCCTGGTCTGCGGCGCGCTGAAGCCGGGAGTCGATCGTGGTGTGCACGCGGTAGCCTCCGCCATAGGCTTCTTCACTGCCGAACCGTTCAATGACGGCCTGTCGGGCCTGCTCAGCGATCCAGGGAGCCTGCAGTTCGACCTCCGGGGCGTGCAGGCGGGCCTGGTTGGGCTCGCTCCTGGCCGCGGCATGCTCTTCGGCCGAGACGTAGCCGAGGCGCAGCATGCGGTCGAGCACCCAGTCGCGCCGGATCATGGCCTGGCGCGGCCCGGAGACGGGGTTGTCCCGCGACGGTGCCTTGGGCAGCGCCGCCAGTTGCGCCATTTCGGCCAGGCTCAGATCTTCCAGGTCCTTGCCGTAGTAGACCCGGGCGGCAGCGACGATACCGTAGGCGCGATGTCCGAGAAATTCCTTGTTGAGGTACAGCTCGAAGATTTCATCCTTGGCCATCTCGCGCTCGATCTTGAGCGCCAGCAGCATTTCCCGGAGTTTGCGGGTGACCGAGTATTCCGAGGTGAGGAAAAAGCGGCGCGCGACCTGCTGGGTAATGGTGCTGCCGCCGGGCACGCGTCCCTGGCCGAGACTGCGGCCGTACAACCAGGCACCGCGCAGGGTCCCGCGCCAGTCGATTCCCGGGTGGCGATAGAAGCGGTCATCTTCGGCCGCCAGGAAAGCCAGGCGCAGGGTTTCGGGCACGTCTTCCAGCCGGACCGGCGTCCGGCGCTGCTCGCCGATTTCGGCGATCAGCGCTCCGTCATCGGAAAAAACGCGCAAAGGCACCTGCAAACGAACGTCGCGCAGGGTATCGACATCCGGCAGGGTCGGCACCACGATCACCCAGATTGCGGCGATCCCCGCGATCCCCGCGACCATCCCAATGAAAAACAGGCGGATAGAAAAAGTTGTTAATGCCTTTATTCGACGCATGAGTTGTGGTACATGTATACGTGGAGAGCAGATGGCGAACGCAAGAATAAGACGCCAGGCAGCCCGAAAAGTGCCGTCCATGAAATTCAGGACCGGCAGCCTGGAAAGTCAGAGTAGTATAGGCTCGTCAGCGGACATGGACGGCCGCACGGGAGATTCGGGACAGCGTGGAGGCCGGGGGGGGCTTTCGCGGCACCGCACAAGCATGAGGGCTAGGCAGATCAAATGAATGCATCCTTGAGCAAGCTGCTCGGCAAGGGCCCTCCGCCCCTTGTCGGAGTCGACATCGGCTCCAGTGCCATCAAGCTGGTTCAGCTCTCGCGGGCGGGCCGGGATTACCGCCTCGAGGCCTTCGGGGTCGAGGCGCTGCCGGAAAACTCGGTCAGTGAAGGCGTCATCGTCGACCTCGAGGCCGTCTCGAGCGCACTGCGTCAGGGTGTGCGGCGTTTCGGTGTTTCGGCCCGGCGCTGCGCCATGGCCGTGACCGGTTCGGCCGTGATCACCAAGCTGATCAACCTGCCGGCCAATCTGGGCGAAGACGACATCGAAGCCCAGATCGAGGTCGAGGCCGGGCATTACATCCCCTACCCGCGCGAAGAGGTCAGTCTGGATTTCGAGGTCCTGGGGCCTTCTCCACGCAACGCGGATCTGCTCGAAATCCTGCTCGCGGCATCGAAAACCGAGCACGTCGAGATGCGCCGCGAGGTTGCCGAGATGGCGGGCTTGTCGGTGCAGGTCGTGGACGTGGAGTCGTTTGCGGTCAGCAACGCGTTCGACCTGGTTCGCCAGCAGGCCGGCATCGACGAGTCGGAAACCCTGGCCGTACTCAATATCGGTTCAACCGCCTCGAGCATGATCGTGCTGCGTGGCAACCGCAGTATCTACAACCGCGAGCATTCGTTCGGGGCCAATCAGCTGGTCGAGGAGTGCATGCGGCGCTACGGCATGGATCTCAACCAGGCCCGCTTCATGCAGCGCGGTGAAGAACCGCCCGCTGGCTTCGAAGACGAGGTGCTCGAGCCGTTTCGCCAGAGCATGATTCAGCAGATCAGCCGGGTCCTGCAGTTCTATGCCTCCTCGAGCGACTACATGAGCATCAATACGCTGTATCTGACCGGCGGCGGCGCGCTGGTTCCGGGGCTGGCCGAAGTGCTCGGCGACGAGATCGGGATCTCCACCGAACTGGGGGACCCGCTCAAGCACGTGCGCCTGGCGCCGAAGATCAATGCGCGGCAGCTGGATCTGGTGCGGCCGTCGCTGACGATTGCCTGCGGGCTGGCTTTGCGAGGGTTCGATTGATGGCGAAAATCAACCTATTGCCCTGGCGTGAGGCGCAACGACAAGAGCGTCAGCGGAATTTCATCATCCTGCTCGTGGTGGTCGCCGTGGTGGCCGGCGCGCTCGTGCTGGCGGCCAATCAGACCATGAACGCCGTCATCGAGGGCCAGGAAGCGCGCAACAACCATTTGCGCAGCGAAATCCGCGGCCTGGATCGGGAGATCGCGAGAATCGAGGATCTGGAGCGGACCCGCGACAACCTGATCTCGCGCAAGAACGTCATCGAGCGCCTGCAGGAAAACCGTTCGCTGATGGTGCACCTGTTCAACCAGATCGCGCAGACGGTGCCGGAAGGCATCACGCTCAACAGCGTTCGCCAATCGGGGATGGAGTTGACCATCATCGGAACCACCGAATCGGAAACCCGCGTGTCGGACTACATGCGCCGGATTGAAAGCGCCAGCTGGCTGCATACGCCGCGTCTGCGCATCATTCAGGTCGAATCTCGCGATGCCCGGCCGGATCAGCCGTTTCGTTTCGAGCTTCGAGCCTTGATCGGCTCGCCCAGAGAAATCGAAGAGGAGCTCTGAGCCATGGATCTTTCAGAACTCAGAGAACTGGACTTCAACAACCTGGGCAGCGCCTCGACGGGGACCAAGGCGGTGCTGCTGGTGATCCTGGCCCTGGCCATTCTGGCGGCCGGCTACTGGTTCATGATCAAGGACAAGCGCCAGACCCTCGAGCAACGCGAGCGGGTCGAGACCCAGCTCAAGCAGGAATTCCGGGAGAAACACCAGAAGGCGGCCAACCTTGAGGCCTACGAGCAGCAGCTCGAGGAGATGGAGGAAATGCTGGCGGTGATGCTGCGCCAGCTCCCGTCGCGAACGGAAATGCCCAATCTGCTCAACGATATCTCCCAGACTGCCCTGGGCGCCGGAATTGACAACGAGCTGTTCGAGCCGCGGTCGGAAATCAGCCGCGATTTTTACGCCGAGCAACCCATCAGCGTCCGCATGGTCGGCACGTATCACCAGTTCGGCGAATTCGTCAGCACGGTCGCCACCCTCCCGCGCGTCGTGATCCTGACCATTCAGGACATTGCGCTTCAGCCGGTCGAAGGGCCGGGTGGACGCCTGCGCATGGACGGGACCATCACGACCTACCGCTACCTCGACGAGAGTGAGCGAGTCGACCCGGCCGACACCACCGGAGGACGCCGATGATGCGATGGACGAGTCTGATGCTGGCAGCGTGCGGTCTGCTGATCCTGACCGGCTGCGAGCGCGGTATGAGCGATCTGCACCGCTGGGTCGAGCAGGAACGCCAGCGCCCCGGGGAGCCGATCGATCCGATTCCGCCGGTGGCGGTGGCCGAAGTCGTGACCTACGAGGCGTTCGACCTGCGCGATCCGTTCGAGCGTCGGGCCGCCCGCGCGGAAGACGACGTGATTGTTGCAGACGACGTTGCCGATGGCGGGCTGCGACCGGATCCGAATCGACGGCGCGAGTTCCTCGAAGGATTCCCGCTGGATACCCTCAAGATGGTGGGAACCCTGCGCATCGAAGAGATAGATTACGCGTTGATCCGCGACAACGAGAACGTCGTTCACCGAGTCAGCGAAGGAGACTATATGGGTCGCAATCACGGTCTTGTGGAACGAGTCGCGCCCGGTCGGGTGGAGTTGCGGGAATTGGTACAGGATGGACGGGGCGGCTGGACCGAACGGCGCGTTCAGATTGCAATGGGTGAAACGTGATGAACACTATCGACAGAAACGGACCCAACGACTTGTGCGTGCACGAGGTCGACGGCAGCAGGACGGGGAGAACGAACATGAGCAGGGGCGTGCGCTGGATCGGTCTGCTGATCGGCATGGTCAGTCTGTTATCGGCCGTTCAGGCGGCCGAGCTCAACGATGTGCGAGTGGAAGGCGATGCGGGTGAAGTACGCTTCGTGCTCAGCTCGGACACCGAATTTCCGGAGCCGACGGTATTTCTGACCGAACAGCCTCCAAGAATCGTCGTCGACCTGGCCGATACCGGCAGCCGCCTGTCCGGTGACCGGGTCACGGTCTCCCGAGGCGTGGTCCAGAGCTACCAGGCCCTGAGCGCCGGCGGGCGCACGCGCCTGGTGATCGACCTGTCCCGGCCCGTGCCCTACGAGGTGGAAATGGTCGGAAACGAAATGACCCTCATCCTGCAGAGCGGAACCGCTCCAGCGGCCGCCCAGGCAACGCCGGCCGCCCGGGCCATGGCGAGCGACCAGCGCCATACCGTTCGGGGCATGGATTTCCGGCGCGGCGAGGACGGGTCCGGTCGAGTCATCGTCGATCTGGATCAGCCCGGCGTCAATATCACCGTCAGCGAACGCGCGACCGGCCTGCGGGTCGACCTGTTCGATACCCGCCTGCCCGACAACCTCTACCAGCGCCTGGACGTGACCGATTTCGCCACGCCGGTCCAGCTCGTCACGCCCGAGCAGCGCAACGCCAACGTTCGCCTGGCCATCGATATCGCCGGGGCCTACGAGCATCTCGCCTACCAGACCGGCAATCAGCTCATCGTCGAGATCAGCCGTCCGGAAGAACAAGTCGTCGAGCAGGATCGAGAGCTTCAGTTCTTCGGCGAGCGCGACTACGAGGGCACGAGAATCACGCTCAATTTCCAGGACATTCAGGTCCGGTCGGTGCTCCAGCTGATCGCCGACGTTTCCAATCTCAACATCGTTGTCTCGGACTCGGTCGCGGGCTCGCTGACCCTGCGCCTGACCAACGTGCCCTGGGATCAGGCCCTGGACATCGTCCTGGAAACGAGGAATCTGGACATGCGCCGGTCCGGCAACGTCATCTGGGTTGCGCCGATTGCCGAAATATCGGCGCGCGAGCAGCAGGTGTTGCGGGCCCGGGCCGAGCGTCAGACGCTGGAACCGCTGCGCACGGTGATGCTGCCGATCAGCTACGCCACCGCCGGCGAACTGGCCAGCCTGATTTCCGCCGCGCAGGGGGATGAAAGCGGCTTGCTGTCCGAACGCGGCTCGGTCTCGGTCGATCAGCGCACCAACACCTTGCTGGTTACCGATACGCTGGATCGGATCGACGAGGTGCGCGAACTGGTGGCCGAGCTGGATCGCCCGGTCCGCCAGGTTCTGATCGAGTCGCGCATCGTCATCGCGCGCCACGACTTCAATCACCAGCTCGGGGTTCGCTTCGGCGTCACCGGCGCGCGCCAGGACTCGCGCGGGAATCTGTATTCCACCTCGGCTTCGTCGGATGCGCTGGACACCATGAACCGCAGCGGTCTGGCCAACCGGCGTGAAGGCCGCGGTACCAGCACGCCGCTGGACGTGCCGGCGCTCAACGATCGGCTCAACGTGAACCTTCCGGTGTCCAACCCGGCCGGCCGCCTCGGTTTCAGCATCCTGGCGGCCGACTACCTGCTGGACCTGGAACTGAGCGCGCTGGAATCGGAGGGTCGCGGGGAAGTCATCTCCACCCCGCGCCTGATTACCGCCAACCAGTCGGAGTCCTACATCCAGCAGGGGGTCGAGATTCCGTTCGAATCGGTGCAAGGTGGCACCCAGGCCGGGGCCGTCAACGTGGAATTCAAGGAAGCCGTGCTGGAGCTGCGCGTGCGTCCGCTGATCACCCCGGACAACCGGATCCAGATGGATCTGACCGTCAAGCAGGACACGGTCGGCGAGATCTTCGAAACCGGCCGGGGCGGATCGGTGCCTTCCATCGACACCCGCGAACTGGGAACCAACGTGTTGATCGACAACGGCCAGACCGTGGTCCTGGGCGGAATCTACCAGGAAGAACGCAACTTCACCACGACCCGGGTCCCGGTGCTGGGCGATGTTCCCGTCATGGGCCATCTGTTCCGGAGGCGCTCCACCGACGATCAGAAACGCGAACTGTTGATCTTCGTGACGCCTTCCATTCTCGACGATCGCGTGGTGCTGGATTAACAAGCGGAGCCCGAATTCCATGAGTCAGTCATATTCACCTAGAAAAGGCCTCACGATGAGAACGCTGAAGACATATCTGGTGGTGTTCACAGCCGCCCTCCTGGTAGCCTGCGGTGGAGGTTCTTCCGGTTCCTTCGATGGAGGTCGTGACGCCAGACTGACCGTCTCGCCGCAAGCCTCTTCGGTGGATGCCAACCCCAACAATCTGGCTCCCAACCCGGATTCCGGTCGGACGGTTCAGGTCAACGTATCGTTCGTTCTGGCCAACGGCAACCCGGCGGATGACGGGCTTTCCGTCACCCTGTCATCCAGTAACGCCTCTCGCGGCGTGATTTCCACTCTTGAAGACCCCGCCGAAACCGGAGCCTCGGCCACGGCGACGACCAGCGGCGGTACCGCCCGATTCTGGTTCACTTCCGGGACTCAGACTGGCCCGGTCACGCTGTCGGCATCCGCGGCCAATCCTTCCGGCGTCGGGAGTCTGTCGGCCAGTGCCACCATCGAGGTGGTCGCCGCTGCCCCGGGACCCGGACGTTTGACCATCGAAGGCCCGAACACGATGCCGGCCAACAATTCCGGCGTTCCGATCTTCCTCGGTTCTCCCTACATCAGCGAACTGACCATTCGGTACACCGGGCCTGACGGCAACGCCGGGCAGGTGGCCGATGGCCAGATCGCAGTGGCCGTTTCTCCGGTCAGCCGCGGCGCCTTCTCGACCCTGGACGATCCGGAAACCGACGAAAACGAGTTCCTGATTCTGGTCGGCAGCGGTCCGGTCAACATGAACGCCGGTGTGGCGACCCTGTTCGTCCACAGTTTCGATCGGCCGGGTGCCCTGACCGTATCGGTGAGCGCGGACGATGCCGAGTCCGGAGAACGCTTCTCGGACAATTTCGTGATCGAAATCGAGGACGGCGCGGCCGACTTCCTGCCCGCCCAGCTTGCTTTCGGCGTCTCGCCCGATCCGCTGTACGTCACCGGCTCGGGTGGCGTCAGCACCCGCAGCCTGACCCTGAACGTGCTCGACTCGTCCGGCAACCCGGTACCCAATCCGGAGGCGAACGGCACGGCCTTCAACAACGTTCGGCTGGAGCTTGACGCGCCGGACGGCAGCGGCGCCCGTTTGACCGGCACCGGGGCGACCGGATCGGTCAGCGGCACCAGCATCGACGTGCGCAGCGTCAACGGAATCGTCAATTTCGCCCTCAACGCCGGCTCCGAGCCTGGATTGCATCGCATCACCGCGACCGTGGACCGGGCCGACAACAACGTCGACAACGACGTGCAGGACGCATTGACGGAACAAACCTCGATCGCCGTCGGCGACGGTCGCCTGTTCGCGGTTCGCCTGGTCAGCCCGATTCTCAACGCCATTCGGGTCAACGCGACAACCACCGACATCGAAACCTCGTTCGACCCCACGGTGGACCCGGAGACGGGTGCCTTCATCCCGCCCAACCCGGATGGCACGTATTCCCTGACCGTCACTGCGCTGGCCACCGACCGGGTCGGCAATCCGCCCTTGCCCGGCCAGTCGCTGCGCTTCGGCAAGATCGATGCGCCCCTGACTCCGGGCATCCCGGCGCTGTATGTGTTCTCCGGGACCGATGGTGATCCTGAAGAGGGCGGCGTGCTGTTTACCGTGGACAATCCGTCCGAAGGCTTTCTCGACGACCCGACCCGGCCCGACGAGGCGGTCGAGCCGGGCGATACCCTGGCCTTGTTCGGCAAGCTGGTTCCGGGAAATCGGGAGCACGAAGCGGTCCGCACGGTCGCCAGCGTCCTCGACAACGTGACCCTGACCGTCGGCGACCCCTTCAATCCCAACGACGCAACCGGCCAGATCGTCGACGACGGTGCCGTGATCCCCTGGGTCATCGGACGCTCGCAGGTCGGCGTCGTGGATCCGACCCTGGTGCTCGATGAACGCGGCCGTGGTTCGGTGCAGCTGACCTACCCGATCAATGCGCTCGGCAACCCGCTGGTTCTCTGGACGCAGGGTGAGCGACCGGAGCCGGCCGGCGTCAAGACGGTGGCTGACGTCAACGCGCTGGTGTTCCCGGGCGTCGCCCCCCTGATTCTTACGGCATCGCCGTCGGCGGTGCCGGGCAATGCCACCGTCCCGGTTCGCCTGTGCCTGACCGATGGATTGCGCGCTCCGATCAACGGACTGTTCGTCACCGGTTCGGTCACCGAAGGAACGGCCTCCGGCTCGCTGGACGGCGTACCCATGACCACCAGCACGGCCCGGGCCAGCGGCACGGACGGCGCCGGCTGTCTGGTCACGGAGTTGACGACCACCGGCCTGGTTCCGGAGGGTGATTCCTCGACGGTAACCTTCAGCGTGGGGCAGGCGCAGGCCTCGATCGAGGTTGCGCCGCCGGGTGCGGCAAGGCTGTTGGTCGATCCCTCGTTCGTCACCGACAACTTCCAGGGCTCGTTCACCCGGCAAATCGAGCTTCAGCTGCTCAACGCTGCGGGCGAGCCGATCTCCGGCGTTGGCCTGGTCGGCGAATGCGATGGCGGCGACGGCACGCTGGAGCTGATCAATGCCCCCGGCGTGACCGACCAGGACGGTCGAACCGGCGCCAGCGTGCTGGTGGCCATGGCCGGCTGCGGCGACAGCATTGCCGACGACAGCTTCCCGCGCACCGGTCAGTGCGAATTCACGACCAGCTCGGGCGTCCCGGTTGGTCTGTTCACTGCCGTCGGTGTGGATTTGAGGGTGTTCCAGAGCCAGCTTTCGCCACCGCCGCCAGCGCCGTTCTGTCCGCCGCTGGAAGTTGAAGAAGAAGTGGGAGTCACGCAGTTGGTCGTGGATGTGGTCGACAACCGGGCCGATGGTCTTGACAACGTGGTCGTCAGCGAGCCGACCGGGATTGCGTGTGGAACGGAGACCGAATCCAGCGGATGTGTTGCCACGTTCTCGGAGCCCTCTGTGGTTCTCGCGGCTCCATCCGGGACCACCCCAACCTGGTCGGGAGACTGCTCGGTCACCTCCGGCTCCGCTCGATTCGCCAATGTGGATCTGGTCGCGGCCGGCAGCACCGCAGTCTGCCTGGTGACCTTCGATCCTTGATCAGTTCCCTCGGGGAATGAGCCGGGAGGCGCTTTTGTCCAGCGCCTCCCGGCCACCGCAGTCGGATGCCGATTTCGCTACCGCACTCTGAAGCGTGTCGGCGTAACCAGAGACCGATCGCTCACGCTCTCCGTGTTCTCTTCGCCCGAGGCGCTGCCGTTCTCGAGATCGGCAGTGGCACCGGTCAGCATGCCATTCACTTCTCCGATCAAGTGCCGGCGTTGACCTGGCAATGCACGGATCTGGCCGAAAACCTGCCGGGTCTGCAGGCCCGGATCGAACGCGAAGGGCAGGGACGGCTTCCGGATGCCCTGGCGCTCGACGTGATGAGCGATCACTGGCCACAAGGCCCC
>PWJA01000286.1 GCA_003560975.1 Gammaproteobacteria bacterium
CAACTTCGGCTTCAGCGACCTGCATCTGCCCGATGGCGCCTCACTTTACGTCTACACGGCCGCGGCATCCAAGGGTCGCACCATGGACCCCCATCAGGTGATCGGTCCCTACACCTCGTCGATCAATCGCGAGCACGGCGAATTCTGGACCCCCAACCTGCGCGCCGATGACGTCATTATCGAAGTCAACGTACCGCGTGCCCGGCGCGAATTCGTACAATTCGAGATCAGCCAGGTCAGCCACGGCTACCGGGGTTTCGGCGAAGCGGCCCGGGAATACCGTCAGCCGGAGGACCGGTTCGAAGGCGATGGCAAGCAAAGCTGCAAGGACGCGGGCGGGGCGCGCTCCGGCGCGTGCAACCAGGACGTTGCCTGCCTGAGCGAGGACGACCCCTGGAACGAACCACGCCGTTCGGTGGGCGCGTACCAGCGCAGTGGCGCATTCGCCTGCACCGGCTCGCTGGTCAATAACACGGCCAACGATCGGTCCATGCTGTTCATCACCGCGACCCACTGCATCAGTTCCAGCCAGGCGCCGAGTATTGTTGTGTACTGGAACTACGAGTGGCCGACCTGTCGCAGGCCTGGCGCTTCCGGCGGCACGGCCACCAACCCGCCCGATCCCAACATGGTCAACAGCGGCGGCACCTGGCTCGCGGCTACCACTAACCCGTTTCAGGGACAGTGCTCTGCCCCGGATGAATGCTCGGACGTGACCCTGATCGAACTGGACGATCCAGCCGATCCGGATCTCGAGCTGTTCTGGTCGGGCTGGGATCGCCGCCCTCCGCCAACTGCCTGTGCCCAGGGTCCAGGCAACAGCACCGATGGCCTTTGCGCGACCATCCACCATCCCGGCGTGGATGAAAAGCGCATTACCTGGGTGGCCGACAACATCCAGACCGGCAATATCGCCGGAGCCCAGAACATTCACTGGCACCCGTTCTGGCACCCCGACCCGCCGGAGCTGCCCAACATGCCGGCAGGTGGGCCCATTCCGCCGGCAGTAACCGAGCCGGGCTCTTCCGGTTCGCCGCTGTATACCGCCGACCGGCGTTTCATCGGCGTACTCAGCGGTGGGCCGGCGTTTTGCGGCGCGACCGGCGCAAGCCTGGCAGACTTTTACGGTGGCCTATGGCATGCCTGGGAAGGCATGGGCACTCCGACCACGCGTATGCGCGATTACCTCGATCCGCTTGGCACCAACCCGGAGTTCATCGACGGCAACGGCGGCGACGCTTTCGGTATCACGCCCCAGAGCACGCAGATCAGTCAATGCGGATTCGACGACCTGACCATCGAGATCGACGTCACCCAGACCGGTGAAGCCAACGACCCGGTTACCCTGAGCGCAGTTGAGTTGCCGACCGGGGTCAGTGCCGATTTCTCGGTCAACCCGGTGACGCCGCCCGGCGACAGCGTGCTGACCGTGAGCGATTTGATCGCTGCCGGTACCGGCACCTTCGTCTTCGCTGTGGAAGGTGTCAGCGCCGACGGCGATGTTTCGGTCGACCTGAGCGTTACCCTCAGTGACGACGACCCGGCACTCGCCACGATCACCAGCCCCGCCGATGGCGCGGTCGGCGTTCCGATCGAACCGGTCCTGGAGTGGACGGATGCCGATCAGGCTTTCCAGTACCAGATCGAAATTGCTTCCGATCCGGCGTTCAACGACGTGGTCTACACCGGCACCTCGTTCGCTACCACTTATACCGTCAGCTCGGCCCTTGACACCAACGCGACCTATTTCCTGCGCGTTCGCGCAAGCAACGAATGTGGCGTCGGCGACTGGTCGGATGCAGTGACCTTCAGCACCGAAGCCCTGCCCGGCGATTGTCCGCTTGGTACGGAGGCCGAAAGCCTCTTCAGCGAAGATTTCGCCGGCGGCTCGTTGCCGGCCGGCTGGAGTACCGACGGCTCGACCGGGGCCGTGACCTGGCAGATCAGTTCAGACCAGACCCATTCCGCCGGCTTTTCGATGTTCGCCGAGAACATCGCCTCGATCTCGGATCAGCGCCTGGCCACGCCGTCGGTCAGTCTGCCTGCCGACGCCGAAGCGCTGTTTCTCAATTTCCAGAACTGGCAGCAAATCGAAAGCTCTGCTGCGGGCTGTTTTGATGGCGGTTTGCTGGAGATCTCTACCGACGGCGGCTCGAACTGGAGCATGGTCGGTAACGAACACATCATCGTTCGCGAGTACGACGGTGATATCGACACCGGGTTCGATAACCCCCTGGCCGGCCAACCGGGCTGGTGCGGTGACCCGCGCGATTTCTGGGAACGCTATGCCATCAACCTCGCGGCCTGGACAGGTGAGGACGTCCAGTTCCGATTCCGCTTCGGAACCGATTCCTCCGTTTCCCGGGTTGGCTGGTTTGTGGATTCCGTTGAAGTGCGCGCCTGCGTGCAGGACGCTCCGGTTACCATCGGCGGCACCGTCGAGGGCCTGGAAGGCAACGGCCTGGTCCTGCAGAACAACGGTGGCGACGATCTGCCCGTCGACAAGAACGGTGCCTTCACTTTTGCTTCCGCGCTGCAGCCCGGCCAGCCCTACCAGGTCACCGTCAGTGCCCAACCATTGGACCCGGCCCAGCAGTGCAGCGTGGACAATGCCAGTGGCACTGCCGGGCAAGAGGATGTCACCGATGTTCTGGTGAGTTGCCA
>PWJA01000095.1 GCA_003560975.1 Gammaproteobacteria bacterium
GACCTTTCCCCTCATGAATTCTCCGAATGACAACGAATGCAAACAACCCCGATACCTTATCCGATCCCACCCCAAAACGGTAGGTCGGGGTTACACCCCCGACGGTCATAACCATCATCTGCCACCAAAACCTCGCATCGGGGTTACACCCCCGACGGTCATAATCACCATCTGCCACCAAAACCTCGCATCGGGGTTACACCCCCGACGGCCCAATCTCCGCCGCCAATTCCTGCCGCCGGATCTTGGCGTTGTGACGGATGTCCACCGGAAACCCCTTGCTGTATTCAATCCGCTCGATCCCGAAACGCTGGACGATCTCGCGCACCTGCGGCGTGATCCGGGCGCGATCGGCGCCGGGTTCGGCCTCGATGACCACCGCCGGGATCTGCTGCCCCGGCTCACCCAGGCCGACCAGGGCGCTGCGGTACACGCCGTCGAGGGCGTTGACCGGGCCTTCCACGCACTCGGTGTAAAGCTCGCCCGAGGCCGTGCGCACGCGCTCGGACTTGCGCCCGCAGAACCACAGCCGGCCCTCCCCGTCGCGCCAGCCCAGGTCGCCCATGCGGTGCCAGATGCGGCCTTTTTCATCGGTCATCTTGGCCGCGCGGGTCTGGCGCTCGCGCTCCCAGTAGGTATCGGTGACGGTCGGGCCCCAGACGCAGATCTCGCCGATCTGGCCGTCTTCGACATCGACCGCCTGTTCGGCCAGGTCGATGGGCCGATCGCTGATGGCGATCACCCGGACCTCGTTGGCCGCCAGCGGCTTGCCGACGCAAATGCCCTTGCCGGCGCGGTTGCCGGCCGACAGCCCCCCGCTCAGTTCACGCCCGCTGATGGTCGCCACCGGCAGGCATTCGGTGGCGCCGTAGGGGGTATGGATATCGGCGTGCTCGCCCAGGGCGCGATGGATGCGCTCGATGACCTTGGCGTGGACCGGCGCCCCGGCCGAGAGCACGCGCTTGAGGCCCGGCAGCCGGATCTTTTCGGCTTCCAGGTGGCGGGTGAGCGTGTTCATCAGCGCCGGCGAGCCGAACAGGTTGGTCACCGAATATTCCTTGATCAGGCTGACCAGCATGGCCGGGTCGACCCTGGCCGGGCGGGTGAAGTCCATCGGCGGAATCACCGTGGTCATGCCCAGGGCCGGGTCGAACAGGGCGAACGGCGGGAAGGTCGGCAGGTCGACCTCGCCGGGTTTGATCCGGTAGCTGTCGCGAACCAGGTCGACCTGGGCGGCGAAGTGGCGCTGGCGATAAACCACGCCCTTGGGGATGCCGGTCGAGCCGGAGGTAAACAGGATCGCGGCCGGATCGTCGGGCTGGACTTCGGGCGCCCGCCAGCTGTCCGTCGCGGCCACCGCCAGGTCCTTGTAGCGCGCCCCGCCCCACAAAAGGCGCGGCCCGACCGTGATCAGGCGCTGAACGCTGGCCCGCCCCCAGCCCAGCACCAGGCGGGCGATGTGGGCCTTGCTGACGCCCAGGAACACCTCGGGTCGCGCTTCGCCCAGGCAGGTCTTGAGCGGCTTGATGCCGATGCCGGGATCGACCAGCACCGGAATCGCGCCGGCCTTGAACAGGGCGAAAAACAGGGCGAAGAACTCCAGCGAAGGCGGCACCATGAACGCCACCCGCGTCCCCGGCGAAACCCCTTCGGCCGCCAGCCCCGCCGCCAGCCGCGTCGACAGCGCATCCAGCTCACGATAGCTGTAGCGCACGTCCTTCCAGCCCCGGCGGGTCCGCTTTTGCGGAATGATCAGCGCAACCCCATCGGGCTGCGTCGTGGCCTGCTGCGTCAAAGCCTGGGCAATGTTCATCGTACGCAAATCGCCAGATCCGAAACGCTCAGCATAGCGCGGAACGACCCCGAAAATTCACGGGGGTCATAACCATCCGACGGCACCAAACCCGACCCCGGAAGCAAATCGGATATTTCCTACAAGCCAACGCGACGAATTCCCATGGTCGCGCGGCCTGCCCATCCGCCAGGCTTCGGAAATGCCACGCTATCGCCGCTATTTTTCTCCGGAGGACTGGGTCTTCATCACCATGGTCACCGCCGAGCGCCGCCCCTGGCTACGGGATGCGCAGGCCAAAGAGGACTTGTTGTGGGTATTCCGAAGCGTCAAACGCCATCACGGCTACCGCCATATCGCCCATGTCATCCTCGACGACCACCTCCACTGGATGCTGATCGCCGAAGGCCGGGCCGGCGTCTCGCGCCTGGTTTCGAGCGTGAAGCTGGGCGTTCTCCATCGCCGGCGGCGCATTGGCCAACCCTGGCGCGACCTCTGGCAGCCGCGCTTTTACGATCACATCCTGCGCAACGAAGTCGACTTCCGCCGCCACCTCGACTACATCCATTACAACCCGGTCAAGCACGGCTACGTCGCCAGCCCGGCCGAATACCCCTGGTCCAGCTTCCCCTCCTGGGTCCGACGCGGCGTCTACGACTACCACTGGGGCGAACACGAACCCGCCTCCACCACCACAATCAATTACGAGTCATGAATATCCAATGGCACCAAATAAATCCCAGGCCGTAAAAGCCATCCGAGACCACCAACACCAACCGCGGAGTTACGCTCCGGCAGGCAATCGATCCATTCCGCCTCGCCGGTTTCGATCCGACACCGTCCGTCGGCCAC
>PWJA01000044.1 GCA_003560975.1 Gammaproteobacteria bacterium
AATCGTCGATGCCGCGCGCCTGCAGGACAGCGGCGACCTCCACGGCATTGCCGCGCGTGGTCAGGGCGCGTTCCTCAAGCACGATCGCCTCCTGCGGCACGCCCAGGTCAGCCAGAAACAAAGCCCCGGCGCCGGCATCGGTCAATCCCGGCCCGCGACCCGGGGTGCGCCCGCCGGACAGGATCACCAGCGGGGCTTTTCCCGCGTGATACAGGCGGGCGCCGTGCCAGTAGCGGTCGCCGTTGGAACTCATGTTGGGATAAGGCCAGCTCTCGTGATGCGAGAACGCCCCGCCCATCACCACGATGGCCCCGGCCCGAGGCGCCTGCTCGGCGCTGAGCATGGGGTAGCGGCTTTCCAGCGACAGGCGCAGCCAGTCGGAAAACACCGGCATGGACCACAGCCACAGCCAGGCCAGGGCCAGAACAAGTAGCGCAAGCCCGGTTTTGCGCTGCCGCAAAAGCTGCAACAGCAGACCGCACAAGCCCAGCGCCAGGCCGGCGCCGAGCGGGTAGCCGAAGGCCTGCAGCATGGACTCAGTCCCGTCCGGCCAGGCCCGGGAAATACGGCATCAGCTCGGCCGGCGGGCGCGGAAGGTCGGGAAACAGGCGCCAGAACAGACCGCTTGCGGGGAACAGAATCACCCACACGGTCAGGAAGATCAGCAGAAAATACAGGCCCAGGCCGCGGCGGGCGACGTACCACTCTTCCAGCACGCCCTTGTAGGGCATGATCACCTCATCATAGAAGCGAGCGGCGTCCGCGGCGTCGTGCATCATCTGCTCTTCATCCCGGAACACCACCGAGCCGACCCCCGACAGCCCGGGACGCACGCGCACGATTTCGGCCTGCGAGCGGGCCGGAAAGGCATCGAAACAGCGCTGGGTCTGCGGCCGCGGGCCGATCACGCTCATATCGCCCTTCCATATATTGAGGAGTTGCGGCAGCTCGTTGAGCTTGGTCCGGCGCAGGAACTTGCCGAAGGGCAGCACGCGCGGATCGTCCTTGAGCGTGACCGTGCCGGTGCCCAGGTTGGGGCTGTTTTTCAGCATGGTCGCGAACTTGAGCAGGCCGAAGGTCCCGCCGCCCTGCCCTACGCGCTGCTGGCGGAAGAAGATCTCGCCCTCGCCGGTCAGGCGCAGGATGATGAGGACCGGGATTAGCAGGGGGGACAGGACCAGGAGGGCCAGGGTGGAGAAGATCAGGTCGAAGAGGCGTTGCATGGGATCAATGGCTTTACGGTAGTAACCGAAGCTCACCGGGGCCGCAGCCCCGCTTCGGTCAGCGATGGAATGAAAACAGGGCCCAGGTCTCCGGCCACTCTTCAGGGTTTCAGCCGCCGAAGGCGCTACTTTCTCGCTCCCGGCCCGCTGGACACGTAGTTGAGGATATCGGAAAACAGGCGGCCCCCGGTCGCGATCGCCGCGTCGTGCAAATCCACGCGGCAGGGCTGGTCAAAAGCACAAAAAAATACCAACCCCATCAGCGAGTTGAGCCAGACGAAGAAAATCCATGCCAAATCAGCATCTTTGGACTGAACCCAAACAGTCGTTGAGACTATTTGCCAGTCTCGCAGCACACGATTTGCAAGCATGGATTGTGTGCCGGGGGGCTACTCCGATGCTAACTGCAGCTACGCACCGTGGCTACTCATCGACGCAAGGCGGACTTTCCCGACTCGAGGCATCGGAAAGTAACGGGTCGTACCACTCACGCACGACAGGTCCGCACTTATCTTCTCTGGTCAGGCCACGACTCGAGCCTTCCGCGCCTGATAAGTGAAACCGATCGGAGAAGATCAAGTCAGGTCTTTTCACATCGACCGAGAATCCCGCAATCGCTCTACGCGTTGAACCACCTACTCGAGTAAAGTTGCCGCTAACAATGAGATCATCATCGAAAATTTGGGCGCTCCAGAGTACTGGACCGTCAGCACCGGGATTAAAAGCAGGATCCAGAACTGCTGGCTCGTCAAGTGAAATTTTGGCGATTCTGCCTCTCTGTTGCCCCCCAAACCGAGTAAACGTCCCTACTGCATAGAGGCCCCCGAGGCCGTCGTGCGCAAAGCCGACCGGCACACCATTCGCGCCCGGGTTCCAGGAAGTTAAAGAAGGTGCCAATTTGGCAAGGCGTTGCCTGCCTTGTCCGAAGGCCGTTGTAAACTCACCGCCGATAACCAAAGCACCTGTATCAGGTATCGAGATCAGGGACCAAACTGCCCCATTGAGGGCCGGATTGAAATTCAAATCCAGAGAACCGGAAGCAGTCGTGTCAACTCGCACCAGACCATTTCGTGCGACACCGCCAGCAAGTGAAAACGAGCCACCAACATAAATTTGTCCGCACTCAAGTTGTTCGATGGCGTGAACCGGGCCATCAAACGCAACATCGAAAGCACTGACAGAGCCATCACCATCAAGCCGGATTTTCGCAAAATTGACCACATCTTCTCCAGGGGCAACCCCGGGGTAAATGAGCTTTATATCGCATGCGATCCCCTTGCTTTCCACTAATTTCTTTTCGTTTTCTAGCGCTTTTCGAGCATTGTCTACCACGTGCATATCCCGTTGCGGGTTAGCCTGCTGTACTGATGTGATTAGGAATATTTTCCCATTATCAGCCTTGGCGTGTTCGATAG
>PWJA01000182.1 GCA_003560975.1 Gammaproteobacteria bacterium
CCATCGGCCGCGACCAGTTCGTGCGCACCATGTACGGCGGGCGCATGAGCCTGATGGTCGGCCTGGTCGCCACCGCCGTGGCCCTGGTCATCGGCGTGGCCTGGGGCGCCATCGCCGGCTTTGTCGGCGGGCGGGTCGACAACGTCATGATGCGCATCGTCGACATTCTCTACGCCCTGCCGTTCATGTTCCTCGTGATCCTTTTGATGGTGGTGTTCGGGAGGAACATCCTGCTCATCTTCGTCGCCATCGGCAGCTACATCTGGCTGGATATGGCGCGCATCGTGCGCGGGCAAACGCTGAGCCTGCGGCAAAAGGAGTTCGTCGAGGCCGCCGAAGCGCTGGGCGTTCGGTCCTGGGTCATCATCTGGCGTCACATCGTGCCCAACCTGCTCGGCATCGTGGCCGTGTACGTCACCCTGACCGTGCCCAAGGTGATCCTGGTCGAGAGTTTCCTGAGCTTCCTCGGGCTGGGCGTGCAGGAGCCGAACACCTCCTGGGGTGCCTTGGTCAACGCCGGCGCCCAGGACATGGAGTTCGCCCCCTGGGGCCTGTTCTTCCCGGCCCTGTTCCTCGCCGCCACGCTGTTCTGCCTGAACTTCCTCGGCGACGGCCTGCGCGATGCCCTGGACCCGAAGGATCGATGATGGTTAGGGACCAGGAACCAGGGACCAGGGACAAAGGGGTTTCGAACCAGGCTGCAGGCTCGGAGCGTCCGCTGGTTCGGATCGACGGGCTGACCGTCGATTTCCATACCGAGGACGGGCGTGTTCGGGCGGTCGAGGACTTGAGCTTCGACATCCCCAGGGGCGGCACGGTTGGGCTGGTGGGTGAATCGGGCTCGGGCAAGAGCGTGACCGCCATGACCCTGATGCGGCTGATACCAGCGCCGCCGGGGGAAATCAGCGCCGGCCGGATCGACTTCGACGGTGAGGATCTGCTGGCGCTTTCGGAAAGCCGGATGCGCCGCATCCGCGGCAAGCGCATCGGCATGATTTTCCAGGAGCCGATGACCAGCCTCAACCCGGTGTTCCGCATCGGCGAGCAGGTCGCCGAAGTGCTGCGCCAGCACGAAGGCCTGTCGCGCCGGGCCGCGCGCGATCGCACCCTGGAGCTGCTCGACCAGGTCGGCCTGCCGCGCCCGAAACAGTTGATCGACAGCTACCCGCACCAGCTCTCGGGAGGTCAGAAGCAGCGCGTGATGATCGCCCAGGCCATGTCCTGCGAGCCCGACCTGCTGATCGCCGACGAGCCGACCACCGCGCTGGATGTGACCATCCAGAAGCAGGTGCTGGACCTGATGGGCGAGCTGCAGGCGCGCTACGGCATGAGTTTGCTGTTCATCACCCACGACCTGGGCGTGATTGCCGAGGTGGCCAGCCAGGTCGTGGTCATGTACCGCAGCCACAAGGTCGAGGAGGGCGAGACGGTGGCGCTGTTCCACCACGCCGAACACCCCTATACCCGCGGCCTGATCGCCTGCCGCCCGGCCCTGGACAGCAACCCGCGCCGGTTGCTCACCGTGGCTGATTTCATGACCCCGGAAGGAACTCGGCTGGAGGTGTCGGACGAACGCCTGGCGCCGCAGGTCAAGCGCACCCCGACCGAGCTCCAGCGCGATCCGGTGCTGATCGAGGTCAACAACCTGCAGACCCATTACCCGGTGACCGGGGGTCTGTTCGGCAAGGTGGTCGATCACGTGCGCGCCGTCGACGGGGTCTCGCTGAGCATCCGCCGCGGCCAGACCTTCGGGCTGGTCGGCGAGTCCGGCTGCGGCAAGACCACCCTGGGCCGCAGCCTGCTGCGCCTGACCGAGCCGACCGCCGGCCAGGTGCTGTTCGACGGCGAAGACGTCACCGCCGCCGACGAGACCGCGCTGAGACGACTGCGCAAGCGCATGCAGATCATCTTCCAGGACCCGTACTCCGCGCTCAACCCGCGCATGACCGTGTCCGACATCCTGCTCGAAGCGCTCAAGGAGTACAAACCCCGGGCGACCCGCGCCGAGCACCGCGATGCCGCGCGCGAACTGCTGACCCGGGTCGACCTGCCGCCCAGCCACATGGGACGCTACCCGCACGAGTTCTCCGGCGGCCAGCGCCAGCGCATCGGCATCGCGCGGGCGCTGGCGGTCAACCCCGAATTCCTGGTCTGCGACGAATCGGTCTCGGCGCTGGACGTGTCGGTTCAGGCCCAGATTCTCAACCTGCTGCTCGACCTGCAGGAAGAGTTCGGCCTGACGTATCTGTTCATCTCCCACGACCTGAGCGTGGTCAACTTCATCTCCGACTACGTCGGGGTGATGAACCGGGGCAGGCTGGTCGAGTACGGCACCGCCGAGCAGATCTACACCAATCCGCAGCAGGACTACACGAAACAACTGCTGGCGGCGATTCCCAAGGGGTTGTGACCGGGCCTCGATCGCCCTGCGTCTGGCTGCTGTCGGCCTACCACGCCGACAGCCACGCCGCCTGGACCCACTGGCTGACCGCGACCTTCACCCGGTTCGACTGGCAGGTCCGGACCCTGCCGGGCCGGCACTTTGCCTGGCGCATTCGCGGCAATCCCCTGAGCTGGCTCGATCAATTGCCTGAGCAGACGCCGGATCTGATCCTGGCCACCTCCATGGTCGACCTGGCCACCCTCAAGGGACTGCAGCCACGCCTGCACGACGTGCCCTGCTGGCTGTATTTCCACGAAAACCAGTTCGCCTATCCGCAAAGCGCGCGCCAGTTTCGCAGCCTGGACCCGTGCATGGTCCAGCTCTACGCCGCACTGGCCGCCGAGCGCGTCCTGTTCAACTCAGGCTTCAATCGCGACAGCTTCCTGAACGGGGTGGACGCGCTGATGAAGCGGCTGCCCGACCGGCGGCCAGCGGATTTGCGCGGCCGGCTGGAAGCGCCCTGCGAGATTCTTCCGGTCCCGATCAACCCCATAAAAGCATCTAAAAAACGCGATCATGGCCTCATTGTCTGGAACCATCGCTGGGAATACGACAAGGCGCCGGACCGCTTCGGCGCCGCCATGCTCGCCCTGGACGCGCTCGGACTCGACTTCCGCCTGGCCCTGCTCGGCAAGCGCGGCCGGCCCGCCCCGCAGGCCCTGTGCCGGATCCGGAATCATCTGGCGGCACGCATCGTGGCCGACGGCCACCTGCCCCGGGCCGACTACGAAACCCTGCTGGGCCGGGCCGGCATCGTCGTCAGCACCGCCGACCATGAGTTCCAGGGTCTGAGCGTCCTGGAAGCGGCCAGCGCCGGGGCCCGGCCGCTGGTGCCGAACGCGCTTTGCTACCCGGAGCAATACCCGCCCGCGTACCGCTACCGGCCGGCCGATCACGACGCACTCGTTGCCCGCCTGGCCGACTGGCTGGGCGGGCGCCTGCCGCCGCGCCATGAACCCGAACCCTGGCTGGCGCCCGCGCTCGCTCCCCGCTGGGAAACGCTCCTCGGCGATTTTCTTGACGACAGGACCTGATCCCGGCGATCCCACCGCCCGCGGCTTCGACAGCCCTTTGAGTCAAGGCTCGGAGGCGAGGCGGTCGGCGGCCCGCTCCAGATGGTCGCGCGCTTCGATGGTGCGGTGAAAGTCGGCCCCGGCGGTGGCCTCTAGATCGGCCACCGCCCCGGCCAGTGCCTCGTGCGCTTCGGCCAGCTCGCCGGCATCCAGGGCGCTGCGGCCGAGCCCGAGCTGGAACATGCCGATCAGGAAGCGATTGTCGGCCGACAAACGCAGGGCCCGCTCCAGCGCGCTGCGGTGCAAGGCCAGGGCTTCGGCCGTCCGCCCCAGATCGCGCAGGCAGTTGGCCAGGTTGTAGTCCGCCGTCATGCCTTGGGGGTGTTCCGGTCCGTGTTGCGCGTGGATGCCGGCACGGGCGCGCTCGTAGAACGGGAGCGCTTCTTCGGCCCGGCCCTGCTGCCGGAGACTGCCGGCCAGATTGCCCACCGCCGGCAGCACCGCAGGGTGATCGGGTCCGTACAGATCTTCGCCCATGGCCAGCGCCCGGCGCAGCCAGGGCTCGGCCTCGGCGTACTGCTGCTGGCGCAGGTGAAGCACGGCCAGATCGTTGAGCGCGCTGATCTCCGAGGAAAGGGCGCGCGGATCGTCCCAGTCGGCCACTTCGGCCAGGACCTGCTCGTAGCGCGCCCTGGCCTGGTCGAAGCGAAAGTCGTCGGAGTAGACCTGGGCGAGGATGCGCAGGGCCTGCAAGCGCTCTTCGATCACCGCATCGTCGAGCGCGCCTTCGGTCAGGCCTTCGGCCTCGAGCAGCAAGGCCTCGGCTTCTTAAAAACGCTGCAGCTGCTGCAGCGCCGAGGCCTTGACCGTCAGCGCAGCGATCAGCTGGTAGGCCTCCTCCGGCGCTTGGCTGCGCATCTGCTCGAGCGTGTGGCGCACCGTTTCCAGCCCCTGCTGATAATCGGCCGCCACCACGTCCAGCTGGGCCAGCTCGGTCATCACCGCAAGATGGAGATCGCGCGGGCCGTGGGTTTCGGTCAGGCGCGCGGCCGACGTCATCTGCTCACGGGCGATGTCATTCTGGCCGATGGCCCGATAGGCCGCGGCAATGGTGTACTGGATGTCGGCCAGGACCTCGGGCTGGCCGGCCAGTTCGGCGGCCGAGCGCTCGGCCGCCTGGTTGAGCAACTGCCGCAGCAGGGCGGTATCAAAGCCCTCGGCCCAGACCGGATCGACCGAGCGGAAAATGTTCTGGACGAAGCTCGCGGTCCGGGCCGCTCGTTCCGCCTCGATCTGGGCGCGGTCGCGCTCGGCGCGAGCCTGGGTCAAGCCCCATGCGGCCAAAAGCAGGCCGGCCACCAGCGCCAGCCCGACCATCGCGCCGGCCGCCACGGGCAGGCGATTGCGGGAAAAGAACTTGCGCCAGCGGTAGGACAGGGTGGGCGGAACGGCCTCGACTTGCTGGTTGTTGAGATGACGGGCAATCTCGTCGGCCAGGGCCGCGGCCGAGGCGTAGCGGCGCTCGCGATCCGGAGCGATCGCCCGGGCCACGATCCAGCGCAGCTCCTCGGGCAGGCGGCGTGCCGCCGCCGCTGCTTCCCCAGAAAAACGCGGCTCGCTGGTCGGTTTTTCCCGGGCAACGCTGCGCGTCTGGAGAAGCTCGCAGAAAGAAGTCAGCGCCGCGCGCGAACTGTCGGCCAGGGGCCGCAACCCGGTCAGCAGCTCGAACAGCAGAACACCGAGGGCATAGACATCCGTGCGCGTGTCCAGACTCGCCGCGTCTCCGACCAGCTGTTCCGGGCTCATGTAGGCACGCGTGCCGGCCCGATCGGTTCTGGTCGCCCGGTCGCCGGGGCCGTCCTTGATCAGGCTGGTGGCCACGCCGAAATCGATGATCTTGGGCAAGGGCCGGCCATCGACCTCGCTGACCAGGATGTTGGCCGGCTTGAGGTCGCGATGAAGCACGCCGCGCTGATGGGCATGCTGAACCCCCTGACACACGCGCAAAAACAGCGTCAGACGCGCCTTTCGATCCAGGCCGTGGCGGGCGCAAAAGTCGAGAACCGGCTCACCGCGTACCCATTCCATGGCAAACCAGGGGCGTCCGTCGTCGGTCTCCCCGGCATCGAGCACCTGGGCGATATAGGGGTGGTGCATGCGCGCCAGCATCGCGCACTCGACCTCGAACATGGCTCGGCCGACGGGTTGACCTCGGCTTCGGCGGATGAGCTTGATCGCGACCTTGCGCGCGACCGGCTGGGTCTGCTCGGCCAGGTAGACCTCGCCCATGCCGCCGGATCCGAGCAGATCCAGGAGACGGTAGCGTCCGATGACCGCCGGGGCGTCTTCCGGCCAGACGACATCGGCCTCCGCCTGCTGGTCGATTCGGGTCGGTTCGTCGTCAGAGAAGTCGCGAGTCGTCACGAGGGTGATTGTCTCCGTCGATCCGGGCCGGCCCCGAGGCTACACAAGGGGCTTGAGCAGCTTGCTGAGCCGGCGGCTGCGAATCAGCCGGCCGGCCGCCAGGATATCCGGGGCAAAGTAGCGATCCTTGTCGTAGAACGGCACCTGCTCGCGCAACAGCGCCCTGGCCTCCTCCAGCCCGGGGCTGGATTGGAGCGGCCGGCGGAAATCCAGCCCCTGGGCCGCCGCCAGCCATTCGATGGCCAGAATCCCTTCCACGTTGGCGTAGATGTCGGCCAGGCGCCGAGCGGCGAACGTGGCCATGGACACATGATCCTCCTGGTTGGCCGAGGTGGGCAGCGAATCCACCGAGGCGGGATGGGCCAGGCTCTTGTTCTCGCTGGCCAGGGCCGCCGCGGATACCTGGGCGATCATGAACCCGGAGTTGACCCCGCCGTTTTCGACCAAGAAGGGCGGCAGGCCGCTCAGGTTGGTGTCGATCAGCAGGGCCGTGCGCCGCTCCGACAGCGCGCCGATCTCGGCCATTGCGATGGCGAGCTGATCGGCCGCCATGGCGACCGGCTCGGCGTGAAAATTCCCCCCGGAAAGAATGTCGTCGGTTTCGGCGTAGACCAGCGGGTTGTCGGACACGCCGTTGACCTCGGCCAGGAGAATGTCGGCAGCGAACCGCAGCTGCTGCAGGCAGGCGCCCATGACCTGGGGCTGGCAACGCAGCGAGTAGGGATCCTGGACCTTCTCGCAGCCGGCGTGGCTGGCGCCGATTTCCGACGTCTCCCCCAGCAGTTCGCGATAGCGTCGGGCCATGTCGACCTGGGCGGCCTGGCCGCGAACCTCGTGGATGCGCTCGTCGAAGGGCTGGCGCGAACCCAGCGCGGCATCGACCGCCATGGCCCCGATCAGGGTTGCCGAACGCAAGGCGTTTTCGGCATCCAGCAGGCCTTCCAGCGCCAGCGCGGTCGACACCTGGGTGCCATTGAGCAGAGCCAGCCCTTCCTTGGGCGCCAGGGTCAGCGGCGGCACGCCGACCTCGGCCAGCGCCCGACCGGCCGGCTGCGGCTGGCCCTCGACCAGCACTTCGCCCTCGCCCAGCAGCACGCAGGCCAGATGAGCCAGCGGGGCCAGGTCGCCCGAAGCCCCCACCGAACCCTTCTCCGGAATGGCCGGGACGATGTCGTGCTCGAGCAAGGCGATCAGCGCCTCGATGACTTCGCGGCGCACGCCGGAGTAACCGCGCGCGAGCGAGTTGATCTTGGCCACCATGAGCAGGCGCACGCTGGACGGGGCCATGAAATCACCGAGTCCGGCGGCATGCGACAGCACGATGCTGCGCTGCAGCGTTTCCAGCGCCTCGGCCGGAATGGGGGTGTTGGCCAGCAGGCCGAACCCGGTATTGATCCCGTAGACCGTCCGCCCTTCGGCGATCACCCGCTGGACGGCGGCGGCCGATGCGTCGACGGCCGGCCAGGCGCGCGGATCCAGATGCACCCGCACCGGTTCATCGCGAACCCGGCGTACATCGTCCAGACCCAGATGGCCCGGTTCGAGCTCCAGCGTCCAGGCCATCAGCGCACCTCCCGGTCCAGCATGGGCAGATCCAGCCCCTCCTCGCGCGCACAGGCCATGGCCTCTTCGTAGCCGGCATCGGCATGGCGCATCACGCCCGAGGCCGGGTCGTTGCGCAACACCCGGGCCAGGCGACGCGCGGCCGCTTGCGTTCCGTCGGCAACAATGACCATGCCGGCGTGCTGGCTGTAGCCCATACCCACTCCGCCGCCGTGGTGCAGGCTGACCCAGGTCGCCCCGCCGGCGGTATTGAGCAGGGCGTTGAGCAGCGGCCAGTCCGAGACCGCATCCGAGCCGTCGCGCATGGCTTCGGTCTCGCGGTTGGGCGAGGCCACCGAGCCCGAGTCGAGGTGGTCGCGGCCGATCACGATGGGGGCGCTCAGCTCCCCCGTTGCCACCATGTCGTTGAAGGCGAGCCCCAGGCGCACGCGATCCCTGACTCCGACCCAGCAGATCCGCGCCGGCAGGCCCTGGAAGTGAATGCGCTTGTTCGCCATGTCCAGCCAGTTGTGCAGGTGCGCATCCTCGGGCAGCAGCTGCTTGACCCGCTCGTCGGTGGCCCGGATGTCGGCCGGATCACCGCTCAGGGCCACCCACCGGAACGGCCCGACGCCGCGGCAGAACAGCGGCCGGATGTAGGCCGGGACGAAGCCGGGGAAGTCGAACGCGCTCTCGACCCCCATGTCCAGGGCCATCTGGCGAAGGTTGTTGCCGTAGTCGAAGGTCGGAATGCCGTGCTCGTGGAACGCCAGCATGGCGCGCACGTGCTCGGCCATGGCAGACTTGGCCGCCCGTACCGTGCCGTCGGGATCGGTTTCGGCGCGCTCCTGGTATGTCTCCCAGTTCCAGCCGATCGGCAGGTAACCGTGCAGCGGATCATGCGCGCTGGTCTGGTCGGTGACCAGGTCCGGGCGCACGCCGCGGCGGACCAGTTCGGGCAGGACCTCGGCGGCGTTCGCGCACAGGCCCACCGACACCGCGCGCCCGGCTTTCGCATGGCGCTCGACCCGCGCCAGCGCGTCATCCAGATCACCGGCCTGCTCGTCCAGGTAGCCGGTGCGCAGGCGGAAATCGATCCGGCTCTGGCGGCATTCGATCATCAGCGAACCGGCCCCGGCCATGCTGGCCGCCAGCGGCTGGGCCCCGCCCATTCCGCCCAGACCGGCGCTGAGCAGCCAGCGACCCTTCAGGCTGCCGCCGTAGTGCTGGCGCGCGGCCTCGACGAAGGTTTCGTAGGTGCCCTGAACAATGCCCTGGGAGCCGATGTAGATCCACGAACCGGCGGTCATCTGACCGTACATCATCAGTCCCTTGCGATCGAGCGCGTCGAAGTGTTCCCAGCTGGCCCAGTTCGGCACCAGGTTGGAGTTGGCGATCAATACGCGCGGGGCGTCGGGATGGGTGGGAAACACGCCGACCGGCTTGCCGCTCTGGACAAGCAGGGTTTCGTCCTCGCCCAGGCGCTTGAGCACATCGACGATGGCATCGAAACAATCCCAGTCGCGCGCCGCCCGGCCGATGCCGCCATAGACCACCAGGCGCTCCGGATCCTCGGCCACGTCCGGGTCGAGGTTGTTCATCAACATGCGCATTGGCGCCTCGGTCAGCCAGCTGCGGGCGCAAAGCGTTGGTCCGGTCGGGGCGCGAATCGCACGGCCGGGGGAGTAGCGCGGATCGGGGGATGGGCTCATGCGGTCACTCCGGAATTCATGGCGCCGTGGGTGATTCGGCCGGCAAACACGCGCTGGACCAGGCGGCCGGGCTGGACGGCATAGGCCAGCTCGACGGGATCGTCGATCCGCCACCGGCAGAAATCCGCTCCGCGGCCTTCGGCCAACTCTCCCGCCTGGCCGATCAGTCCAAGCGCGCGGGCGGCGTGGCGGGTTACACCCTGCAGCGCTTCGTTCGGGGTCAGGCCGAACAGGGTGCTGACCAGGTTGAGCATCAGGGTGAGCTGGAACATCGGCGAGCTGCCGGGATTGCCGTCGGTGGCCACGGCCATGGGCACCCCGGCTTCGCGCAGGGCCCGGATCGGGGGCAACCGGGTTTCGCGCAGGGTCAGAAAAGCCCCCGGCAGCAATGTCGCCACCATGCCGGACGCGGCCATGGCGGCCACACCGGCATCATCCAGCCATTCCAGGTGATCGGCCGACAGCGCGCCATAGCGCGCGGCCAGGGCGGTGCCGTGCTGGTTGGACAACTGTTCGGCGTGAATCTTGATCGGCAGGCCCAGGCGGGCCGCGGTCTGGAAAACCCGCTCGCACTGGGCCGGGCTGAAGGCGATGTGCTCGCAGAACACGTCGACGGCATCGGCCAGACCGAACTCGGCCACCTTCGGCAGCATGCGTTCGCTGATCTCATCAATGTAGGCGTCGGCGCGCCCGGCAAACTCCGGCGGCAGGGTGTGTGCGCCCAGGAAGGTGGTCAGCACGCGCACCGGCAGTTCCTCGCCCAGGCGGCGCGCCGCGCGCAGCATCTTGAGCTCGTCGTCCAGGCGGAGCCCGTAGCCGGACTTGATTTCGATCGTGGTCACGCCGTCGGCGATCAGCGCCTCGAGGCGCGGCCGGGTCTGGTCGACCAGCGCATCTTCGCTGGCCGCGCGCACCGCGCCGACCGTGCTCAGAATGCCGCCGCCGGCGGCGGCGATGTCGGCATAGCTGGCGCCCTCCAGGCGCTGCTCGAACTCAGCGGCGCGCTGGCCGGCAAAGACGAGGTGGGTATGGCAGTCGATCAGTCCCGGCGTGATCACACCGCCGCGGCCCATCGGCTCGCAGTCGGCGCGCGCGTCATCACCCAGATCATCCGATGGAACCAGACGCTCGATCCGGCCGCCGCAGGTGATCAGGGCCATCGGCTGGGGCAAGGTGCGAGTCCCGTCGAAGACGGTGACGCGGTCCCAGAGTTTGCGCGCGGTGCTGGCGCCCATGGACGTTCGACTCCTTACGATCCTGCCCGGCGCGGCGCGCCGGGCAGGAGACGGTAACGCCGCTGACAGCGACAGCGGCCCTCACTTGTTCTAGAGTACAAGAGCCTTCAACAGTTCGGGAAACGGTCGGGCACGCATGCGGGAAGCGATGAACCCAGAAATCTGGCAGGGCCGACTGGATACCGAAGACGGCGCGGCCGGCCGGCGCTGGCAC
>PWJA01000053.1 GCA_003560975.1 Gammaproteobacteria bacterium
CACCCCGCTCCCCGAAACCCGACCCCCTCACCCAGGCCGATCGCCGTGGACGGCCGGAAGCATCCGGCACCACCCGCTGCTCGAACCCATCCCGGGCCCCGTCACCAGCGGAACGGAAATCTCCCCAGCCGCTGCTTGATCCCATGAGCTGGCCAAGCCCAATCCGGTGAAAGAAACTCCGATATGCTGATTCGCAAAGTTCAGGATCGAGCAAGACCCGAACAAGGCAAGGGTCTGCAAGCCCACTCAGAAACAGCGCATGCCGCGCAAGGAGAACGGTCATGGCCCATTTGTCCCCCCTGCCGGCGAATGCGACGCCGGAACTGGCCGACACGTTTCGCCAGTTCGAAGAAATACTGGGGTTCGTCCCGAACAGCCTGCTGACCATGCAGCGCTGCCCCGAGATCGTGCAGGGCTTCGGGGCGCTGACCGCGGCCGTGATGAATCCTCGTGGTCGGGTCGATCCGGGTTTCAAGCGGCTGCTGGCCCACTTCGCCAGCCGGACCGCGGGCTGCCAGTACTGCCAGGCCCATTCGCTGCTGGCGGCCGGGATCAGCGGCGTGCCGGCCGAAAAGATCGAGGCCGTGTGGGAATACCAGACCAGCCCGCTGTACACGCCGGCCGAGCGCGCCGCCCTGGATTTCGCCCTGGCCGCGGGCGCCGTGCCGAACGAGGTCGACGAGACCCTGATGGGGCGCTTGCGGCAGCACTGGAGCGAAGAAGCGGTGGTCGAGCTGCTGGCGGCAATCTGCCTGTACGGCTTTCTCAATCGCTGGAACGATTCCATGGCCACCGAGCTCGAGGACGCGCCGCGTCGCCTTGGCGAGAACGTGCTGGCGAGCGGCGGCTGGAGCGGGGGCAAGCACGTCGACCGCGACCGCTGAGGTCATCGGCGCACGATCGTCTACCCCGGTCCGGAATCCTGCAGCGCGCTCAGAAAGTCCCGGATCTGCTGCTCGGAGGTCGCAAAGGTACAGACCAGCCGGGCCAGGTCGTCGTAGCCCGGCCAGATGTGGAACTCGAAGCCGCGGGTTTTCAACGACTGCAGGATGTCCGGATCGGCCCGCATGAACACCTCGTTGGCCTCCACCGGCCATTCCAGGGTCGCCTGATCCGACCGCTCGATGCCGGCGGCCAGCTCGGCGGCCCGGGCATTGGCGGTTCGCGCGATGTCCAGCCACAGCCCGTTTTCCAGCATGGCCAGCAGCTGGGCCGAGACATAGCGCATCTTCGACAGCAGGTGGCCGCCGCGCTTGCGCCGCCGCTCCAGGCCTTCCAGCCACTCCGGTCGGCCGAACACGACCACGGCTTCGGCGGTGAGCGCCCCGTTCTTGGTCGCCCCGAACGACAGCACGTCGACGCCGGCTTTCCAGGTGACCTCGGCCGGGCTGCAGCCCAGCCAGGCCACCGCGTTGGCAAAGCGTGCCCCGTCCATGTGCAGCGGCAGACCGCGCCCATGGGAGACCTCGGCCAGCGCCTGAATCTGGGCCGGCCGGTAGGAGGTGCCGCACTCGGTTGCCTGGGTAACGGAGACCACCGCAGGCTTGCAGTTGTGCACGCCGTGGACGCCGGCCGCATCGATCGCCCGGCCCAGGGTGTCCGGATGGATACGGGCGCCGTCGCCGGCCAGGGGCACCAGCTTGGCCCCGTGCGTGTAAAACTCGGGTGCCCCGCCTTCGTCGCAGTGGATGTGGGCGTTTTGATGGCACATCACCGCGCCCCAGGGCGGGCTGAGCTCGCCCAGGACGATGCTGTTGGCCGCGGTACCGGTGGCGATCGGCAGCACGTGGCATTCGGTCTCGAAGGCCTCGGAGAACCGCGCGTTCAGCCGTTGGCTATAGCGGTCGGCGGCGTAGGCCGTGGCGAAATCCCGGTTGGCCTCGACGATCGCCTCGAGGACGGCAGGGTGGGCGGGGGCTTCGTTGTCGCTTTTGAAGTTCATGGTGGTTGGTAAGTCTTGGTTCATTAGAACCGCAGATGAATGTCCACTTCCCTTAAATTGGGTCCACGCGTAACTGGAATTTCAGCATGCCAGATCGGCCGAAAAGCCGGTCTGAATCAAGGCAATCAGTAGAAAGGATTGTTGACTGCCAATCCTTCAATGCGCTGACCGTGCTGCAGATCTTCGGTCAGCAATCGGGAGCAGCCCGCCGACAGTGCCGCCGCCACGATCAGCGAATCATAGAACCCGAATCGGTAGCGGGCCCGGATGTCGAGCGCATTCTGGTACAGGGAAATGCTGGCATAGACCCGGCACAGAGGGGCCAGCACCTCGCTCAGGTAGGTGTGGGCGTCATCAATTCCCAAGGGCTGTTCGGCCTTGCGAACCACGGTGTTGAGAAACTCCTGGACCACCTGGTAGCTGATACAGGCATTGCCAGTGGCAATGGCTTCCCGGATCAGGGCATGAGCGATATCGCCCTTGCGCGGATCGCTGTCATCAACGTGATGGACGAACACGTTGGTGTCGATAAAGACCTCAGCGGACATTCATTTCTTCTCTACTCAGTTTGCGCCCGATACGTACCTTGCCGCGCAACTCCTCGGTAACCTCGTCGAACCGCCGCAACTGCTCTTCCTGCCGAGAATAATCGGCTAACCAGCGGCGAAACTCCTCGTTCAGGGTGCGACCCTC
>PWJA01000227.1 GCA_003560975.1 Gammaproteobacteria bacterium
CAGCGTCTCGGCATCATTGACCAATCTCGCCGAGTCCGCGGCCTCGAGCAGCACGCCTTCGCCCCGGGGCGCGGGAGTTTCCACCGCCGCCGGCGCCCGCATCGACCGGACCGAAATCGGCGCATCGTGCGCGTCCCGCAGCATCTGCAGCGCGCCGACCAGATCGCGGTGGACGTAGGCCTGACCCGAAGCGTCGCGGAACTCGCCCAGACGAAAGTTAGGGGACAGGAACTGGTTGGTGGTGCCTTGAAAGTACTCGCTCACGTCTACCCCTGAGATCACCCGCGCTGATGATCGACTGCTTGCCACAGGACTCGATTATCGGAGTCGCCCGCCAATTTGCAAGGACACGACGTCGCGAGCAGTCAGGACCAGGGCTGGTCTGCAGCAGCGGTTCATACTCCGTTGAGTAGTTCTGAGGTTCAATTGCGTAGGGCAGGCGCCCTCCGATGTTTGCTCCGATGCCGGATTTCCTCGACACCAAGAAAAGTTGGAAGCACTTCGTCCGAATCCAGGCAAAGTTGGAGATGCCGCAGGCACAGGCGACAATGACATATGCACATTGCCATTCTACGTATTTGGTGCGTAGAATGGCGGCATGGACACCGCATCACAATTGGAAGACCTGATGCTGCGCTACGGATTGCGACGGCGCGATGTGGCTCAATTGCTGGGCAAGCCACTGAATTCGGCCAGTGGATACAGCAATTCCACCATTGATCGCTGGTTGAGTGGCGCGAACCCGGTTCCGGACATAGCGCTGGAACTGCTCGAGTTGAAGCTCGTTGGCAGGGAAGGGCGCCCCGATCCCTGGAAGCGCCTGATCAAGCAGCCGCTCGCTTACCGGGACCAGCGCGAGCTGGAAGCAGATTTGGCGCCTGTAATGGATCAGATCGAGAGTGGACAGTTGCCGCGCACCCCGAGGACTTCGCGGCCGCTGGCGCTGCAGCGAGCGGGCTACCTACTGGAACTGATCGCACATCTAGGCGGGCCGCGCTTCAGGCCACAGCGGGACCGGCTGATTGCAGAAGCCGCCCGTTTGCGTGAACGGATAACAGATCGAACGGAGGCTGAGCCGTTGCGCGCCGGCGAACGAGTTGGTGACGAGACCATGGATGACCTGGCGCGCAAGTGGGGACTGACCAGGGGCGCTGATATCCGCAGGTTTCGTCAGCTTGCGCTGACAGGGCGGGTGTGATGGAAAGCAGCGTACAAGAGGCATTGCATGAACTGGTCGAGCGAGTCTCGGCACAGGTTCGCGCCGATCACTCAATCGACGCCTTTCTGGCCGGCGGCGTCGCGACGTACCTGCATCTCAACAAAGCGGGTGGTCACCCGGCCGAAGTGGCCAGATATTCCGAGGACGCCGACATTCATTTCGGGCGGTCCTTGATCCTTAACGAATTGCCGATCGTGGCTTATGAAGACTCAGAGGGCAAAGAACGGATGCTGGCACTTGATGGCAGCTACACCATCGATATTGGCTTGCGGCACCCGGACTGTTTCGATGATGCCGAGTTCCTGTTTGCAAGCGACAACAGCCGTATCCGCCTGTACCTGCTGAGTCCTTTGGACCTGGCCGTGACCAAGGCCGGCCGGTTTCAGGATCACGACCGGATTGACATCGAGTTGATGGCACAGGCGGGACTGCTTGACGCGGAAGGATTTCGGCTACGGGCTACCGAAGCACTGGATTACCTGGCCACCGATCCGGCCATGGTGCGATTGAACATCGAGGAGGCCGCCGAATTGATTGCACGAGCGCCTGGCAAGGAATGATCGGTAGAGACAGGGACTGTGGTTTCGGCTGGTCGGCATCCTGATCCATTAGTTCGCATAATGTATATTATGTAAAGTTATAGATGTGCCGAGCATGCCGATGCTCCTTTGAGCGCAGAACCGTATCCGCACACAACGGCTAGAATGATGGGATGGAAAAAGACTTCTGGCATGAGCGTTGGCGCAGCGGACAGATCGGTTTCCACCGCGACGAGGTCCACTGGGCGCTGACCAGGCACTGGTCGAGCCTGGGCCTGCCCGCCGGCGCGCCTGTCCTGGTCCCGCTGTCCGGCAAATCGCTGGATATGCACTGGCTGCATCAAAACGGTTACCCGGTATGCGGCGTCGAACTCGACCGGATCGCGGTGCGCGATTTCTTTGCCGAATGGAATCGGCAAGCGCAATCCGTGGGTGTGGACGCTCGCGGGCTCTCCGGCTATCGCGCCGACGACGTTGTGCTCTGGCAAGGCGACTTTTTCGACTATGTCCCATCCGAACCGTTTCCCGCCTTTTATGACCGGGCGGCACTGATCGCGCTGCCCCCGAACCTGCGCGCGGCCTACGCGGGTCACTTGCGAAAATGTATGATCGAAGGCGCGCGCGGGCTACTCGTCACCTTGGAATATGATCAAAAACAGAAAGAAGGGCCACCTTTCTCGGTTTTACCTGAAGAGGTTTCCAGGCTTGATGGCTTTATCAGCGAACCGCTGGAGCGGCGCGACGTCCTGAACGAGAGCCCGAAATTCAAAAACCGCGGCATCAGCAGCCTGCACGAAACCGTTTACCTCCTACAGGCGGTTTGAGGGCGTTTATACTCACCGCTGGTCTTTTTACCGGGATCCATCC
>PWJA01000141.1 GCA_003560975.1 Gammaproteobacteria bacterium
CGTCGAGCTTGTTGGCGACCTCGTCCTGCAGGGCGCCGGAGCGCACCCAGGCTTTCAGGCTGTCGCGGAACTGGTCGAGGGTGACGAAGTAGTGCTCGGTCTGCTTCATCACCGGTGTCGCACCGGAGATCATCGAGCGCGGCTCGACCAGTTCGGTCGGCTCGTAGGTCGCCCCGCAGGCCTCGCAGGAATCGCCGTACTGGTCTTCGGCGCCGCAGCGTGGGCAGTTGCCGCGGATGAAGCGGTCGGGCAGGAACATCTTGCGCTCGGGGTCGAAGAACTGCTCGATGCGGCGCGTACTGACCGCGCCGCTGTTTTTGAGTCCATTCCAGATGCGCTCGACCATCACCCGGTTGGAGACGGAATGGGTGGAGGCGAAGTTGTCGTAGGACAGGCCGAAATCGGTGAAGTCGCGCTGGTGTTCGGCGCTCATTTCCTCGATCAGCGCCTCGGGCGTGATGCCGCGTTCCTGGGCCTTGAGCATGATCGGCGTGCCGTGGGCGTCGTCGGCCCAGGCGAACCAGACTTCGTGGCCGCGCGCACGCTGGAAGCGCGCCCAGATGTCGGTCTGGATGTATTCCAGCATGTGGCCTAAGTGAATCGAGCCGTTGGCGTAGGGCAGGGCGGCGGTGACGAGAATGCGGCGCTTGGCGGTCATGGATCGGATGGCGTCCGGCGAACGGCGAAAAATGGACCTGCGATTATGGCACGCCAACGTGCAAGCCTACGGCCCGTTGCTAGAATGCGCTGTTGTCAACCACCCACCCACCGAAAGGATATTCGTTCCATGGCCGAGCAACTGCAGGCACGCCTGACCCACCTGGTCACCCGTATTCATGATCCGCACACCGGCCAGGGTCTGGGTGATGCGGTTCGCGGCGTGGCGATCAGCGACGGCAAGGTCGCGGTCGATATCGTGCTGGGCTACCCCGCCGCCGGCTGGGCCGATCGTCTGGCCGAGGTGGTTCGCACCACCTTGCTGGCCGATGAGGCGGTGACGGCGGTGACCGTGGATGTCGGTTTTCTGGTCGCCGAACACGCCGTTCAGGAAGGGTTGACGCCGATCAGCGGGGTGCGCAACGTGCTCGCGGTCAGCTCGGGCAAGGGCGGGGTCGGCAAGTCCACGGTTGCGGTCAACCTGGCCCTGGCGCTTCAGGCCGAGGGCGCCAGCGTCGGCATTCTCGACGCCGACATCTACGGCCCGAGCCAGCCGCGCATGCTGGGGCTGAAAGGAGGGCCGCGCACCACCGACGGGCAGAAAATCCTGCCGATGGAGGCGCACGGCCTCCAGGCCATGTCGATCGGCGTACTGGTGCGCCAGGACCAGGCCATGATCTGGCGTGGACCCATGGCGACCCAGGCCCTGCAGCAGATGTTCTCGCAGACGCTGTGGGACGGCCTGGACTACCTGATCGTCGATCTTCCGCCCGGAACGGGAGACATCCAGCTCAGCCTGGCGCAAAAGGTTCCGGTGGCCGGTGCGATCGCGGTGACCACTCCACAGGAAGTGGCCGTCGATGATGTCCGGCGCGCGGCGCTGATGTTCGGCCAGGTCAAGATCCCCGTGCTCGGTGTGCTTGAAAACATGAGCACGCACATCTGCTCGAACTGCGGGTTCGAGGAAGCGGTATTCGGCAAGGGCGGCGGCGAGCGCATTGCCGCCGAGCTGGGGCTCCCGCTGCTCGGTCAGGTGCCGCTGAACGCCGGCCTGGGCCGTTCCACCGACGAAGGCGCGCCGATTGTCGTCGCCGACCCGGATCACCCGGCCACTCAGCGCTTCCGCGAAATCGCCCGGCGCACCGCCGCGTTGTTGTCGGTGCAGGCCCGCAACAAGGCCGTGCGCATGCCGAAGATCAAAATCGTCGAGTAGGTCGGCCGCGTAGGGCCAACCTACGCTCGGGGCAGGGTTACGCCGCGCTGGCCCATGTATTTTCCGGCGCGGTCGGCATACGAGGTCTCGCAGGCCTCGTCGGATTCCAGGAACAAGAACTGGGCCACGCCCTCGTTGGCGTAGATGCGCGCCGGCAGGGGCGTGGTGTTGGAAAACTCCAGGGTCACGTGCCCTTCCCATTCCGGTTCCAGGGGCGTGACGTTGACGATGATGCCGCAGCGGGCATAGGTGGATTTGCCCAGGCAGATGGTCAGGACGTTGCGCGGGATGCGGAAGTACTCGACGGTTCGGGCCAGGGCGAAGGAGTTGGGCGGGATGATGCAGGTGTCGCCCTTGAAATCCACGAAGCTGTTTTCGTCGAAGTGCTTCGGGTCGACGACGGCGGAGTTGATGTTGGTGAAAATCTTGAATTCATCGGCGCAGCGGCCGTCGTAGCCATAGCTGGAGGTGCCGTAAGAGACCAGCTTGCGTCCCTCCAGCGAGCGAACCTGGCCGGGTTCGAAGGGTTCGATCATGCCGTGCGTTTCGGCCATCGTTCGAATCCAGCGGTCGGGTTTGATGCTCAAGGATCAGGTTTCCTGTCGATGCGGTGCGCTCATTCTACCGAAAGCACGGCGGCGGCCATCTTGTTTCAGGACGGAAGCGGGGGTTGCTGGATCAGGGCGATGCTGGTGGTGAAGGTCTGGCCGGCGCGCAGGATTTCCACCTCCATCTCGTGGCCCGGCTCCATGCGGGCGATGCGCAGCATCAGGTCGCGGGCGCTCTCGATCGGGCGACCGTCGGCCGTGATCAGGATATCGCCGGAGCGCAAACCGGCCCGCCAGGCCGGGCCTCCGCGGTAGATCTGGGTGATGCGCGCGCCCTGCTGGCCATTGCCCTGCGGGTTGAAGCTGATCGTGGCGTCGCCCAGATCCGCCCCCAGCCAGGCGCGCCGTACGGCCCCGTAGTCGATGATCTGGCGGGCGATGCGGTCGGCCAGGGCAGCCGGGATGGCGAATCCGATGCCCTGGGCTCCCATGTTCTGGCTCAGGGAAGCGCTGTTGATGCCGACCACTTCGCCGCGCGGATTGATCAGCGCGCCGCCGCTGTTGCCGGCATTGATCGCCGCATCGGTCTGGATGAAATCGTCCAGGGCGGTCAGGTTGAGCTGGCCGCGCCCGGTCGCGCTGACGATGCCCATGGTCACGGTGTGGCTCAGGCCGAAGGCGTTGCCGATGGCCAGGACCACGTCGCCCGTCCGCAACCGTGTGCTGGTCGCCAGGTTGGCGGCGGGCAGATCGTCCAGATCGATGCGCAGCACGGCCAGGTCGGTGGCCGGGTCGGCGCCGACCAGGTGAGCCTCGGCGGTGCGGCCGTCCCAGAGCGCAACGACGATGTCGTCTACCCCGGAGATGACGTGCAACGTCGTCAGGATCAGACCGTCCGGGCTCAGGATGACGCCGGAACCCAGGCCGCGTCGAGGACGGGTCACCATGCGGTCGCGATACAGGGCTCGAAATAGCGGATCGGCCGACTGCAGGTCCAGCGGCTCGGTGACCAGGGTGCGCGTGTAGACGCTCACCACCGTCGGAGCGGTACGATTGACCGCGTCGGCGTAGGACGCCGTGGTGCCTTCCGGCGGGGAAGGCAGGCGCAAGGCGGGCAGCAAATCGGGTCGGATCCAGACGGCAACGAACGCGGCAGCCAGCCCGAGGATCACGAATTGCAGTGCGAATAGAAGGAATCTGCCCAAAGTGCTTGCCGAGCCGGAGGGGGTGGAGGCGAGGCCGCAAAGCGACGAGCCGAAATTGTCACCGCGGCAGTATAATTGTGCGCTAGCTTAATTTTTCGCTAAAATAATGGATTGTCTCGGCGCTACGCGCTTTTCCTGCGTTCGACCGGTTGTCAGGCCGGGTCGGGAGAGGCAATTTCGGAAGAATCTGCCCGTTTGGCGCTTCGCAAGGGCCGATGCCGCAGTCCACTTTTGCTCGGAGTGATTCATGTCAGAAACCGAACCGCTAGCTTCCGTAGAGCCCGCGGCTGATCCATCTCGTCGCCGCTTGTTGCTGGCGACCACCGGGGTGGTCGGCGCGATCGGCGTGGGCGCAGCTGCCTGGCCTTTTCTGGCCTCATTGCGCCCCAGTCAAAGGGCGAGGGTGATCGGTGCGCCGGTCGAGGTCTACATCGGCAATCTCGAGCCCGGGCAGCTGGCCCGCGTGCAGTGGCGCGGCGCCACCATCGGGATCATGCGCAGGACCGAGCAGATGCTCGAGGATCTGGACGGTCTGGCGGGTCGGCTGCGCGACCCGGAGTCGAACAATCGCGACCAGCAGCCGGAATACGCGCGCAACCTGCACCGCTCCATCCGCCCGGAAATCCTGGTGTTGAACGTGCACTGCACGCACCTGGGATGCGTCCCGCAGGTGGTTCCGGAAGTGGGTGCGCAGCCGTTCGATGCCAACTGGCGCGGCGGCTTCTTCTGTCCCTGCCATCGATCCACCTTCGATCTGGCCGGGCGCGTGTTCAGCGGGGTGCCGGCCAGCAGCAACCTGCTCGTGCCGCCGCACACTTTCGTTGATGACGATCACGTCATAATCGGCGTCGATCCCGAAGGAGCAGCCTGAACCATGGCCAAAACAGCAAATCCCATCAGCCGATCGGTGGATGCGCTCGACCAGTGGGTCAACGAGCGTGCCGGCGTCAAGGCGTTCTACAAGCAGCATCTGAGCGAGTACTGGGCCCCGAAAAACTTCAACCTGTGGTATTTCTTCGGGTCGCTGTCGCTGCTCGTGCTGGTCAATCAGCTGCTGACCGGCATTTTCCTGACCATGCACTACAAGCCCGACGCCGAGCACGCCTTTGCGTCGATCGAATACATCATGCGCGACGTGGAGTGGGGCTGGCTGATCCGCTACATGCACTCAACGGGCGCCTCGCTGTTTTTCGCCGTGGTCTACCTGCACATGTTCCGGGCCCTGCTGTACGGCTCGTACAAGAAACCGCGCGAGCTGGTCTGGATCCTGGGCGTGGCGATTTTCCTGATTCTCATGGCCGAGTCCTTCATGGGCTACGTCCTGCCCTGGGGCCAGATGTCGTACTGGGGGGCCCAGGTGATCATTTCGCTGTTCGGGGCGGTGCCTTTCATCGGCGAGGCCCTGGTGGAATGGATTCGGGGCGATTTCTTTGTCGCCGATGCCACCCTGAACCGCTTCTTCGCCCTGCACGTGGTCGCCCTGCCCATGGTCCTGCTGCTGCTGGTGGTCCTGCACCTGGCCGCCCTGCACGAGGTGGGCTCGAACAATCCCGACGGCGTCGACATCAAGGCCAAAAAAGACGCCAAGGGCCGGCCGCTGGACGCGGTGCCGTTTCATCCCTACTACACGGTCAAGGACGTGTTCGGTGCCGGCGTTTTCCTGCTGATTGCCGCCTTCATCATCTTTTTCTGGCCCGAAGGCGGCGGGTATTTCCTCAAGCCGGACAATTTCGTCATGGCCGACCCGCTGGTCACCCCGGACCATATCCCGCCGGTGTGGTACTTCACGCCGTTTTACGCGATCCTGCAGGCGGTGCCGGACAAGCTGCTCGGCGTCGTGCTGATGGGGGTGGCGGTGCTGATCCTGTTCTTCGTTCCGTGGCTGGATCGCAGCCCGGTGCGCTCGCTGCGCTACCGCAGCTGGGTGTCGAAGCTGGCCCTGGCGGTGTTCGTCATCGCCTTCGTCCGTCTGGGCATGCTGGGTCTTGCCCAGGACTCCAGCACCTTCGAGCTGCGCCTGTGGACCTTCCTGTACTTCGCGTTTTTCATCCTGATGCCGGTCTGGACCAGCTTTGAAAAAACCAAACCCGTGCCGGAGCGCGTGACGACATGAGCCAATTGATCCGTTTTGCGGCGCTTGCGATCCTGCTTGCCGCCTCAGGGCCGTCTTTGGCCGCCAAGGGCGGCAATCTCGACTCGGCCGGAACCAACGTGTTCGACCGCGCCTCGCTACAGCGCGGCGCGGCGCTGTTCGCCAATTACTGCATGGGCTGCCATTCCGCGCAGTACCAGCGCTATCAGCGCCTGGTCGAAGATCTGGACCTGAGCGACGAACTGGTCGAGCAATTCCTGATCAAGGGGGATCGGGAAATCACCGACTACATGCTGTCTTCCATGCCCTACGAAGAGTCGGCCGACTGGTTCGGCAAGGCTCCGCCCGATCTGACCCTGACGGCGCGCTCGCGCGGGCCGGACTGGATCTACACGTTTCTGCGCAGCTATTACCTGACCGACGACGGCTGGAACAACCGCGTCCTGGAAAACCCGGCCATGCCGCACGTGCTGTGGGATCTGCAGGGCATCCAGCGGGCCCTGAGCGAAACGGTCACCGACGAAGAGGGCAACAGTCGAACGGTAATCACCTCGCTCGAACTGGATCAGGCCGGACGCCTGTCGCCGGCCGAGTATGATCGTGCGGTCCGCGACATCACCGCGTTCATGGAATACCTCGGAGAGCCGGCCATTCTGGTCCGCCAGCGCGTCGGCATCTGGGTGCTTCTTTTCCTGACGGTATTTACCTTCCTGGCCTACCTGTTGTACGTTGAGTTCTGGAAGGATGTGAAGAAGTGATCCTCGTGCGGACCCGGTCCGTGTTGCGAACCGCAAATGGAGCCCGATGCCCATGATGGCCCTGTATTCCTCCGAGAATTGTCTCGACTGCCACCGGGTTCGCTTCGTGCTCGCCGAAAAGGGGATCAACGTGGAAATCATCCACGTCGAGCAGGATCGGGCGGCCACCGCGGATCTCGCCGAACTGAACCCGTACAGCGAAACGCCGACGCTGGTCGATCGCGACATGGTGCTGTACGGAACCTGGGTGGTGGCCGAGTACCTCGACGAGCGCTATCCGCATCCGCCGCTGATGCCGGTTGATCCGGTCTCGCGCTCGCGGCTGCGTCTGGCCATGTACCGGGTCCACCGCGACTGGGTCGAGGCCGGCGAGATCATCGAAAAATCCAGCGGCGAAAAGAAGATCGCGGCGACCAAGAAGGCGCTGCGCGAAAGCCTCATCGCCTCCGACGACCTGTTTGCGCTGACTCCTTTCCTGCTCCACGATGAGCTGTCCCTGGCCGACTGCGCGCTGCTGCCGCTGCTGTGGCGGCTGCCGGCCTACGGTATCGATCTGACCCCGAAGACGACCCCGAACCTGTGCAAGTACATGGACCGCATGTTCCGGCGTGACTCCTTTCAGCGCAGCCTGACCGAGGTCGAGCGGGCCCTGCGCGAGGGATCATAGGCGCATGTTGTCCAGCCGTCCCTACCTGCTGCGCGCCGTGCACGAATGGATCGTCGATTCCGGTCTGACCCCGCACCTGCTGATCGACGCCGACAACCCCGAGCTGGTGGTTCCGGATTCGGCCCGGCAGGACGACCGGGTCGTGCTCAACGTCAGCCCCTCGGCGGTCCGGGATTTGCTGATGGACGACGAGTTGGTGACTTTCGTCGCCCGCTTCGGCGGGGTTTCGCAGGCGGTCACCGTGCCGATCCCTGCGGTGCAGGCCATCTACGCGCGCGAGAACGGGCGCGGCATGATGTTTTCGGATGAAGATGAAGGCGACGAAGCCGGCACCTCCGACGACGGGAAGGCCGACCCGGTTTCCGACAAGGACGATACCAGGCGGGGGAAGTCCCGGCCGAACCTGCGGGTGGTCAAGTAGCCGCGAGCGCCCGGTCTATTCGATCAAACGCCCCCCGGATCCCAGGTCGGCCGAAATTCCCGCCGGACGGTTGCCGTGCAGGATCAGCTCCCCGGAGCGGCGATCACCGCCATCCTCGCTGAAGTCGAACCGGTAGCGACGGCGCCAGCACAAGCGATCTTTCTCGCGCACCGGCCACATCGAGACCAGGGCCACGGTCTGGTCCAGCAACTGCCAGCCCTGGCGCTGGCAGAAACGGCCGGCCAGGCTGCGCGCCAGGTCTCGGGCGCGAATCGCCGACAGCCACCACAGGCAGGCCGCTCCCAGCAACAGCATGGCGCCGAACGGCGCTTCCAGGCCCGTGCTCACACGGAACGCTCCAGCAGGACGTAGACGGCTCCGGTGCCGCCATCGTTGGGCCGGGCCGAAGCGAAAGCACAGACCCCGGAGTGGCGCGCCAGCAGGCCGGCGGCGAGACGCTTGAGCTGCGGGCCATCGGGCCCGGAGCGCAGGCCCTTGCCGTGGATGATCTTGACGCAGCCGTAGCCACGCCGGGCGGCTTCGTCCAGAAACGCGCGAATCGACTGAGTGGCCGCGGCCACGTTCATCTCGTGCAGATCCAGCTCGTCCTGGCAGCGCCAGTGCCCCCGGCGCAGTCGGCTGATGACCCGTTTTCGGAGTCCGGGGCGCAGATAGCTGATTTCTTCGCCGGTCTCGACCTGGCTGAAATCGATCGGTCCGTGGGCCAGCTCGTCGAGCACCGCCTGCTCGTCGCGACGGCGCTGAGCGGGCACCGGGCGCGCCGCGGCCGGCCGGCTGTGGTCGCGATGGCTGCGCACCCGCCGCACCTGCCCGATTTCGGCTCGAAACAGATCCCGTTCCTTTTCGTCTATCGTCATGCAGCGTGCTCCTGCGTCGCTGTCGGATCGGCGCGTATCCATTATAGTTACCGCTTTCGACAACCGATCCTGACATGCATATTCTCATTTCCAACGACGACGGCCTGTATGCGCCGGGCATTCGCCTGTTGTCCCAGCGCGTGGGCGAGCACGCCGAGCGGGTCACCGTGGTCGCCCCGGACCGCGATCGATCCGGGGCGAGCAACTCGCTGACCCTGGACATGCCCATCCGCGTCGACCCGCAGGACGACGGTCGTTTCAAGATTTACGGTACGCCGACCGACTGCGTCCACCTGGCGATCACCGGGCTGCTCGAAGACGAGCCGGACATGGTGATTTCCGGGATCAATGCAGGCGCCAACCTCGGCGATGACGTGCTCTATTCGGGAACGGTCGCCGCGGCCATGGAAGGGCGCTTTCTGGGCCTGCCGGCGATGGCCGTATCGCTGGTCTACCAGTTCGGCAGCGATGGCCCCCACCACTACGCCACGGCGGCCGAGGCGGCCGTGATCCTGATGCGCCAGCTCCAGGCCGATCCGCTGCCGGCAGACACCATTCTCAATGTCAACGTGCCCGACTTGCCGTGGGATTCGATTCAGGGCTTCGAGACCACTCGCCTGGGCCATCGGCACTGCTCGGGCGACGTGATTCCGGTCGAGGATCCCAGAGGACGGCCGTTTTTCTGGATCGGCCCGCCGGGCAGCGAGGAAGACAACGGGCCCGGCACGGATTTCCACGCGGTTCGAAACGGGTTCGTTTCGGTGACCCCGATCCATGTGGATCTGACCCGGTACCAGGCCCTGGAGCAGGTCAGTCACTGGATCGAGCGCCTCAACGACAGCAACTCCAGCACGCGGCGCGCGGCCGGCGGCTGAACATGGCGGGCATCGCGAACATGGGCATCGGGATGACCTCCGCCGGCACCCGGCAGCGTCTGGTGCGCAGGCTGGCCGACAAGGGCATCCGCGATCCGAGGGTGCTCGAGGCGATCGCCCAGGTGCCGCGCCATCGCTTTGTCGACGAAGCGATCTCATCGCGCGCCTACGAAGATTCGGCCCTGCCGATCGGTCGCGGGCAGACGATCTCGCAGCCCTACGTCGTCGCCCTCATGACCGAGGCCATCCTGGCCGACGGCAGGCCCGGCAAGGTGCTGGAAATCGGGACCGGGTCCGGCTACCAGGCGGCGGTTCTGGCCGGGGTTGCCGACCAGGTGTTCACCACCGAGCGCATCGGCGAGTTGCTGCGCACGGCGCGGCAGCGTTTTCATGAGCTGGGAATGCACAACATCTACACCCGCCACGTCGACGGTCTGGGCGGCTGGCCCAGCCAGGCGCCCTTTGACGCGATCGTGGTCACCGCCGGCGGGCGCATTCCCGAGGTGCTGTACGAGCAGCTGGCCGACGGGGGCATTCTGGTCGGACCCGAGGAGCATCACGGGGGCCAGCACTTGATCCGGGTGGTGCGCACGGGCGACGACTATCAGCGCGAAAGCCTCGGCGCGGTCAGTTTCGTGCCCTTGCTCGAGGGCCTGGAATGAAAGCAAGTCGGCTGCGGCGGAGCTAGGGAGTGGGGTGCCGGGCCCGGTCGCTGCGTTGGTCTCCGATCCTGGCGCTGCTCGCCGCGCTTGGGCTGGTCGGCTGCGCGCCGATGGCCCCGGCGCCGGTCGAGGACCGCGCCACGCGCCAGCCGTCGCCGCCTCCGGCGCAGACGGTGGCCCCGGCTACCTATGAGGTCCGCCGCGGCGATACCCTCTACTCGATCGCCTTCCGATATCGCCTGGACTGGCGCGACGTGGCGTCCTGGAACGGAATTGGCGAGCCGTATCTCATCCGCCCCGGTCAGGAACTGCGGCTGAGGCCGCCGCCGCAGGCGCTGGCGCGTCGTGATCCCGGACCGGATCGGCGAACCAGGGACCCGGTACCCTCGCCGGCGCCGCTGCCGCAACCAGCGCCGGATCCGCCGCCGCAGCCGGAACCGGAACCGGCCACCCGGCCCGCACCGGAGGTCCGGCCCGAAGCCGAGCCAGCGCCTGCCGAGTCCGCGCCAGCGACTCGCGCGCCGGCGCC
>PWJA01000267.1 GCA_003560975.1 Gammaproteobacteria bacterium
CATCGCCGCGATCAACCTGCGCGTGGTCGGCGGCATCTTCATGAGTTGGATCATCACGGTGCCGGCCGGGGCGTTGTTGTCGGTGGTGTTTTTCGTGATGTTGCGGTGGGGGTTGGGGTGAAGGCCGGTTTACGGTTTACGGTTTACGGTTTACGGTTTACGGTTTACGGTTTACGGAAAAATATGCGATGGCCCGTGCCGTAGGTCGGCCCTACGTGGCCGACGGGCAGAGCCGGATAAAACCCTTATTTCGAGGGTTCAGGGCTCAGGGTTCAGGGCTCAGGGTTCAGGGGTGCACGGACCAGGTTTTCCGTAACCCGTAACCCGTAACCCGTAACCCGTAACCCAAAACCTTCAAGATAAGGGTTTGATCCGGCTCTGCCCGTCGGCCGCGTAGGGCCGACCTACCGCTATACTTTTCCGAGGTTCAGTCCGGGAGGTTTGGGTGGTTCTTTGGGTAGTCGCGCTGCTGTGCGCAGGGCTGTTCGCGCTGGGCTGGTGGGTGAGTCGGCCGGTGGGGTGGCTGGCGCGCTGGGTGTTTCGGGTGGCGGTGCTGGTCATGCTGCTGGCGCTGGCCGTGCCGCCGGCCGCCATCGAATGGGTTCGCGACGCGCTGAGCGGCCTGATTCCCCTCATCCAGGAGGCCGGCGAGGTGCCGGGTCTGAGCTACCTCGTTCACTTCACCCTGTTTACCGGCGTTTCCGGCCTGCTGTTCTGGACCCGGCCCGACCTGGGGCGGCTGTACCCCGGGGCGGCGATGGTGGTCCTGGCGTTCGTGCTGGAGGGTCTGCAGCTGCTCATCGACGGCCGCTTCGCCTCCTGGGGTGACGTGGCGGCGAACCTGCTCGGGGTGACCGTGGCCGCGGTGGTCGTATGGTCCATCCGAAGAAAGGCTGCGGCAGGGGCGTAACCCCGGGCGGACGGTGGATTTGGTACTCTGCGGGCATGTTCACCGACATTCATTGCCACATCCTGCCGGGCATCGACGACGGGTCGAAAGAACTCGCCCAGTCGCTGGCCATGGCGCGGATTGCGGTGGCCGACGGCATCACGACGAGCTTTGCCACGCCGCACCACTTCAACGGCGTCTACTCCAACCCGGCGCGGGCGGTGCTCGATCACGTCGAACAGCTGCGCGAGGAATTGCACAACGAAGGCATCGAGCTGGAGATTCTTCCCGGCGCCGAGAACCACATCGTGCCCGAACTGCCCGACGCCCTGGCCGAGGGCAGCGCCATGACCATGGGCAATTTCGGCCAGGCGGTGCTCGTCGAACTGCCGGTCCACACCGTGCCGGTGAGCACCGAAGAAATCCTCGACAACATCCGCGCCCAGGGCCTGGTGCCGATCATCGCCCACCCCGAGCGCAACACCTACCTGCGCCAGAACCCCTCGCGTTTGCGCGAGTGGGTGGAGATGGGCTGCCTGGCCCAGGTCACCGCCCAGTCCTGCACCGGCCTGTTCGGGCCGCAGGTGCGCGCAGCCGCCCACGCCATGGTCACCGGCGGGCTGATCCATTTCGTCGCCTCCGACGCCCACAGAGACCGGCGGCGCATCCCCGAGATCAGCGCCGGCCGGGCCGAGATCGAACGCTGGACCAACGCCGAAACCGCGCGCCTGCTGGCCGAAGAGTTTCCGGCCGGGCTGGCTGCAGGGCGGGTACCCGACTCCCTGCGCCTGGCCAACACCCTGCCCGCTCCGCGACAAAGCTGGTGGCAGCGCCTGTTCCGGCAAACGGCCTGAGCCGCCGGCGTGTGGATCGTCGCGGTCAGTGGCGCAGGTCAGCCGCCACGCACACGTTCGGGCGCTACGGCTGCCCGCTGGCCAACCCCTCGTCATGCTAGCTCGCTACCGCGCGCTGCCCGTCACCGAACGCAGGGCCCTGTGGTCGGCCACCTGGCGATTGATCCTGATCCGGCTCAGCCTGCTGGGCAGCATCCAGAACACCCGGGCGCGCTTTGGCGGTCAAGCCGCCTGCACGCGCAGCCTCGCTGATCCGGAAGAATGGAGCCGCTGGCAGATGCGAGCCCTGGCGCTGCGCCGAGCGGGCAGCCGCCTGCCCGGCGTGCACTGCCTGGCCCGCAGCCTGGCCCTGCGCTGGTGGATGCGCTCCAGCGGGATCGACGCCGAGTGCCTGATCGGCGTGCGCAACCACGACGGCCGGATCGACTCCCATGCCTGGGTGGAGGTGGGCGGCCGGCCGGTCGATGAAACCCCGGAAATCGTTGCCCGGTACCAAGTCCTCAAGACCCGCGCCATAAGTTGATCAATTTCGCGATGCGTGCTATCGTTCGTCTTGATGCACGTCACGAGGGTGCGCGTGGCGGTCTGTCGGAATCGGAACCCAACGGGGCTGGAAATGATTGAAGAATCCACAGAAAGAAACGAGTTGGCCGGAGGGGACGAAAAAGCGGCCTACCAGCGACCTGAATTCGATGTGGTGTCCCTGGCGTTGATTACGCTTGCGGGTACAGGAACCGGAGACGATGGAGGGGGTAAAGGTGCGGGTGACTTCGAATCACCAGAAGAAGCGGACGACGAATACGACGAAGATC
>PWJA01000056.1 GCA_003560975.1 Gammaproteobacteria bacterium
CCACCCGCCCCAGCCGAACCAATGCAGGGGCACCCGGCTCCCCGAAACCCGACCCCTCACCCAGGCCGATCGCCGTGGACGGCCGGAAGCATCCGGCACCACCCGCTGCTCGAACCCATCCAGAGGCCCCATCACCCCAAGCGGACAGGAAGTACCCGCCTGGACCCACCGCTTGAACCCATCCAGGAGTCCCATCACCCCAGCGGACCGGAAGTCCGCACCAGCCGTCACCCAGTCGGGCTTTGCCGACCTGCGCCGAAAATCAGCAGTCGGTGCGGTCAGCTGTCATATTTCTGCTCAGCTCACTTCCTACGACGGCGGCACCGGCAACGCAAGTCGCCGAAAAATAAGGACTTTCATTTTGTGGCACACATAGTGCAACGCACAACCGGGTCGCGTTGTGCGGCCGAATGGATTGAGTCAAGGAGCGAGCCACATGAACAGAACTACGGGAATTCTTTCCGCTTCCGCCCTGATCGCCGCCGGAGCCCTGACCCTGGGGCCGGTGGATTCGGCCAGAGCCGAAGTCAGCGCCAACATCGGCGTGGTGTCCAGCTACTTCTTCCGCGGGTTTTCCGAAACCGACGGTGGAGCGGCGGTACAAGGGGGCCTGGACTGGGAGGCGCCCACGGGCCTCTACGTCGGCACGTGGGCCTCGAACGTGGATTTTGGTGACAGCACCAGTTACGAGCTGGATCTGTACCTGGGCTTTGCCAATGAACTGGACAACGGCCTCGGCTACGACTTCGGGTATATCTACTATGCCTATCCCGATGCGCCCGACAGCGCCGATTTCGGCGAGATCTACGGCGAGCTGAGCTACAGCCTGTTCTCCGTCGGTCTGGCGTACGTGGTCAACGACAGCAGCGATTCGGCCCTGGTCACCGATGACATGTACTTCTACGCCGGTCTTTCGGTTCCGCTGGACAACGAGTTCAGCCTCGGCTTCCTGGTCGGCCGAACCGCGTTCGACGACTCCGATGCCGAAGACTACACGCACTTCACCGCCAGCCTGGCCAAGGACACCGGCACCCTGGGCGAATTCAGCTTCAACCTGGAATACGAAGACACCTTCGACAAGGATCTGAAAGCCTGGGTGGGCTGGACGCTGGATTTCTAGAGCGTTTCGGGATTCCCCTCCGTACCGAAGCCGGTCGTGGTCACTGTGCCACGACCGGTTTCCGGCCCGATGCCTTGCGGCTTGCACCCTATACTGCACAGCTACTGACCAGGCCGCAAGGACGCAAGATCATGTTTCAGCCATCGCTTCGCCAGTCCGCAGTCGCCGGTCGGGTCGTTCCTGCCCGCGTCTTCGATTGTTGCCCGACGACCTGAACCGGCGTGCCCGAACTGCCCGAGGTTGAAACCACCCGGCGCGGCCTGGCGCCGCTGGTCGAGGGCCGCACGGTCAAGTCGATCACGGTGCGCCAGCCGCTGTTGCGCTGGCCCATTCCGGATCCGGTCCGTGCGCTTCGAAACGAGCCGGTCAGGACCATCGAGCGGCGCGCAAAGTGGCTGATCTGGCGCCTGGAGACGGGCAGCCTGCTCTGGCACCTGGGCATGTCGGGGTCGTTTCGCGGCTGGCGGGACGCACCCAGTCCAGGCCCGCACGATCATGTCGACGTGGAAATCGCCGACGGTCATCTGATTCGCTATACCGATCCGCGCCGCTTCGGCGCGCTGCTGTGGACCCGCGATGATCCGCTTGCTCATCCGAGGCTGGCCGGACTGGGCCCGGAGCCGTTCGATGCACGCTTCAACGGCGCGTATCTGTGGCGCCTCGCGCGCGGCCGGCGCGCCCCGGTCAAGACCTTTCTCATGGACGGCCGCGTCGTGGTCGGCGTGGGCAACATTTACGCCTGCGAGGCCCTGTTCGACGCCGGCATCCATCCGGCTCGCGCGGCCGGGCGCATCAGCCGGGTGCGCTACCAGGCCCTGGCCGAAGCCGTGGTTCGCATTCTGCGCCGGGCGATCGAAGTCGGCGGCACCTCGCTGCGGGATTTCACCGTCGGCGACGGCACACCCGGGTATTTCGGTCAGTCGCTGCAGGTGTACGGCCGCGCCGGCCAGCCCTGTCCGTGCGGCCGTCAGAGCATCCGGCGCGTGGTGATCGGCCAACGCAGCACCTTCTACTGCGCCGGCTGTCAACGCTAGTGGACGGGACGACGGTTTCCAAAACTCGTACACTGTAATCTGGTCGATTGACTTTATAGGAGACGGCACATGAGTCTTTGGCGACTGATCGGAATCGCGCTGTTGATCGTCGGCTGCGGCCTGGTCTATTTCGGCTGGCAGGCGACCGAGGCCCTGGATGAGCAGGCCCGGGAACTGGTCACCGGGCAGTACAGCGATGAAACCACCTGGCAGTTGATCGGCGGAGCCGCGGCGGCCGTGGTCGGCCTGCTCCTGACCCTGTTCGGCGGCAAGACCCGCTAGTGGGCCACGCGGTAAGGTAGGTAACACTCAGAGCCACTGTGCTGGCGCAAATCAAGACGCGTTCCGCAGGGAATGGCAAGCCCTTTCCAAGGAACGCAACGCCGAGTTGCGCCAG
>PWJA01000241.1 GCA_003560975.1 Gammaproteobacteria bacterium
CGGGATTGCTCATGGCGCCAATGACCAGGAACAGGGCGATCAGGACGGCGGGAATGAATACCGGAATCAGAATGGTCGAGCGAAAGGCAGACTTCTGCGTGCGTGAATCATGGTGTTGCGACATGGTGTGGCATTCTCCCGAAAAATCGCCTGGTGACGGCCCAGCGGGCCCCACACTAACCGACCTGTGCAAACCGATGCGAGGCGCCCGCCACTGCGCGCAGGAGCGCGGTGGCCGCCTCATCCGGGAATCCGACCCGATCGGGCGGCGCCAGCGGCGTGACCCCCTGGGGCGGTCATCGTGAACAGCTGGCGTTCAAGCGCGCATACTGGAGACAGGTTTTTCTGGAGGCCTCGTCCATGCGAGTTTTCAGCAACCCGGTTGGCTCCGGCACGCTCTGGTTCGATAATCTGATCACTGCCGATGGCACCCCGGTAGGCTACGACCCGCAGGCGCGTTCCTTTATCGCCTCGCCGCCTTATTGCGCCAACCGCGAGATCATTGGTTGCAACTGGATTGCGCCTGAACCAGGCGCGTTCTGTCGCTCTTGCGCGATGACCGCGCTGGCGCCGGATCGTTCGGTGCCCAATGCCATTCCGAACTGGGCGATCACCGAGGCGGCCAAGCGCTGGGTGCTCGACAATCTCGGTCGCTGGAGCTGGTTTCGTCCGGAAGACCGGGGGACTCGCCCGGTCTTCCACATGCTGGCCGAAGGTCCGACGCCGGTCTCCATGGGTCATATTGAGGGGGTGGTGACGATCAGCGTGGCCGAGGCCGACGAGGTGGTCCGGACCACCCGCCGCCAGGCCCTGGATGAGCCCTACCGCACCATGATTGGCCACATGCGCCACGAAATCGCCCACATGCTGTGGTGGCGCCTGAGCCTCCGAGCCGACTTTCTCGACGCGTTTCGAGCCCTGTTCGGCGATGAGCGTGCCGACTATTCCGCGGCATTGCAGCGCCATTACAACAACGGGCCGCCGCCGAACTGGCGCGACCATTACCTGACCAGCTATGCCTCCTCCCACCCGCACGAAGACTGGGCCGAGACGTCTGCCAACCTGCTGCACCTGACCGATATCGCCGACAGCTTCGTCGCCTCCGGCCTGCATTCACCGGCGGTGCCCGACTCCGGATGGGACGCCTATGCCGAGACCGATCCGGCCCGGCTGATTCACATTGCCGCGTCGTTGACCATCGGCATCAATCACGTCAACCGCTCCATGGGCTTGTCGGACATCTACCCGTTCGTGCTCTCTCCGGCGGCCCATCGCAAGCTGGCTTTCGTGCACGAATGGCTGCGCCGGGGTGCGCTGGGGCGCTGAGGGATCGCTTGATGAACACGTTGCTTGATGCCGAAACCGAGATTTCCGAACCCGTTCTGAACGTCGTCGCCCACATGCCCACGGCCAGCCTGCCGGTGCTGATGGACGAACGCTTCGCCCGCCGACTGAGCGACGCCGATGTCATGCGCATCGCCGTCCTGCTGGCCCGAAAGAGCTACGACGAAGGCGGCTGCCCGATCGGCGCGGTCATCATCGACAACGAAAGCCGCCGCATCGTCGGCAAGGGCCACAACACCCTGGTCCAGGAGAATCATCCCTACAACCACGGTGAGACCGCGGCCATGCGCGATGCTGGACGGATCGATTTCAGCCGAACCACGCTGTTCACGTCCTTGAGTCCCTGTGAGGTTTGTGCAAGCTTGCTGCACATGCGCGGATTTGCGCGCGTGGTGGTGGGTGACATCACCAACGCGTCCGGCACCGAAGACCTGCTGCGCGAAAAAGGCGTGCAGGTGGATATCCTGGAAGATGCCGACGGTATCGCCCTGTACGCGCGCTTTCAGGCCGAACAGCCGGCGCTGGACCTGGAAGACTGGAAAGGGGCCGCTGCCGTCACGGCCGGTCCGCGCGCGGGTCCGTGATCAAGACCCGCGGCAAAACGCTGTTCCTGATTCGACACGCCAAGTCCAGCTGGAAGGAGCGTGGTGTGCGTGATCATGAACGTCCGCTGGCCGGGCGCGGAAGGCGGCAGTTGGAGGTCATGAGGGCGGTGGTCCGCGCCTCCGGTGCCCTGGATGGGCCGGTGTTCTGCAGCACCGCCACCCGTGCCCGTCAGACCCTGAACGGCCTGCTGGGTGAAATGGCCGCGCGGATCGCGTTCGATCCGGATCTGTACACCTTCGACTACCGAGATCTGCTCGACTGGCTCGGGCAGCGCGACGAAGACCGGATGACCCTGGTCGGCCACAATCCGGCCTTCGAGGATCTGGTCGACCATCTGCTGCCGGCCGGTCCCGGCCACCTGCCGACCTGCAGCTTCCTGCACATCGAACTGTCGGTCGAAAACTGGCAGGATCTGGCGGACAAACCTGGCCGCCTGCTGCGGTTTGCAACGCCGAAAACGGTCGTCGGATGAGCAGCCCGATCGCCCCCGCCAGCGCCAATTTCTTCGGCGATCTGCCCGAGGATCTGCCGCACGAACCGATCGGTTTTCTACCCCTAGTTGGAATGCAACGATGAGAGCAATCTTTGGACTTTTCCTGATCATGCTGCTGACGGCCGGCTGCGCCACCCTCTCGCCCTACCCCGAGCGACCGACGGTGAGCGTGACTTCGTTTGCCCTGGCGCCGGAGTCGACCGGTCTGGCGCCGCGTTTCCGGGTCGGGCTGAACGTGGTCAATCCGAACCGACGCGAGCTGCCGCTGGTGGGGATGAGCTACGCGGTCGAGCTGGAAGGCATCCGGATTCTCAGCGGCGCGACGTCGGATCTGCCGACGGTTCCAGCCTACGGCTCGGCCGCCTTCAGCGTGGACCTGAGCCCCGATCTGCTCGGCAGCGCGCGCCTGGCCACCGACCTCATGGCGCGCCAGCGCGATCGCCTGTCCTACAGCTTCAGCGCCCGCCTGGACGTCGGCGGCTGGCTGCCCGATATTCGGGTCGAGGAGGCCGGGGCGCTACAGCTTGCCCCGGAGCGGCGCTGATTCCGGCTGGTTTGTCGTCTGCGGCATCGGCGCGAACGGATTGATCTGCTCACCCTTGGAGATGGCCTGATGACGTCCCTGCACTTCCTGATCGCCGCCGTGCTGCTGCTCTTCGCGGCCAGCTGGGTGCTGGTATCGCCGCGCGTTCGATCATCGAGGTGGCGGCTGGTGGTGAGTGTGATCGTGGTCTTGACCGTGGCGGTTGTGGCCCTGCTGGCGGTTCTTGCCCTGGGGCCCGGCCGATACGCCGCCGGCCCCTGAACCGCTATGCTGCCCGACGAGATGGTCGAGGTAGCCCGGCGCGCCGAAACGGCTGGCTTATAAAAGAAATATCTAATATAATGACATGATGACAATCAAACGCTTCAACCGCATGTGTTTTCTGGTGGCCGCGCTGATGGCGGCCGGCGCTGTTCAGGCCACCGAATGGATCGTGGTGGAACGCGGTTCCCTGGTCGAGCACCTGCGCCTGGATGGGGTCATCGAGGCGGTGCAGCAGAGCACGGTCTCGGCCCAGACCAGCGGCACCGTGGTCGAGCTGCCGTTCGACGTCGATGACGTGGTCGACGCCGGCGTTCTGATCGCCCGCCTCGACGACACCGAGCAGCGCGCCCGCCTCAACCAGGCCCGGGCCGATCGGGATGAGGCCGAGTCCGGCCTTGATGACGCCGAACGCCAGTTCGATCGCATCGAATCGCTCCATGAACGCGGTGTCGCCACCCAGGCCGAGTTCGACAACGCCCGCAACGCGCTGGCCGGGGCGCGGGCGCGCCTCAGTCGGGCCGAGGCGGCCCTGGCCGAGGCGAGCGAGCAGCTCGACTACACCCGCGTGACCGCACCGTACAGCGGAATCGTCACCCGCCGCCACGTGGAGCTGGGCGAGGCGGTTGCCCCGGGCGCGCCGCTGCTCAGCGGCTTTTCGCTGGAAGAGCTCCGGGTGGTGGTGTCCATTCCGCAGCAGTTCGCCGAGCTGGCCCGGCGCGAGCGCCAGGCCGAAGTGTCGCTGAACGACGGTCGGGTGCTTTCGACCGGCCGCATGACCTTCTTTCCCTACGCCGATCCGGCCACGCATACGTTCCGCCTGCGCATGGAGCTTCAGGAGCCCGACGGCACCCTGTTTCCCGGCATGCTGGTTCGCGTCGGCCTGCCCGTGGGCGAGCGCCAGGCGCTGCTGATTCCGGAATCGGCGCTGTTTCGGCGCGGCGAGTTGAGGGCGGTCTACGTGCTCGACGACCAGGATCGCCCGCGCCTGCGCCAGCTTCGCATCGGCAGCCGTTTCGACGGTCGCCTGGAAGTGCTGGCCGGACTGGACGAAGGCGAACGGATCGCCGCCGATCCGCTTCGGGTCTTCGAGCGCGCCGCCCGCGGTAACCAGCCTTGAGCGATCGACCCGCCGCGCTGGGGATCTCTGGCCGCATCGCGCGCCTGTTCCAGGACGCCCACGTCACCCCGCTTCTGGCCGTGGTCGGGCTGCTGGCCGGATTGATCGTGGTCGTGATCACGCCCAAGGAAGAAGAACCGCAGATCGACGTCACCATGGCCGACGTCATCGTCCCCTTTCCGGGCGCCAGTGCGCTGCAGGTCGAGAGCCTGATCGCCACCCCCGGCGAGCGCATCCTCGACGAGATCGAGGGGGTCGAGCACATCTACTCGATGTCCAGCCACGGCCGCGCGGTGATCACGGTCCAGTTCGAGGTCGGCATCCCGCGCCAGGAAGCCCTGGTGCGACTCTACAACCAGGTCTGGTCACACCAGGACTGGTTCCCCGAAAACCTGGGCGCCGGCCCGCCCGTGGTCAAGCCGCTGGGTATCGACGACGTACCCATCATGAGCCTGACCCTGTACGACCCGGCCGGTCGCCAGAGCGTCGAGGACCTGACCCGCCTGGCTCGGGCGCTGGAGGTCGAGCTCAAGCGCGTGGCCGGAACCCGTGACGTGTTCACCATCGGCGCGGTCCCGGATCGGGTCGATGTCCTGTTCGATCCCGGGTTGCTGGCCGGTTTCGGTCTGGGCGCGACCGACCTGGGCGAGGCGATTCGCGCGGCCAACGTCGGCGGCGAGGAAGTGCGCATCACCCGCGACGGCGTATCCATTCCGATCGAGCCGGGTACGCCGCTGAGCGAGGTCGATGCCGTGGCCGGCCTGGTGGTGGGCATGCGCGACGGAGCGGCGGTGTATTTGCGCGACGTGGCCACGATCCGGCGCGGCCAGACCGTGCCCGACGCCCTGGTCCAGCTCGGCTTCGGTCCGGGCGCGGCGGATCGTTCCGGCCAGGTGTTTCCGGCCGTAACCGTGGCGATCGCCAAGAAACCCGGCGAGAACGCGGTGGTGATTGCCGATGCCGTGCAGGCGCGCATCGAGGTCCTGCGCGGTCGGGTGATTCCCGAACACACGGGGGTTCTGGTCACGCGCGACTACGGCAAGACGGCCGGCGAGAAGTCGACCAAGCTGATCACCGACCTGATCATGGCCACGCTGGCGGTGGTGCTGCTGGTGCTGGCCGCCATGGGCTGGCGCCAGGCCCTGATCGTCGGTCTGTCGGTGCTGGTGACCCTGCTGCTGACCCTGGTCTTCTCCTGGGCCTGGGGCTTCACCCTGAACCGGGTCTCGCTGTTCGCCCTGATTTTCTCGATCGGCATCCTGGTGGACGACGCCATCGTCATCGTCGAGAACATCAGCCGGCGTCTGCGCATCAGCGGGCGGGGCTTGCGCGAAGTCGTTCCGGCGGCGGTGGACGAGGTCGGCACGCCGACCATCATGGCCACGCTGACGGTCATGGCTGCCCTGCTGCCGATGGCGTTCGTGACCGGCCTGATGGGGCCGTACATGAGCCCGATCCCGATCAACGCCTCGGCCGGGATGGTCATCTCCCAGATCGTCGCCTTCGTGTTCGCTCCCTGGCTGGCGATCCGTCTGCTGCGCCACGAAAAAGGCATGGACCGGACCGACGGCGGGGGCGGCAGCTCGGCCGCCCGCGGGGTCAATGCGCGCGTGCAGCGGCTGTTTCGCACCGTTCTGACGCCGTTCCTCGGCGCCCATGCCTGGCGCCGTCGCGGCCTGGCCGCCGGCGTGATCGGCCTGACCCTGATTGCCGCTTCGCTGCCGGTGTTCATGGCCGTGATCCTCAAGATGCTGCCCTTCGACGACAAGTCCGAGTTCCAGGTGGTCATCGACATGCCCGAGCACACGCCGGTCGAGCAGACCCTGCGCGTGCTGACCGAAATGGGCGGCTTCCTGGAGGGCGTGGCCGAGGTCTCGGACTGGCAGGCCTACGCAGGAACCGCCTCCCCGATCAATTTCAACGGCCTGGTCCGCCAGTACTACCTGCGCAATCAGCCCTGGCAGGGCGACCTTCAGGTCAACCTCATCGATGATCGCGACCGGCAGTCGCACGACATTGCCCTGGAACTGCGCGCCCCCCTGACCGAAATCGGCCGCCGGCACGGTGCCGCGGTCAAGATCGTCGAAGTGCCGCCGGGGCCGCCGGTGCTCTCGCCGGTGGTGGCCGAGGTGTACGGTCCGGACCACGAGACCCGCACTGCCCTGGCCCTGGAACTGGCCGAGCGCATGGGCGAAATCGACGGCCTGGTCGACATCGACACCACCGTGGCCGCGCCCACCGAGCGCTGGCAGGTGGTCGTCGACCGGGACCGCGCCGCCCGTCTCGGCGTGCACCAGGCCCAGGTCGCCGAGCTGCTGGCCACGGCGCTGGGCGGGCGCAGCGTGAGCTACCTGCACGATCCCTATGCCAAGCATGCCGTGCCGATCCGGGTCATCCTCGACGAAGGCCACAAGGCCCAGATTCCGGCCCTGAAGTCTCTGGCCATACGCAACCCGGACGATCAGCTGGTTCGCCTGGCCGATATCGTGCGCTTCGAGCGCTCGGACTGGCCTGGAGTGATCCACCACAAGAACCTGCTGCCAGTCACCTACGTCACCGCGGACATGGCCGGCGCGGTCGACTCGCCGCTCTACGGCATGTTCCGGATGGCCGCCGAACTGCGCGCGGACGACGATGGCCCGCACCAGTACTTCATTCGCCAGCCTGACTGGCCGGACCGCCCGGCGCTGAAGTGGGACGGCGAGTGGCAGATCACCTACGAAACCTTCCGCGACATGGGGCTGGCCTACGCCGTCGGCGTGTTCGCCATCTTCCTGCTGCTGGTCGCCCAGTTCCGCGGCTACCTCATACCGCTGATCGTGATGGCCCCGATCGCCCTGACCCTGATCGGGATCATGCCGGGCCATGCCCTGCTCGGCAAGGAATTCACCGCGACCAGCATGATCGGCATGATCGCCCTGGCCGGCATCATCGTGCGCAACTCCATCCTGCTGGTGGTGTTCATCCGCCAGCTGCTGGAAGAAGGAAAATCGCTCAACGAGGCGGTGATCCTGGCCGGAGCGGTGCGGATCAAGCCGATTGCCCTGACCGCGATCTCGGCCATGGTCGGAGCGGCCTTCATCCTGACCGACCCGATCTTCAGTGGCCTGGCCATCTCGCTGATCTTCGGCCTGGCCGTCTCGACGGTGCTGACCGTGCTGACCATTCCGCTGCTGTACTATGTCTTCATTGGCGAAAGCGAGGTGGCCCACCTGCGTCGCCGCTGATTCGAGAGTGCCGATGATCCGGATTTTCCACCCCGCCCGGCAACGCGCGGGGTTTTTCGTTTTCTGCGTGCTGGTCCTCAGCAGCATGGCAATGTCCACCGCCCAGGCCGAACAGCGCCCGTGGCACCTGGCCGTGTATGGCGGCAAGGCCGGCGAAGAGCGCATGCTCGACATCCTGACGCGCTTCAACACCGGGTTTCGTGATGCCTGGCTGGTGGCCCTGGCGCCCGGATATACCTACCGTGAAACCGATCGCTGGCGCTTCGAGCTGGAGGGACAGGTCGTCAAGCATTTCGGCGACCAGGATCACTGGGAATTCAACGGTGCCTGGCTGGCGCGCTGGATGCACTTTCCCTGGGATCATCACGTCGACACCCGCGCCGCGATCGGGCTGGGCCTGTCCTGGGCAACGGAAATCCCGGTGGTCGAGCCGCGGGCCAAGCTGGACGAAGGCGAGAGCGCCCGCTTTCTGGGCTACGTGGCCGTCGAGATCGAGCTGGCCCCTCCGACCAACGACGACTGGTCCGGCTTTGTTCGACTGCACCATCGCTCGGACGCCTCGGGCCTGTTCCACGACCAGCGCGGCGGCTCGAACTTCATCACCCTGGGCGTGCGCCGCCGGCTGTGATCAGCGATTGGCCAGGACGACTCGGCAGGCGCTGAACCGGCGCCCGTCGACCTCGGCCCGTGCGCCGGCTTCGTCGCTCTGGAAGTACACATCCGCTGCGGCAAATCGTCGTCCCTGGTCGGACTCGACCGCGTCGAGCACGTAGACGGACTCATCGACATGCAGGGCCATGTGGGCCCGCCCAATGCGGGTCTCGATGCGCTCGCCCTGGCAGTCGTAGACCCGTCGCTCGACCTGACCGGCCTGGCCGGAACCCAGGTAGGGCCGGAAGCTGTCCAGCGAGCCGTCGTTGGCGGGTGGGTCGAGGCCGAGCAGATGGGCCATGAGGTCGTACAGGTCGACCGAGCGCACGGCCGGCATCGTGCCGCCGGCGGCCACGGCCGGGCCGTGGATCACGAATCCGCCGTGCATTTCCCGCAAGGCCGGATCCCAGCCGTGCATGCCGTACAGCGAGAACTGGCGTCGGCCCATCATGTAGGGCTTGTTGGAAATCATCCACTCCAGGTCGGCTTCGGCCAGCACATCGGGGACGCGGCGGTGATTGCCGAAGTGGTAGCGGTCGGGAATGTCGGCGCGCGCCCAGACCCGCAGGTGCGGGTGGGCGCCGTCCAGCGCCGCCACGATGTCTTCGACCTCCATGTCGGTGGCCCAGATCTGGGCGGCGGGCCCCCAATCCGAAACCTGCACCCGGGACAGGTCCAGGTAGTCGTCGAGCATGATGTATTGATCGAAGTCGACCCGGCTCATGCCGTGATCCGAGGTCAGGATGATGTGCATCCGATCGAGCAGACCGCGCTCTTCCAGCTCGTCGAGCAGCGTGCCGAGATGCCGGTCCACGTCGACCAGGGCGTCGCGAACCGGATCGGCGCGCGGCCCGTGGCGGTGCCCCATGGAGTCGACCGAGCTGAAGTACAGGGTCAGGAAATCCGGGCGCTCATCGGCCGGCAGATCCAGCCATTCCAGCACGGTCTCGATGCGCTCGCTATGGGGCGTGTCGGCTGCATAGGGCTTCCAGAAGCTTGGGCGCACGCCGAGGATGCGCGCCTCCGAGCCCGGCCAGAAGAAGGTGCCGGCGGTCAGGCCCTGATTTTCTGCCGTCACCCAGATCGGTTCACAGCCGGCGTACCAGAAGCCGTCGCCGACCGCGTCGCGGTTGCCCAGCGAAAAGCGCGCGTCGCGGTCCGGGTCCCACATGCTGTTGGCGACCACGCCGTGGGTGCCGGGATGGCACCCGGTCACCATGCTGTAGTGGGCGGGAAAGGTCTTGGTCGGAAAGACGTGGTGCAGGCTGTCGGCTTTCAGGCCACCGGCAACGAGCCGATCCAGGGCCGGGGTTTCCGCCAGATCGAAGTAATCATGCCGAAAGCCGTCGATGGAGATCAGCAGCAGCGGCGGCGGCCGATCCTCTTCGGCCAGCGGTCGCGGTCCCTGGCAGGCGGTCAGCAGCAGGATGGCCACGGTGAGGCCGAACAGCGGAAACAGGCAACGCATCATGGGCGAACGATTCAGGCACAAACGAGTCAGGAAAGTGTAGCCGCAGACGGTGACCATTGTTTGACCGCGGGTCCGCGATGGCGGAATTCGTCGGCGTTCTTCGTAAAGAAAGCATTCACCCCCGCAAAACACTTCAGGAGCCCCTCCCATGCCAAAGATTCTGATCGGTTGTCTGGTCGTTCTCGCCGTAGTCGTGGTCGGCGGCGGCACGGCCGGCTACTTTCTGGTCATCAAGCCCGCCTACGAGTTCGCCACCGACGTGGGCAGCTTTGCCACCGAGTTCGCCGAACTCAACGAGCAGGTCCAGCGCGACCCGGGGTTCCGGCCTCCGGCCGACGGCGCGGTGGACGAGGAGCAGTTCCAGCGCTTCCTGGCCGCGCAGCGCGACATCCGGACCGGCATGGCCGGGCGCCTGGACGAGCTGAAAGAGAACTGGCAGGAGATGCAGGCCGAAATCGACCGCGACGACCGCGATGCCAACATCGTCGAGCTGGTGACCGCCTACCGCGACCTGGGAGATTTGATCCTGGAGGCCAAGCGCAA
>PWJA01000208.1 GCA_003560975.1 Gammaproteobacteria bacterium
GTTTATGTTTCTTTAGACAATCACCAAAAAGATTTGTGAATTGATGGCTTCGCATTATATTTCCGAATGCAATCGAAAAATGAACCCACCGGCTCGAGGAAATCCATTCTAAAAAATGGCCGTTTTTGGTTTTGCATCGTCATTTCGCTGATTGCACTCTTCATCATCTGGCCCGGATATGCCCTTTTCAGCTCCGCCACACCACTTGTTTTAGGATTCCCGCTCTCTTTTGCCTGGATAATTTTTTGTACAATCGCAGGCTTCATCTCGCTTCTGGCATTGTACATCTACGATAATCGTAATGAGGAGGCCGATTAGTGGAAACCGGAACCATCATTCTCATCGTTGTTGCTGTTTACCTGGCCATTTCCCTGCTTACCGGAATCATCCCATCACTCAGAATTTCAACCAGCGTTAACGGCTACGTAGCCGGCGACCGCAGCATGAATGTGTTCATTCTCTATTTTGTGATCGGGGCATCCATTTTTTCGTCTTTTGCATTTCTTGGCGGCCCCGGGTGGGCATATTCGCGTGGGGCTGCGGCGTTTTACATCATCGCGTATGGAGTGATTGGCATTGTACCACTCTACTTTTTCGGGCCGCGTGCCTGGCGGCTGGGCAAAAAATTTGGGTATGTAACACAGGCCGAGCTCCTCGCTGACCGGTTCGACAGCAAGTTTATGTCGGTAATGCTTGCGGTGCTCAGTGTGGTGGTTTTTATCCCCTACCTCACCCTGCAAATGGTGGGCGCAGGATACGTGCTCAATGTTATCAGTGACGGATTGATCCCCTACTGGGCAGGAGCCGGAGTTACATACATTGTAGTTTTGATTTACGTTTACTTCAGCGGGGTTATGGGCGTGGGCTGGTCGAACGCATTCCAGGGCATGTTCATGATGGTGATGGCATGGGCGCTCGGAATTTATCTGCCCAATGCGCTTTATGGCGGAATCGGCGAGATGTTTACTGCTATTATGGAAGCCGGGCATACAGCCATGTTGCAGGCACCCGGCCTCACAGCAGGTGGCGAGCCATGGAGCTGGTGGGGCTTCAGCTCTGCAGTGTTGATATCTGCCGTTGGATTTTCGGTCTGGCCGCACTTTTTTATGCGAAGTTTTGCCGCCAAAAGTACTCGCTCACTTCGGTTGAGTGTGGTTCTCTACCCCACATTTCTCATTTTTCTGGCACCCATTTTGCTGATCGGTTTTTCTGCCGTTGTTGCATTTCCAGGCGTGGAACAGGCTGATAGCATTCTTCCCCACGTTCTCATGCAGCTTGAACTTCCCGCTCTGGTAATTGGCCTATTCTGTGCCGGAGCACTTGCCGCATCTATGTCATCCGGCGATGCCATTCTTCACTCTGCAGCGTCTATAGGCATCCGCGATGGTGTAAATCAGGTTTTAAAAACACCACTTTCTGATAAAAAAGAGCGTTTTCTTATACAGATTTCCGTGCTGATAATCGGGCTGATTGCCTACCTCTTTGCCGTTGTGATTGATGTATCTATCGTAGCACTGCTGCTTGGTTCTTATGGAGGGGTGGCTCAGATCTTCCCAATCATTTTTGCCATGTTCTACTGGAAACGCGCCACCAAAGCCGGGGCGCTGGCCGGGCTGTTTGGTGGTATTTTGGTAAACACCTTCTTCCTCATTTTCTCTCACCTGAAACCGATCGATATGCATGAAGGGATGTATGGCCTTGCCGCTAATATTCTGCTGCTGGTTTCAGTCAGTCTGCTCACCAAACCCGACGATCCCGAACGGGTTCGTAAATTTACGGTGCTGTCGAAGAAGTAACTTACTGCTTTTTTATTATGCCACGGAGGGGTTTATCTACACCGCTGCTCAACTCACCTGCATAACATGCTCATGCGCGTCTCGTTATTTTATCCCCGATTAATTCAGTATTTTGAAGAGATAAAAGGTTTACCATTTTTATGCATCGCATTTTATTCGCAGTACTTTTTTTTCTTTTCTCTGTTCAGGCCGGTTTCAGTCAGGTTGTCATAAACGAGATTCAATCATCCAATGGTTCTACTGTTTTTGATGAAGACGGTGAAGCCGAAGACTGGATTGAGCTTTACAACAGCGGCAGCAATTCTGTTTCACTTAACGGATTCGGGCTTTCTGATGATTACGGCCGCCCCTTCCGATGGGTAATTCCTGACGTAACCATCGCACCCGGAGAGTTTCTGTTGATCTGGGCATCCGGAAAAAACCGGACTGATAGTTCCGGCGAGCTTCACACCAATTTCAGCATCAGCAGCTCCGGTGAGGAGATACTGCTCACTCATCCGGATGGCACGCTTCTGGACGAAATTCCGCCAACACCCATTCCCCGCGATATATCCTACGGCCGCTACCCCGACGGATCCGATCAATTCTATTTCTTCGAAGAGCCCACTCCGGGAGCATCAAACAGTGGTGAGCGCTATCGGGAAAAATTATCTCCGCCACAATTTTCACATGAAGGTGGTGCCATCAACTCCACCATTCAGCTCACATTATCCTCGCCCGACGGCGCCGATATCTATTACACACTGGA
>PWJA01000038.1 GCA_003560975.1 Gammaproteobacteria bacterium
ACCGCCCAGCTCGACAGCAGCCAGGCGGGCCATTTCAGTTTTGACCTGCTGGAGCTGGGCGTGCCGGTCGGGCCCGTCCAGGTCAGCATCGAATGGCCGGTCGGTTACGTCAACGTCAACACCAATCCGGTTGCCCGAAACTACACCCTGAATGTCGGCATGGATCCGATCCACTTCGGCTATCGACGCGTGCCCGGCGGGACGATTTCCGGCCTGGTGTTTTTCGATGAGGATGCCGACGGGGCTTTCGATGCGGCCACGGACACGCCGGCCGGTGGTCTGAGCGTCAGCCTGCGCGACATGGCCGGCAATCTGTTGGACCAGCGCATCACCTCAGCCCAGGGCGGCTTCAGTTTCAGCAGCCTGTTGAGCGGCGAGTATCGCGTGGTGCTGGACCAGACCCCGAGTGGATACAGCGGCCCGACCGAGCGCCTTGTCGCGTTGACCGCCGGATCGGTGTCGGCCTCTGCGCGGTTTCCGCTGGCCCTGGCCGACGGCAAGCCGCGCGTGCTGCTGTTTGTCGACAGCAATGGCGACGGCACGCCTCAGTCCAACGAACAGCGCCTGGCCGGCGTTGGCGTGCAGTTCTTCGATGCGCCGTGTGCCGCTGCCCAGACGCCGGTGGGGACGGTCAACACCAACAGCTCCGGAATCGCCACCTGGCCCACGGTGCTGAACCAGCAAGTCCAATGCGCGCGCCTGGTCTCGACGCCGGCCGGTCTGACCAACCCGCAGCCCAACGGCGTGTCGCTGCTGAAAAATGGCCCGCTGGGCTGGATGCCGCTGGGCACCCAGGGGACATTGACCGTGCGGCCCTTCAACGACTTCGACGGCAACGGCGTCCGCGATACCGGCGAGCCCCTGTTGTCGGGCTTTAGTGTGAGCGTGGCGGGTCAGACCGTCCAGACCGGCCCAAATGGAGCGACGATCAACCTTGACCCGGGAACCTACGAGGTTCAGATCAGCCCGGCAGCAGGCTTTCAGGTGGTGCCCAGCCAGCCGCTGCAGGTGGTGATCACCGCCAACGGCAGCAGCACCCTCAATGTAGCGGCGCGCTTCAGCGGTGGCATTCATGGGCGAGCCCGGGCCTGCGGTACCGTGACCGGCTGGGCTGGGCTTTCAGTCAAGCTGACGAACCTGGCAACCCAGCAGGTGTTTGAAACGCAAACCCAGACTCTCGGACAGTGCGGCATGTTGGGCTGTCCGACGCCGGGCTTCAATTTCGCCAACCTGCCGGCCGGTTCCTATCGTCTGGAGCTCAGTGACGTGCCGGCCGGTTACCTGCCGGCTGACAAGCCCATCATCAATCTTGCCGCCGGGGCCAGCGTCAGCCAGAACCTGGAATTCTGCCCGGCCGGCAGCGTCAGCGGCCAGGTCTACCTCGACAGCAACTACAACGGCAAGCTGGATTCGGGCGAAAACGGCGCCGGCAACTACAGCCTCACGCTGATCAATGATGCCGGCCTGCCGACCGTGACCGTGACTCCGAGCAACAACGGGCACTTCAGCTTGACGGGTCTGGTCGCCGGCGTGAACTACGCCTTGACGGTGCCCAGCACCGGCGGCGGGCCGCTCGGCCTGGCCATCACCGAATCACCCGGCTGGTTCAGCCTGTCGACCCAGCCGCTGAACTTCAAGATCGGTCTCTATCCGGTGGCCATCTCTACCGGTGCAGAAAACCGCAATCGCTATACCGGCCAGGTCTATACCGGCCCCAACTGGAACCGAACGCCAGTCGCCGGCGCCCGGGTGATTGCCTACCTGTGGAACTCGACCACACCGGCCGCCGCCGGCTGCAACCAGGCCAATCCCGTCGTCATGGGCGACGGCTTTACCGACAGCAACGGCCACTACTGGGTCTTTTCCGGGCCCATCATGTACGGCACCTACCAGTGTCTGCGCGTGGTCGATACCCCCGGTCTGACCCAGAACCAGACCATCATCGTCGACGGCTACGGTGGATGGCCAACGGCGAATGGCTGGAACCTTCAGTCGGGCAATCAAACCCGGGATATCCCGCTGGTCTTCAGCCCGGGCGCGGGCCAGAACACACTCAGCCAGCGTGGTGAAGGCGTGACGCTGAGCTTCGCCGCCTTCCGCGACGACAACGCCAATGCCCGTCGGGATGAGAACGAAACTGCCCTCGGCGGCGCCATGCTGAGCGTGGCCGGGCAATCCGCCACCAGCGGCGCGGACGGCATCGGCCTGATCAGCAATCTGCCCGACGGCACCCATACGCTCTCGATCACGCCGCCGGAGGGCTATCGCGTGGTAGGCCCGGCGCGCCGGACCTTGAGGATCAGTGGCCACGATGTCGAGCTGCCGCCGGTCGCCTTCGCGCCGGCAAATGTGCTCACCTTGAGCGTGTTCGAAGACTACGACGGTGACGGCTGGCAGGCCGATGACGAGCACGGCCTGGGCGGTGTCGTCGTGCAGATCAGTGGCCCGGTGACGGTCAGCGAGAGCACCGGGGCCAGCGGTCGGCTCTATCTTCATGATCTGCCCGACGGCGCGTATACCGTCACGGTCAC
>PWJA01000242.1 GCA_003560975.1 Gammaproteobacteria bacterium
CATGGGCTCCAGGATGACGTACCAGTCCACTGAAGCAGTCGCCCGCGTGCAGGAAAACGGGCGCTTTGTGATGTCGTTCATCGAGCCGGAGTTGCGCGCGGCGGGCTCATCCGGATTTTGTGCGGGAGACATTGCGATAACCAATCATCTCGACCTGGCTGATGATGAAGCAGAGCTGCTGTTCGATGCGTCCGCGGCCATTGCCGGCTGGGAGTTCGATGGCACCGGGCGCGGAGAAAATTATTCCATTACCACCTTGGATCCAGCAGCTTCCCTGAACTCCTGGTCCGGCTCGGCAGCTCCTCCGTCCGCGTTGGCTGGCAAGGTGGTGCCCGGCACAGACATTTTGATGCTAAGAAATCTGGAACTTCAAGCTGATATCACGGGCGACGTCAACGCCTCCAACAACCCGCAAGCTACAAGCGTTGTTACCCAGATTAATCACGGAGTGCCGCAATGCACGATTGCCTTGATCACCAACTGCGCCTCCGGTGCTGATTTATTTCAGAGCACCACTGCGGGCTCGCGGGATCTTGACAGAGAAAGCGGCTGCACGCCCGGAAACCGCACTGGTGGTAGCAGGCTGGACTGGTCGACCAGCTATGCCGACGACATGCAGCTCTATCTGCCCCGGACTCGAATTTACTTTATCGGCCAGGATTCAGTGACGGAGGAGCCGGGCTTGTATCGCATGGATATGGTCCAAGGCAGCGGCGTAACCCAAACTGAGCAATTGGTTTCGGGCATTGAAAACATGCAGGTACTTTACGGCCTAAGCCTGCCGGCAAGTTTAGGTGGCGATGGCCAGTACGTCGATGAATGGCTGACGGCAGACCAGGTCGGAAGCTGGAATTTGATCATCGCCGCACGTGTCAGCTTCCTTGTGCGGTCGCAGGAGAATGTGTCGGGTGCGGCCGTCACGCAGACCTACAACCTGGCCGGCACCAATGTTTCCGGTCCGTCTGATCGTCGGCTCCGACAGGCGTTCTCCACAACGGTGGCGGTTCGTAATCGACTGCTGGTGAATTGAAATGAAACAGAATATTGCCCCGACGACTGTCGCCTCCGGCCGTTTTTCAATGGCGAATCCAGCCAACCAGACCGGTGCATCGTTGTTGATTGGTCTTATCATCTTGCTTGTGCTTACCTTGCTTGGTCTGTCGTCCAGCAATGTCAGCATGATGCAAGAACGCATGGCCGGAAATTTTTCCCAGTACGGCACGGCATTTCAGAATGCCGAGGACACGTTGCGCCAGGTCGAATCGCGATTGCAGGGCCTGAGTGGTGGCACAGGCGGCTTGGGTGTTATCGATAGTTGGACCAGTTACGCCATCAATCATGGCGTTGCCCTGGAGATCAATGACTGTTCGCTTGAGCGTGCGCACGGCGGCTCATGGGATCAGGCCCCATGGCAGGATTTCAGCGGTCTTCGTGGTGAGTATCTGCTGATTGACCTGCTCGATCAGCCTGCGTGTCGCCCGATGGAGGAAGACACCGGTACACCTCAAGGCGCATATTTTCTCATCGTCGCCCGTGCGGACGATGGCATTGCCGATGGCAGCCGAAGGGCAGAAGCTATTGTTCAATCACTATTTTTCTGGCCCTGATCTTGATCGGGCAGAGGATGTATACCATGAGCACCATAAGGCAAAAACTCGCGCTGGCAATCGGCATTTTTCTGCTCGGCATGGGACAGGCTACCGCCGTTGATCCGGCCCCGCCTCTGGCCATCTCGCAGGACCCGCTGTTTCTGATCGGCGGAGCCATTCCGCCCAGAGCGGTTCTGAATGTCTCTAACGACAATCAGTTATTTTTCAACGCCTATCCAGAGTACGCAGATCTGACTGGAAACGGTGAGCCGGAGCGTGGGTACAACCATGCCTTTGACTACTTCGGTTATTTCGATCCAGAAAAGTGCTACTCGTTCAATACGTCCAGTAGTCGCTTTGTCCCGGAATCGATCACAGCCAACAAGTACTGCTCTGGAGAATGGAGTGGAAACTTCCTCAACTGGTTGACCATGGCAAGGATTGATACGGTCCGTAAGATTCTGTACGGCGGAAAGCGCGCTATTGATGAAGAAGATTTGACCGTACTTGAACGCAGCTATCTGCCCAATGATGCACACAGCTGGGTTCGTTATTACGATGGCGACGACATCAACCAGCTGACCCCGTTTTCCCTTCCAAATGCACGCCAGGTGCGAAGTGTTTCGCAGGTCGAAATGGCGCGTCCGCCGAGAGGACAGCGCAACGCCACCACCTACCGGCGTACGTTCAATGTCGCCGGCTGGACGAACTCCGATGTCCAGCTCGGTGATCAGATTGAGATTCGTCTCGAAAATGACCCGGAAACCTGGATGCTCGGTGTGGTTCGCGATCGAAATCTGGGAGGCACCCCCACGATTTCGATTCAGATCACCAGCTTTGATGACCCGAACAACCTGTCCGGAGACCAGGGTCCCTGGGAGCTCGTCAATCGGAGCCGTCGCGGAATTTCGTTCTGCAACACGACGGCAAGCAACAC
>PWJA01000099.1 GCA_003560975.1 Gammaproteobacteria bacterium
AACCGGCTCGTCCACAGGGCAGAGGGAAGATAGAACGCTTTTTCCGTACCGTGCGAGAGATGTTCCTCCGCCCGCTTGATGAAGAATCGATCAAGAGTATGGAAGATCTCAATGCTCGCTTCCGCACCTGGTTGGAGAGTGAGTACCACCGTAGCCCTCACCGTGGCCTCGATGGATCTACACCGCTTGAGGCGTGGATTGCCAAGGCAAAGCACATCATCACCATCGATCCCACCGTTGATCTGGATGAGGTCTTCTTTCACCAGATCACGCGGAAGGTGCACAAGGACAGCACGATCACCGTGAACGGCACACTGTATGAGGTGCCTTCGGTCCTCATTGGGCGCACGGTGAAACTCCGTTTTGATCCGTGTATCCCCAACGCTCCACGGTATGTGTCCTGCGATGGTATCGAGCACGGCCAGGCGCGCGTGGTGGACACCTACGCCAATACAAAGGTTTCCCGCGCTCATCATCACCGCGACCACGTTGAACAGATTGCCGGATCCGAGCACCCGAACATCACCGCCTCGCTTCAGGCGGCACGCTTTCAGACTGGAGGCGCGTGATGAATCAACAGATGCTGAGACACTTCAACCTCGTCGCGTATCCGTTCACCAAGGAGATCACCACCGAGAAGCTCCTCACTCTGCCTTCTACCCAATCATCCCTTGCCGGGCTCAAACTTCTGCTCGACACCCGGGGCATCGGGGTGCTCACCGGTAAATCGGGAACCGGCAAGAGTTGTTTGATCCGCCTTCTGCTTGCCGAACTCCATACCGGCCTGCACAAAGCGATCTACCTTTCCCACACCTCCGTCGGCGTGCAGGAGTTCTATTCGCATATCGCTGCGGCGATCGGACTTGAGTCAACAGGACGCCGGGCAACGCTCTATCGCTCAATTCATGAACGGGTACTTTCGCTTCACAAGCAGAGCCGGGTCCACACGGTTCTCGTGCTTGATGAGGCGCATCTGCTTTCCAACGATGTGCTCAAGGAGCTGCGACTCCTCGCCAACTACGAGATCGACTCGCTCAACGCGATGACTATTCTTATGTGCGGCCAGGAAACACTGCTACCGAAGTTCGGTCTTTCCGCCCTTGAGCCGTTGGCAAACTCGATTACCGTGTCCGTGGCCACCGATGGTCTTCCCAAAGAGGAAACCATCTCCTACATCGAAAGCCGAATCACCGACTGCGGTGGCCACTCCGGGATGTTTACTCAATCGGCGTTGAGCCTCATTCACCAGGCCTCTGTTGGCGTGCTGCGCTCCATCGGTACGATCGCCACCGCCGCGATGATGAAGGCGTATAATGGCGACTCCCCGACCGTTGAAGGCGAGCACGTACAAGCAGTTCTCACACGCTAATCGCCACCAATACACAGTTTTCGGGCACCGGGGTTCGCCTCGGTGCCCGCTCTGTTGTATCCGTTCCAATAATTCGGGAATGCCAGAAAAGAGATCAGAATCCGGTAATCAATCATCCTTACGCGGGAATCGGGTTCACAATATCTTGGGACGTCGGGAGAAAATGGCGCGGGCGTCTACAACAGGCTCTCAGCAGCCGAAGAAGACGCGTTCTACCAAAAAGCGAATGAACCACGGTTCTGCGATAAAACGCCGTCACAAATCGTTGCAATTCTCGCTGAGGAAGGTACTTACATCGCAAGCGTTTCGACGCTCTATCGAATCCTTCGAAAGCGAAAAGCACTTGAACATCGTCGCCAGTCAAAGAAACCTCGTGCGGTGCGTCCTTCGCACACATACGCAGTGACGTCACCCAATCAGGTTTACGCGTGGGACATTTGCTGGCTCAAGCGCGATGTACGCGGACTGTTTTACTACGCCTACACCATTATCGATCTGTTTGACCGAAGTGTGGTGGGCTGGTCTATCGAGACCGAAGAGTCTGAAGAACACTCTGCACGGCTCTTTGCCCGCGTGGTGCGAGACCTGAAAGTACGGCCACAGATCGTTCACGCCGACAACGGGCACCCGATGCGCGGTGTGACCCTGGCGGTGTTTCTCGACAGCCTTCTGATTTCACGCAGCCATTCACGACCTCGGTGCAGCAACGACAATGCATTCATCGAGTCGTATCACAAGACGTTGAAGTACACCGTCGGATACCCGAACACGTTCAGCTCACTCGAACATGCACGAAGCTGGTACGCACAGTTCATCCACTGGTACAACACCGAGCATCTGCACGCAGGGCTTGGCTACGTGACGCCGAAGCAACGCCGCACGGGCGAAGCTGAGGCGATATACGAAGCCCGTAATCGTACCATTGCCGAAGCCCGGGAGCGGAATCCGCTGCGCTGGCGACAGAACCGGATCTTCACGTATCAGAGTAATCCGGTATCGTTTCAGTTCCGCCCGGCTGTTCAGGCCGCGTGACGAAATTGGCTCATAAACTGACGAAATCTATGTTGACAGATTCCGACTGTAGAGGTTGCCATAGCAAGCCCGAGCGGGTTTACCATAAGTGGATCGCCACAGACAGCGGTGGTGTATA
>PWJA01000257.1 GCA_003560975.1 Gammaproteobacteria bacterium
AATATGAGCCTGCTCAGCGCTCCAGCACAACCCGATAGCGGGCTTTTCCACTTTTCAAGTGAGCCAGGGCCTCGTTGATCTGGGCAAACTTGAAGGTCTCTACGACCGGCCTGATGTCGTGCTGCACGGCAAACTCCAGCATTTTGGCAATGGTGGCCGGACTGCCGACCGGTGAGCCTGACACGCTGCGCTGAGCCATGATCAGGTTGAACACGCCAAGATCCAGCGGCTCCAGCGTTGCGCCAACAAAGTGCAGCCGACCTTTGGCCTTTAATGTCGATAAATACAGGTTCCAGTCCAGATTGACATTCACGGTGGAGATCAAAAGATCAAAGCGGCCCGCAGCCTGCTCTATCTGGCTGCTGCTGCGCGAATTGATGCAGTGGTGCGCCCCCAGTTCCTTCGCTTCCTGCATCTTGCTGTCGCTGGAGGTAAAGGCCGTCACCTCGCAACCCCAGGCCCGCAAGAACTGCAGCGCCAGATGACCCAGGCCGCCAATGCCGATGACCGCGACCTTGTCGGTCGGTTTGACATCAAACTGGACCAGTGGGTTGAACACCGTAATCCCGCCGCAAAATAGCGGACCGGCTGTTTTCGCATCCATGCCCTCGGGCAGTGGCACCACGCTGGCGGCATTGGCGCGTACTTTGTCGGCAAAGCCGCCATGGCGGCCTATGATGGTGCCCTGAGCCGAGTTGCACAAATTATGGTCGCCGCTGCCGCAGCTACTGCATGTCTTGCAGTAATCGGAATGCCAACCCAAGCCCACCACCTGGCCTGGCTCAAGCTGACTGACCGCACTCCCCACCGCGCTGATGCGCCCCACCACTTCATGACCGGCCACCAACGGGTAGGCCGACATGCCCCATTCATCATTGAGCATGGAGATATCAGAGTGGCAGATACCACAGTAGTCGACTTCGATCTCTACATCGTCATGGCCCAGTGCACCGGGCTCGTATTGCCACGGTACAAGCTTGCCCCCGGCGTCCAGTGCGGCATAAGCGTTGATCATGCTGTCTCCTTTCAGATTCCCTGAGCTTTGTTTGTAGAAGCCATACAGTTCACCGTTCCAAGCAAGCCGGCGTCTGCGGTTTGTGAAGCGCTCTCATGCGTCGAGTATGGCAAAAACCGGCATTCCGGTCGTCCCCAAACCCTCGATTGCCGCAAAAATGACGAAGTATTGACGCTTCAGCCATTGCCCGCCTCGGCACTTGGCGCGCAAGCTTTCCGGCATGCACACGGCCGTCCATCCAGCACCAGTCATCGATCGAACCGGCTTCTTCGCCAACGCCACGCTGTTGATGGCGGTCCTGGTGCTGCTGAGCTTCCCGCTGACCTATTACCTCCCGGTCGTGACCGGCACGCAAAGCTTCCAGCTGCTGTACCACGTGCATGGGCTGGCCTCCTTCGCCTGGATCGGTCTGCTGGCCTGGCAGGCCCGGCTGGTGGCAAAGGGCAACATCGCCCGCCATCGCGAGATCGGCTTGTCCGGATTCGCCTTGAGCGGCGCCCTGGTCCTGTCCGGCTACTGGATGGCCCAGCGCGGCGGTGAGAACCGCCTGGCCCAGGGTGCGGCCCAGCCGTGGGAATTCACCTACTTCAACCTGGTCGACATCAGCCTGTTTGCACTGTTGGTGATCGGCGCGATCGGGCTGGTCACCCGCCATGTGGACTGGCACCGTCGGCTGATGTACATCGCCGCGCTGTGCCTGGTCGCCCCGGCCCTGACGCGCTGGACGCTGAAGCTGCCCTTGGCCAATTCCCTGCTGGTCGATCTGCTGTCCTATGTGCTGGTCACCATCCCGTTCCTGATCGCCTTGGGGATGCATGACCGTCGCGTGCTCGGGCGCATTCATGCCGCAACCCTGACCGGCACCGCCCTTGTGCTGCCGCTGCAGCTGAGCAGTCCGTGGATCGCGCGCTCGGAGTGGTGGAACCGCATCGCCCCGGCGCTGCTGGGATCGGGCTGAGCCGGCGGATCACACGATAGACATCAAACCTGGAGAAACAACATGCCCAAGACCGTAGTGATCACCGGATGCAGTTCAGGCTTCGGCAGGCAATTGGCGCTGAACCTGGCCCGGCGTGGCGATCGCGTTTTTGCCACGATGCGCGGCACCAAGGGCAAGAACGCCGTCGCAGCCGAGGAATTGGCAGAGGCCGCGACCCGCGAGGGTCTGGATCTGAATGTTCTTGAGCTCGACGTTACCTCCACGGCTTCGGTCGATGCTGCGGCGGCGGACATTCTGGCTGAGGCCGGCGCGCCCGACGCTGTGATCAACAACGCCGGCGTGATGCTGACCGGTTTCACCGAGGCCTTCACGCCTGAGGAGATGACCGCCCAGCTCGACGTCAACGTGGTCGGCATCCATCGCATGAACCGGGCCTTTCTGCCGGCCATGCGCCAGCGCGGCCGCGGCCTGATCATCAACTTGAGCTCGATCGCCGGGCGCCTGAGCGCGCCATTCTTCGGCGTTTACCACGCCAGCAAGTGGGCGGTGGAAGGCTACTCC
>PWJA01000170.1 GCA_003560975.1 Gammaproteobacteria bacterium
GGGCCCTGCTGCTTCGGTTCCACCGTTATCACACGCTGCAAACACGAAAACCATAGCTATTGCGACGAAAAGCGCTTTTCTCATACCAAATACTCCTTATCTGTTACAAAGATCACTTATATGTGACTGCAGTCATATTAAAGTTTGCTCTCCGACTGGTCAAGACGGGAAACAGGGTGGCTCAGGGCAAACGCATTTAGCCGCTGAAAAGCACCTTCTCCATGTAGCCGGTGTCCCATCCGGCGAGTAAGCGCTTGCCGGCGATGCTGCGCTTGCAGGTCTTCTCTTGCTTGAGAAGATTCAGTGTGATGTGACGCAGGATGGCGAAGTTCTCCGCGGAGTTGTCCTTGCGCTTGCGGCATTCGTCTTCACGGAAAGCGAGGTCGAGGACCCAGTGTAACGAGTTTTCGATACCCCAATGCGCTCGCACCAGATGGGCGAGTTGTTTGGCGTCGGCGGGAAGACTCGAGATGTAGTACAGGTAGCGGGTTCCGGTCTGCTCACCGATGGTACGCTGCGATTTGACCACGCAGATGCTCGACAGACCCTTGAAGCGTTCTCGACCTTCGAGCCAGCTGAGGTCATCGGTTGCCCAGCACTCACGAATCTCGATCCGCCCGTGATCCTTGTTCACCGTCTTGTGGTAGTCGCAGAGGGCGGCCGTTTCGTGATCGGTCTCGATCTGGTCGAAGAACAGCTTGACCTGTTCATGGTGCAGGCTCTTGTTACCTTTCAGTGCCAGCACGTAGTCGGCCTCGCCGTCCACGATTTGCTCCGCGATATCCGGCTGAGTTCCTATCGCATCGATAGTTACCACGCATCCGGAGAGCTCGAGCATCTTCAGCAGTTCGGGAATCGCGGTGATCTCATTCGACTTCTCCGCCACCTTCACCTGCGCCAACGTCAGCCCGGCACGGTTCGCCCATGCGCTGACCATGTGGATCGCCGACTTGCCGTTCGCCCCGTCGTGTGAGCGCCGAAGCGTCTTGCCATCGATGTTCACCTCTTCTCGCTCGTACTTCGGATTGATCGCAGAGACCCACGCAACGAAACGCTCGTTCAGTGCTTCTGGATCGAGGCGAGAGAACACCCGCGCAATCGTGTCGTGCGACGGAATCCCGTGCGGGAGTGTGAGAAACCGCCGCAGCCACGCCTCTTTCGCGCGCCCGAAGGCTTCGATATCGTCCCACTTCTGCGCCCCACAGATTGATGCGCAGATGACGATCGCGATAATATCGAGCAGTAAATGGCGGCGATTGTCCTCACGCGGATCCGGCACGTCGCCAAAGTGATCGACGATGTTCTTTGAATACATGACTGTCCTCCCAGTGTAGTCCTGGGAAACAGTCTGAACACCTGGCCGTTGCTAGTCTAGTACTAGACAGATTTTTACTAGTCATCCTTTAAGCATCATCTGCGGTTGCCCTGGCTGAAACCGGAAAAATTGGAAATTTTCGGCTCAAAATCGGAAAACACTGCTCTTCCGTATCGGGACAGTGTGATTTATATGGCACTAAATGAAAAACATGGGCGATAAGAGGTGCATTATACACAAAACGACGAAAAAAGAGCGTAGTTTGGCGATAGCGTGGAAGCGAGAAAGTGAAAATCAGTTTAACGATGCCGGATCAAACCCCGGAGGAGGACGACCCTGTTTTACAAGATGCCGTAAAACACGTTTGATTTCCTCCGGCTCCTGAATTATCGCTATTACCTTCATTGCCGATCCGCACTTTGGGCAGACCATAGGATCTATCTCGTATACCTTCGACAACAATCGGGCCCATGCCTTCTTGTAAGCGTGTGTATCTGGGGAGTCATCTGAAAAGTCTGTATTCTCGAAGGTTTCGAAATCTTCAGGATTCGAAATCCCCATCTGGCTCTCCTGCTGGATTTTCCAGCCGGTTGGAGCACGTGCGGCAACATGTGGCATGGACTGCCAAGCACCTTTGATACGGGAAGAGTACAATCCGTAGCGCCGTATCAGCTGCACTCCCTTGGGAGGGATATGCTGTGTAAGTTCTGCCAGGAAGTCGCAGGCATTGAACATATGTACGTTTTCCTTGAAATACTCGTTGTAATGGGTATGAAATAGCACCCGTCCTTTAAAACCTTCGTAATGGATCTTCTTCAAAGATACCGGAGGCCGGGCCAGATACTGAGCAAGGTTCTCCCGGGATCTCTCATCGAGAATACGAACGCTGTTGTCTATACTGAAGCCTGAGTGCTTCCATGAGAGTAGATTTTGGGTAAATTGCTCGGTAAGCAGCTTCTTATCGGTGAAGAACTCCAGGACAGTGCGTCTGAAGTATTCGGTCATTTTCTCGAGACCAGAAAAGGGAAGATATACAAAAGTACCATCATCATCAAAACCACCCTCAAGCAGAATGGCATGAAAATGGGGATTCCAACAAACACAATCAAAAGACCATGGGTTTGGAAATCACGGTGTATTACCCATTTCACCCGCTCCAGGGGTGTATCCTTCAGGTTCTCAGTAAAGCAGAAAAA
>PWJA01000116.1 GCA_003560975.1 Gammaproteobacteria bacterium
ATTCGGTCACGTAGATGTCCATGGCCAGCACGGTACCGTGCTCCAGCGCCATGCCAATGCCCTCCTCATCGATGAAGCTGGCGTGCTCGATGGAATCCACGCCCGCTTCGATCGCGTTGCGGATGCCGATGGCGCCGTGGGCGTGGGAGGCGACCTTGCGCCCGTGCATGTGGGCTTCGTCGACCAGGGCGGCGAGTTCATCGATGGTGTACTGTGGCGCGCCGACCTGGGTGCCGCGCGACAGCACGCCGCCGGTCGAGCAGGTCTTGATCATGTCGACATCGAACTTCACGTTGCGGCGCACCGCCTGGCGAACCGCCCACGGACCGTCGGCCACGCCTTCGCCAACGGCGTTGAAATGCGGCGGCAGCAGGTTGTTGTCGGAGCAGTGCCCGCCGGTGATGCCGACCGGCGGCCCGGAGACGATCAGGCGCGGGCCGAGGATGTCGCCCTCAGCGATGGCGTCGCGCAAGGCGACGTCACTGAAACCCGGCGCGCCGACGTTGCGCACCGTGGTGAAACCGGCCTGCAGGGTGAGGTGGGCGTTGCGCGCGCCGGTCAGGGTCTGACGCGGCAGCGACGCTGCCAGTCGGCGGTAGCCGTGCTGGTCGTGGTTGCTGGTCAGATGGACGTGGGCATCGCTCAGGCCGGGCAGGACGGTCTTGGCGCTCAGGTCGAGGTGGCGGGCGTTCTCCGGCCGGGCCAGCTCCGCGACGGGCCCGGTGGCCGTGATCCGGCCCTCCTCGATGACGATGGCCTGGGCCGCGCGACGCTCTCCGCTGTCGACGTCGATCAGGTACCCGGCTTGAATGTAGATCGTCTCGGCCTGGGCCGCAGCGGCAAGCAGCCAGAACACAGCCAGGAACGGAATCAGAAAGCAACGCATGGGCAACCTGCAGGATGTCGGGAACAGGCGGCAAAGAATACGGGCCGGCCGCGACGAAGTCCAGCCGGCCTGAAAGAAGGTCTCAGCGGTACTGCTGCCCTCTGCGAACCACGATATCGACGTCGCGCAGGATGTTGATGAAGCGCAGCACGTCCCCGCGCACGGCGATGATGTCGGCGTACTTGCCGGCCTCGATGGTGCCGACATCGTCCAGCACCCCCATCATCCGTGCCGGCCAGTAGGTCGCCGCGCGGATCGTGTCCATGGGGTCCATGTCCATGTGGTTGACCCACACCTCCAGTTCGGCCCAGGTCGACTGGCAGTGGAAACTCAGCGGCACGCCGGAGTCGGTGCCGATCAGCAGGGTCGCTCCGGCCTCGCGCAACTGGCTGAACTTCTTTTCCAGGGTCGGCTTGCGCGCCGGGGTCAGCTGGAAATAAGGCAGGCGCTCCGGATGCCGGATCGATGCCCGGATGTCCTCGACCACGGCTTCATCCAGCCCCCGGTGCCAGCAGGGGTCGTCCAGATGCTCGGGATTGCGGATGGTGTGGACGTAGTTGAACAGGGGCTCGACGGTGGGCGTCCAGTACAGCGGCCCGAGGTCCATGCGCGCGGTGCGTTCGCGCAGGGCGTTGATCACTTCGTCGGGATAGATCGGCGCGGTCGACAGCCCGGTGTGTTCGAAATTGTCCACGCCCGCCTTCAGCCCGCGAATGATTTCTTCGGGCCGATGCGCGTGGGCGACCACGGGAAGACCGTGGGCATGCGCTTCTTCGACCACGGCCAGGTATTCGGCTTCGCTCATCTGGTCTTGATCGATGAGCTTGATCACGTCCACGCCGGCCTCGGCCAGCTGGCGGACCCGGGCACGGGCATCGTCTTCTCCGTGCACGCCCCAGCGATAGTGGTCCGTGCCGGGATAGGGGCGATGCTGAATGAACGGACCGGATACGTACAGCGTCGGGCCGGGGATGCTGCCGTTCTCGATGGCCGAGCGCACCGCCAGAATGTCCTCCAGCGGCGCGCCCAGGTCGCGGGCCGAGGTGACCCCGGCCAGGAGCAGCTGCTCGGCCGAGGCCGGCATGATGTCATCGCGCAGACGGTGGGTGTATTCGCGGCGCCAGTGGGCGTAGTCGGCATGGCCGGTGAGCATCAGGTGGACGTGCATGTCCCACAGTCCGGGCAGCACGCTCATGCCTTCGGTGGAAATCACCCGGTAGCCGTCCGGCACCTCGAGGGTGTCGACCTGGCCGACCGCTTCGATGCGCTCGTCGCGGACCAGGATCACGCTGTTGGCCAGCGGCGGGCTGCCGTTGCCGTCGATCAGGCGGCCGCCGACCAGGGCCAGGCGCTCGGCGGCGACGGGCAGGGCCAGGCCGGCCAGCAGAAGACAGAGAAAAACTCGGCGCATGACAAACCCTTGCGTTGATCCAGACCGCAAAGCTTACCCGATTGGCCGGACGCCGCGTCGGTCGTGCATTCGGGAGTCAGGCGGCCTGCCCCAGCGGGCCAGACCGTTCGAGCCGTTCGAAATGCTCCGCGACCAGATCGATTTGCGCGGCGGCCGACTCGGCCCGGTTGAACGCCGCGCGCAGGGCGGTCTGTCCGGGATGGCCTTTGGCATACCAACCCAGATGCTTGCGCGCAATCCGTACACCCCCGGGCTCGCCATAGAACTCGTGCAGGGCCCGCAGGTGGTCGAGCAGGGTATCGCGCACCTCCATCCGCGTCGGCGCGGGCAGGTGTTCGCCGGTTTCGAGAAAGTGCCGGATTTCGCGGAAAATCCACGGCCGCCCCTGGGCGGCGCGGCCGATCAGCAGGCCGTCGGCGCGGGTGTATGCGAGCACCTGGCGGGCCTTTTCCGGCGAATCGATGTCGCCGTTGGCCAGCACGGGAATGCTCAGCGACTGCTTGATCCGGGCGATGGTCTCGTATTCGGCCTCGCCGCCGTATTTCTGGTCGCGCGTGCGGCCGTGCACGGCCAGCGCGCGGATGCCGCAGTCCTCGGCAATCCGTGCGATCACCGGGCCGTTGCGGTGATCGGCATTCCAGCCGGTGCGGATCTTGAGCGTGACCGGCACCTCGACCGCGCAGACCACGGCCCGGAGGATGCGTTCGACCAGGCCCTCATCGCGCATCAGGGCCGAACCGGCCCATGCCTTGCACACTTTCTTGGCCGGGCAGCCCATGTTGATGTCGATGATGTCGGCGCCCAGGGCCACGTTGTGACGCGCCGCCACGGCCATCTGCTCCGGCTCGGTGCCGGCGATCTGAACGCTGACCGGCTCCGGTTCGCCGGCGTGATCCATGCGCTGCCGCGACTTGCGGGTGTGCCAGAGCGAGGGATCGGACGTGGTCATTTCAGAGACGGCCAGATCCGCCCCGGATCGCTTGCACAGAAGCCGGAACGGCTTGTCGGTGACGCCGGCCATGGGGGCAAGCACCAGCACCGGCAGACCGCTGCCGCCGAACGGGCTCGCAGCGTGCGCTGCATCGCGATGGGTCGGATCGATTGTGATGAGGGTCTCCAATACCGGGTCAGCTGCGGGCGGGGGGCTGATTCCAGCCGAATTCCGTGCTATTTTCAAGCACAGATCGAGCGGGTGCAAATGGACTGCGTTGGTGGTCCCGCGGCACCCGCCCGCGGAGGACAGGCCATGACTACAGACCAGAACCGCCGCCGGTTCCACCGGTTTCCTTTCGAGGCCCGCGCTTTCTTGACGATCGGGACGGCCGATCGGCTCCCCTGCGACCTGATCGATCTGTCGATCAGCGGGGCCCTGGTGTCCCTGATCCATTCACTCGAGCCGGTTTCGGGCTGCGAGGGAGAGCTCGGATTGGTCCTGACCGGCCTGGTCCGAGGAGATCGCGTGGATATCGTCGGCCGGGTCGATGCGGTCTGGCAGCAGGGCAATCAGCTCGGTTGCCGCTTTGTCGGCGTCGACGCCGACAGCTTTGCCCATCTGAAAACCCTGATCGAAGACAACCTGGGCGATCCGCTGCTGCTGGATCGGGAACTGACCCAGCTGGATTACTGGCCCGGTGTGGAGAGCGCTTCGACGGTCTGATCGGCCTGGAACCAGTCGCCCAGAACGCCGAGCAACGCATCCCGACCCTGGCCCTTGACGGCCGAAAAGACCTGCACGCCGACCCGGTCGTCCACTCTTCGCTGCACCTGCATCAGGGCCTCGTTCTGCTTGCCTCTTCCCAGTTTGTCGGCCTTGGTAAGGACCAGGTGCAGGGCCAGACCGCGACTCCCGGCCCATTCGACCAGCTCGACGTCGCTGTCTTTGAGCGGGTGGCGTATGTCCATGACCACGACCAGCCCGACCAGGGCGCGTCGCCGGTCGAGATAGGTCTGGATCAACCCTTTCCAGTGGCGTTTGAGATCGCCGGCCACCTTGGCATAGCCGTAGCCGGGCAGGTCGACCAGATGGCGCATCGGGTCCAGGCGGAAGAAAACCAGCTGGCGCGTCCGTCCCGGCGTCTTGCTGGTTCGAGCGAGCGAGGTCTGGTCGCACAACCGGTTGATCAGGCTGGATTTGCCCGCGTTGGAGCGGCCGGCGATGGCGACCTCGATGCCGCCGTCGGGGGGCAGCTGCGACAGGTTGTGGACGCTGTCGAGATACTCTGCTCGGCGAAAGAATGATTCAGGAGGATTCATGGACTGGATCAGCTTCGCCAAAAAAGGCGATAATAGCAGGTTCGGAATTTTGATCAGGAGTACGCGGTAATGCTTCGATTCGTGGTGACGGTGCTGATGCTGGCCCCCTTGTCCGTATGGGCGGTCGGGGATCCGGAACGGGGTGCCGAGCTGGCCGAGATTTGCGCCGCCTGTCACGGGCAGGACGGGAACAGCAGCGTGCCGAACTGGCCCAAGATCGCCGGCCAGCACCCGGACTACGCCGCGCGCCAGTCCATCCTGATCCGCGATCAGGTCCGCGACGTGCCCGAAATGTATCCCATGGTCATGAACCTGTCCGACCAGGATCTGTGGGATCTGGCCGCCCACTACGCGCGCTTCGACGCCGAGCCGGGGGTGGCCGACGAGGAACTGGTCGAGCGCGGAGCCACCCTGTACCAGGGCGGAGATCACGAAGCGGGGATTGCCGCCTGCTCGGGTTGTCACGGACCGGCCGGCGCCGGCATTCCCGGCGCCCACTACCCGAAACTCCGCGCCCAGCATGCCGACTACACGGCCGATCGACTGCGCCGCTACCGGGCCGGCGAACATCTCGGCGATTCCGATCCCTACAGCCATATCATGGTTGCGGTGGCCCGCAACCTGACGGATGCCGACATCGAAGCGGTCAGTTCCTACATCGAGGGCCTGCACATGGCCCGGTTCGACACCGTTTCCAGCCGCTGACAAATCCAGGTCCACGGAACCCGAGAGCAGAATCCAAGTCTGTATTCGAGTTACCCCTTACTCACGCCCATCGCAGGATGACCGCAATGAACAAGTTTTTCCCCATGCTGATCGGCACGCTGATGCTGGCGACGTTTTCGAGTTCGACCATCGCTTCCGAGTTCGAAGAGGGTCGCCATTTCCATGCCGTGGGCTCGCCGGTCTCGCCGCCGGACGACCGGGTTGAAGTGATCGAGGCGTTTGCCTATCCCTGCCCGGCGTGCCGCAGCTTTCTGCCGATCATCAATCGCTGGGCCGAGGAGCTTCCCGACAACGTGACCCTGAGCCACCTGCCGGTCGGGTTGCAGCCGGGCTGGGAGGGTTTTGCCCGCGTCTACTACACCGCCGATGTCCTCGGCTTGGGCAAGGAAGCGCACGAAGCCATGTTTGTCGCGCTGCACGACGAGCGTCGCCAGTTCCGCAGCATCGAGGACATCGCCGAGGTCTACACCGCTTTCGACGTCGACGCCGAGGAGTTTGTCAGCACCTCGCAGTCCTTTGCCGTCGACGGTCGCATGCGTCGCAATCGCAACGAGATCATGCGGTTTGGTGTGCGCGGCACGCCGAGCATGATTGTTCAGGGCAAATGGCGGTTGAGCCCGACCGACTTCAACAGCTATGACCAAATGCTGGCCGCGGTCGATTACCTGATCGAGCGCGAACTGGCTGCCCTGGAGCCGGCGACCAATGGAAACTCGGGCGCTGAATAAGGCCCGATGAATTCCGAGCGCCGGCAGCTCAAGCTGCTGAGCTACAACATTCAGGCCGGCACCACGACCGCGAACTACCGCGAGTACGTCACCAAGAGCTGGCGCCAGCTGTTGCCGAACAACCAGCGCGTTGCCAATCTCGACGCCATCGCCGACCTGGTGGCCGAGTACGACATCGTCGCCCTGCAGGAGGTCGACTGTGGCAGCCTGCGTTCCGGTTTTCTCAATCAGGCCAAGTACCTGGCCACGCATGCCGGTTTTCCGTTCTGGAATTACCGCGGCAACCGCAAGGTCGGCGTGATCGCTCACGCCGGCATCGGCCTGCTGAGTCACATCGAGCCGGCCCTGGTCGAGGAACACCGCCTGCCGGGCGCCATCCCGGGAAGAGGCGCGCTGGTCGTGCGCTTCGGCGAAGGCGAGCATGCCCTGTGGCTGATCGTGTTGCATCTGGCGCTGGGGCGACGCGCACGCTCTCAGCAACTGCGCTATCTGGCCGGCCAGGTTCGCGACTATCCGAACGTGGTGGTGATGGGCGACTTCAATACCGGACCCGGCGCCCGAGAGCTGCGCGAGTTTTGCGACCTCGCCGGGCTCATCCTGCCCACCGGCAACATCCTCACCTACCCGTCCTGGCAGCCGCAGCGATCGATTGACCACATCCTCGTCTCGCCGCAAATGGACATCGCCGACCTCCAGGCTCTGGCGGTGAACTACTCGGATCACCGGCCGCTTTCGATGAAGCTGAACCTGGGCGGTGCAGTGGATCTACCAGGCCATGCGGATCGCAATCAGAAGAAGCAGAAAACCAAAAATGCGTTTCAGGTGAGTCGCCGGTAGGCGATGAGCCAGAGCCACCCCGGCCGGCGCAGCGAGCGCGCCCGCCACTCCAATCACGATCAGTCCCGGTAGATGGATGTACCCGACGCTGTGATCGAACAGCACCTGTCCCCACCCGGCGATCACGAAACCCAGCAGCCCGCCCAGCGCGATCGGCCAGCCGCAGGCCGAGGCAATGGCCACGGCGCGGACCATGGGGTAGCCGTTGCGGGCCAGGTAGGGCACATTGAAGCTGCCGCCGCCGATGCCCATGATGGCCGATACCGCGCCGATCACCGGGCCGATCACGAACCAGCCGCGCGGCCACGGCGGACGATCGGCCCGCGGCGTGCGCACGGCCAGCAGCATGCGCAGCCCGATGCCAGCCGCCAGCACGGCGAAAATGCGTCCCAGCAGCAGGCCCGGGAGCTGGGCGGCCAGCAGGGCGCCGAGCAGGGCGCCGCCGGCTACGGCCGGGCCGAGCCGGGCGACCGCGGACCAATCGATTCCCTGCCGGCGATCGTGGAACCAGATCGCGCTGGCCGAGGTCAGCAGCATGGTACCCAGTGAAGTGGCCACCGCCATGGGCACGGCGACCTCGACATCAGCGCCCTGCCAGCGCAGGAGGAAAGTCAGCGCCGGCACGATGATCAGGCCGCCACCGATGCCGAGCAGGCCGGCAAGCACGCCCGCGGCCAGCCCGGTCAGAGCATATAAGATCAGGAGCAGAAGCACTTGTTGGCCGAACACGGAAAGCGTGACAATGTCGTTCATGGTGACCGATTCCCTCTTGGCATGGCAAGCCTGATGCGCCGCGCCGCGATCGTTCTGGTGGCCGGGCTGCTCGGTGGCCCTGCCTGGGGCGACCGTGCCGATGAGCGCGAACAGTTCCGCCAGGCCTGGGAAGCGGCCGGCCGCGGTAATCAGGCGGCGCTGCGCGCGGCCATCGACTCCCTCCCGGACTATCCGCTGACCCCCTTCCTGGAAGCCGAACTCAAGCGCCAGCGCATCGATCGGGTGGAGAACGCCGAAATGTCGGTGTTTCTGGCTCGCTATCGCGACTGGTCCTTCGCCCCCGGCCTGGAAAGAACCTGGTTGCGCAGCCTCGGCCGGCGTGGCGATTTTGCCGCGCTGGTCCGGTACGGCCGCGAATCGAGCGACGCGGAAGTGCGCTGCTGGTTGGTGCGGGCCGATATCGAGGCCGGGCAGGACGATGGTCTGAACGATCGGGTGAGTGCCATGTGGCTGGTTGGTCGCTCGCAGCACGAGGCCTGCGATCCGGCGTTTGCGTGGTGGCGGGCGCGGGGATACCCGGAGGCGGGTCAGGGCTGGACCCGGTTCCAGATGGCCATGGAATCCGGCCAGACCGGCCTGGCCCGCTACCTTCGGCGCTATCTGAACCGAGCCGAACGGGAATGGGCGGAGCGCTGGCTGACCCTCCACGCGCGTCCCCAGCTGCTGATGCGACAGGTCCGCCAGTGGCCCGATGACGAAGTGGCCCGCTACCTGGCGTCGATCACCCTCCAGCGTCTGGCCCGCAGCGACTGGGATCAGGCCGATGGGTACTGGCGGCTTGTGCAGCGCCGGCTTGAATTCAGCGAGGCCGAGCGCGCGAGCATCGAGCGCGAGATCGCCCTGTTCCGGGCCGTTGCCCTGGACGTGGATGCACCGGCCGCGATCGACGCGCTCCCGGAGCGGGCCCTGGATCAGCAGATGCTGGAGTGGCGGGCCCGAGCGGCGATGGCGCACGGCAACTGGCCGGAGGTGCTGGAAAGCATCCGGCGCATGAGTCTGGCCGAGCAGGGTCAGGGCCGCTGGCGCTACTGGCGCGGCCGGGCGCTGGCCGCCATGGATCGCCCGGAGGCACTGGTGGCTTTCGGTTCGCTGGCCGGAGAGGCGACCTATCACGGTTTTCTTGCCGCGTCCCGGTTGGGACAGGACTTCAATCTGTGCGAGCAGGAACTGGCTGCCGATCCGCCCAGCCAGCGACGCCTGATGCGCGATGCGGAATTCGAGCGGGCGCTGGAGCTGTACCAGGTGGGCCTGATCAGCCACGCGCGGCGCACCTGGTCCAGCGTCTGGCGCCGCCTGAGCGCGGAGGAGCGGCATCAGGCCGCGCTGCTGGCGGCCGGATACGGCTGGCACGATCGGACCATTGCCGCTCTGGGGGCGTCCGGGGCGATGCGCGCCTATCCCTGGCGGTTCCCGATCATCGAGAAAAGCCGGGTCATGGCCTACAGCGAGCGCTGGCGGGTTGATCCGGCCCTGGTCTATGGACTGATGCGGGCCTAATCGGCGATGCAGCCCGACGCGCTGTCGCCGGCCGGCGCGCGCGGCCTTTTGCAGCTGATGCCGGCTACGGCCGGTGCGGTGGCGCGCCGCAACGGACTGCCCTACAACGGGCGCGGCGACCTGATGGATCCGGCCGTCAACATCCCGCTCGGGATCGCGCATCTGGCCGAACTGCAGGAGCGTTTCGACGATCAGTGGATCTTCGTGGCCGCCGCCTACAACGCCGGGATCAACGCCGTCAACCGCTGGCTCGACGATCGCCCGCGAACCGATCCGGACGTCTGGCTGGAAACCCTGCCGTTTTTCGAGACCCGCGATTACGTGCCCAGGGTGCTGGCGTTTGCCACGATTTACGAGTGGCAGCTGCAGCGCCCTCCGCAGGTGCTGGCCACCAATATCCTGCCCGGCCGGACGAATGCAGCGGCCCGGTTCCAGTGCAGCGAATAGCGGGCCATTGCCGGTGGGGCGGAAAGCGCCAGCCGCCAACGTCCGGAAAAATCGTGCTGCGGGGCTGCCGTGACCGCTGAATCGGCCAACGACCCGGTGCTGGACGGCCTCGACATTTACCAGGTGGGCGGGGCGGTGCGCGATCGGCTGCTGGGGCTGGAGCCGGGCGATCGCGATCATGTCGTGGTCGGCAGCTCACCCGAGGAGATGATCCGGCGCGGGTTCCGAGCGGTCGGTCGCGACTTCCCGGTCTTCTTGCATCCGCGCACGGGCGAGGAATACGCCCTGGCCCGCACCGAGCGCAAACAGGGACGCGGTTATCACGGCTTCGTTTTTCATACCGGGCCGGATGTGACGCTGGCGGCGGACCTGGCCCGTCGCGATCTGACCATCAACGCGATGGCCTTGACGAGCGACGGGCGGCTGGTTGATCCCTACAACGGCCGGATCGATCTGGAGCTGGGCATTTTGCGCCATGTTTCGGACGCGTTTCGCGAGGATCCGGTGCGGATTCTGCGACTGGCCCGCTTCGCCGCCCGTTTTCCGGACTTTTCGGTTGCCGATCCAACCGTCGCGGTGTGCCGCGAGATGGTGGCCGACGGGGAAGTCGCCCATCTCGTGCCCGAACGGGTCTGGCAGGAGATGAGCCGCGCTCTGATGTCCGTCCAGCCGTCGCGCTTCATCACCGTTTTGCGCGAGGTGGGCGCGCTGAAAGTCGTACTGCCGGAAGTCGACGCCCTGTTCGGCGTTCCGCAGGCGCCCGAGCATCACCCGGAAATCGACAGCGGCCGCCATACGCTGATGGTGCTGGAACAGGCCGCCGAGCTGGGCGGCGGGCTGCCTGCGCGGTTTGCCGCCCTGGTCCATGACCTGGGCAAGGCGGCCACGCCACCCGATCAGTGGCCGGCGCATCACGGTCACGAGCGTCGCGGCATCGACTTGATCCGATCGCTGTGCGAACGGCTCAGGGTTCCCAACGACTGCCGCGAGCTGGGCCTGCTGGTCGGGGAGTTTCATCTGCTGGTTCATCGCGCCGCGGAACTGAGACCGGCGACCCTGGTGCGCCTGTTGGAGCGTCTCGACCTGTTCCGTCGACCGGAGCGGCTGGAACCCTTTCTGATCGCATGTCAGGCCGATTACTGCGGCCGTCTGGGTCTACAGAACCGGCCGTATCCGCAGGCAGAGCGAGTCCGGCGCGCGTTCGCTGCGGCACGGCAGGTCAAGGCTCGAAGCCTGGTGGAGCGCGGTCTGAAGGGTGCGGCGATCGGGGAAGGCCTGCGTCAGGAACGCATCGACCGGGTGCGGCGGGCGCTCCAGGAGGCCACCAGGGATTAAAACGCCGTGATGTGGCGTTTTTCCAGCATGTCCCGATACGCCGCCGCGGGCAGCGGTTTGCCGAGCAGAAACCCCTGCACGAAGTCGACGCGGCACTTGATCATGTACCCCAGCTGCTCCCTGGTTTCCACTCCCTCGGCGACGACCTGCATGTCCAGACTGTGGATCAACTCGACGATGGCGTGCGTCAGGGCCAGCTGGCGATCATCACCCTCGATGCCGGTGATGAAACTGCGGTCGAGCTTGACGTAGTCGACCTTGAGCCGCTGCAGGTGGGCCAGCGCGCTGTAGCCGGTGCCGAAATCATCCAGGCTGACCTTGATCCCGCGTTCGCGCAATCGACCGATCGTTTCCAGCCCGGCCTCGAAGTCGCTGATGGCGCTGTTTTCGGTGATTTCGAGGTTGACGAATTCCGGCGAGACGCCGTGCCGTGCGCAGATCTCGCTCAGCCGATCGGGAAGATCGGGCTGCACGAAGCGCTGGGGCGAAACGTTGATCGAAACGGTCACGGGAGACAGCGCCAGGTCGGCGTGCCAGTCGGCCAGTTGGGCGACCGCGCTGTCGAAAAGCTGCTCTTCCAGTTCGTCGAGGACGCCCAACGCGGAGGCGTCCTGGAGAAAATAGGCTGGACTGAGCAGACCGCGTTCCGGATGTTCCCAGCGCAGCAGGGCCTCGAAGCCGATGATGCAGCGCTGGCGGATGCTGATCAGGGGCTGGTAGAACAGCTTGAACTGCTTTCGCTTGTGGGCGCGCCGCAGCTCGCTTTCCACCTGCAGCATGTCGCGAGGTTCGGGTTGATCCGTTCTCGATCGGTGCAGCAGGAGGTCGTCGCCGCCCGCGGCTGCCTGGATCTGGGCGCGTTCGGCGTACTGGATCAGGTCGGCCGCGGTGGTTGCATCATCCGGCGCAAAACTCAATCCGCCGCTGGCCTTGAGAACCAGCTCGTGGCCGTTGTGCTTGAATGGTTGTCGGACGTGCTTGAGGATGCTGGTGGCATGCGCGATCGCCCGCTCGCGCCGCCGGATGTCCGGCATCAGGATCAGAAAATCGCGTTCGCCGGTGCGACCCAGCAGGAAGCGCTGAGGCTGTCGGTCCCGGATTCGACGGGTCAATTTCCGCACCAGGTCTTCGGTCTGGCGCCAGCCCATGGCTTCACTGACCACCTTGAATCTGTGCAGACCCAGGGCCAGGATGCCGATCTGGCTTTCCGGCTTGTCGCGCAGGTTCAGGATTTCGCGACCCAGCAGGTCCTGCATCTGGCGCCGATTGGGCAGTCCGGTAGCGGGATCGTGCGTGCGAAAGTAGAGCAGCCGCCGTTCGGCAGCCCGGGCCTGATCCCGGGCCGAACTGACCCTGCGCTGCTCGGTCTCGAGCAGCCAGATCACGCTGCTCAGGGCGATGGTCATCAGCAGCAACAGCCCGACCAGGCCGACATACTGGCTGTGCGGGAGGAAGGTTTCCTGGACCACCATCCAGGTGGTCAAGCCGGCGCTGTAGACCAGGTGCAGGCCGTACGCGCCGAACGAAAGCACCGCAACCAGCGGGCTGATCTGGAATTCGGTTGCCTGGCTGCGGGCCCTGAACATGACCAGCGAGAGCGCGATGTAGGTGGCGCCGCCCAGGAGGTAGGGAATGGCGTAGCGCACGCCGTGGGCCGGTCCGGTCAGTCCCCGAGCGGCAAGCCATCCGGCCAGCAGCGCCAGCAGCAGACCGGCGCAGGCGCCGGCGATGATCCGTTGCGGCTCGCGTCGGATGCGGAACGATTTCAGGCGAATGCCGCCGTGAATCCCCAGCCATAGCCAGATCAGGTGCGGAGGAAGGGCGGTGAGCGCGACCAGGGAGAACAACTGGCGGGGCAGTCCCAGGGGGTCGCCGTGCTGGCTGAGCGCCAGGCTCACGGCGCCGCCGATCAGCGAGACCGTCAGGGCCGAGAACGACAGCGCCAGCTGCAGCAGGTAACGCTGCCGACGCGAGCGCAGGAACAGCCAAAGCAGAACCGCGAGCAGCAAGCTTGCCAGGCCCTGAGCCAGCTGGTTGGCGATGGCAAAATCGAAGGATGACAAGGTGTTGACGGGACTCTCCGTTTGCTCTCTTGCGCGGTGGGTCCCGGCCGAGCGCGGACTCGGGTTGGGCGGGCCTGCCCGGATGATCCAAAACCATTCCAACCTATAATCAATGTAACCGAAGCGACGCCTTGTTTGTCATCACGATTGAATGATTGATTTGTGATGGGGTCGGAACAATGCGGGCCTTCACAAAAGTCGTTGACAGTGTCGGTACCGGCTTCTGATAGCCTTGTTCGGCTTTCTTTGGAGGATACAGTCAGTGCCCGTAACCAGACTCGCGCTGAGCAACCCGGTCGCCGTGGCGGTGGGTTGCATTCTGCTGGTGATTTTCGGGCTGCTCAGCCTCAGCCGCCTGCCGGTGCAGATGACGCCCAACATCGATCGCCCGACGATCAGCATCAGCACCGGCTGGCGCGCTGCCGCGCCTTCGGAAATCGAATCGGAAATCATCGAGCCGCAGGAAAACCAGCTGCGCGACGTCCCGGGCCTGCAGCGCATGACGTCAACGGCCAGCCAGGGCCGAGCCTCGATCAACCTGGAGTTCGACGTCAACGCCGACTTGAATCGAGCGCTGATCGAAGTCATCAATCGCCTGAACCAGGTTCCGCGCTACCCGGCCGATGCCAGTGAGCCGACCGTGCGGGTGGGCTCTGATCAGTTCGGCGACACCATCGCCTGGTTTGCGATCCGCCCGATGCCGGGCAACACGCGCCCCATCATCGAGTATCAGGATTTCGTCGACGAGGTGGTCAAGGAGCGGGTGGAGCGCATTCCCGGCGTGTCATCGGCCAATCCGCGCGGCGGTCGCCAGTTTGAAGTCCGGATCACCTTCGACCCTTTCCAGGCAGCCGCCATCGGCGTCGATCTGACCCGGGTCGGCCAGCGCCTGGGTCAGAACGCCGACGTTTCCGGTGGCTTCCAGGAGGTCGGCCGGCGCCAGTTCACCCTGCGTTTTGCCGGCCAGTACCAGATATCCGACCTGGAAAACCTGGTCCTGGAGTGGCGCGACGGTCGCCCCGTATTCCTCGGCGACGTGGCCACGGTGGAGCGCACCATGCGCGACTCGAGTGGTGTCATGACCCAGAACGGCGGTCCATCGATCGCGATGAACGTGATCTCCGAGCCGGGCGTCAACGTTCTCGAGGTCATGGCCGAACTTCAGTCGGTGATCGAAGAACTTCGCCAGACCCATCTCGAACCGGCCGGTCTTTCGATCACCCAGGTCTCCGACGATACGATCTACATCCGCCAGTCGATCGCCATGGTGGCGACCAATCTGCTGCTGGGGATGAGCCTGGCCATCGTGGTGTTGTGGTGGTTCTTCCGCAAGATGCGTGCGACGCTGATGGTCGCGCTGGCCATTCCCCTGTGTCTGTGTTTTGCGTTCCTGGTTCTGGACGGTGCGGGTCGAACGCTCAACGTGATCTCGCTGGCCGGCCTGGCGTTCGCCGTGGGAATGGTGCTCGATGCGGCGATTGTCGTGCTGGAAAACATCGTTCGGCAGCGCGAGATGGGACGAGCACCGCTGGAAGCATCGGATCGCGGCACCGGGCAGGTCTACGGTGCTCTGCTGGCCTCGACCGCCACCACCGTGGCGATCTTCGTGCCGGTGATTTTTCTCCAGGACGAGGCCGGCCAGCTGTTTGCCGATCTGGCCGTGGTCATTTCGGCGGCCATCGTCTGTTCGCTGCTGGTCGCCATCATCGTGCTGCCGGCGGCAAGCTATCGTCTGCTCGGTGACGCTACCCTGGTCGACCGCAAGGCCGGCTGGTGGCAGGCGGCGACGGGTGTGATAATGAAAATGACCGATACGCCGCGCCGCCGCTGGAGCTGGATCGGAGGCCTGACCGTCGTCCCCATCCTGATCGGCGTTCTCCTGTTGCCGCCGGCCGATTACCTGCCGGAAGGCCAGCGCAACTTCATCTTCGGCTTCATCCAGACCCCGTCCGGGATGGGCCCGGAAACCGCGGAGCGTGAGCTGGTCGATGTGATCAACGAACGCCTGATGCCGTTTCTGGAGGGGGAGCGCGAGCCGAAGATTGCCAACAGCTTTCTCGGGTTTTTCGGCAGCGGCGCCTTCTTCGGCATTCGCGCCGAGCGCGACGAAGACGTCGATCGGCTGGTGGAGGTCGTCAACAACGAAATCCTGGTCGGTTTCCCGGACACCTTCGGCCGCGCCAACCGATCGCCGATCTTTGGCGGGCGCGGCAGCCGCCGGATCGATGTCGACCTGCAGGCGGCCGACGTCGAGGACCTGCTCGAAGCCGGGCAGCTGGGTTTCAGCCTGGTTCAGCGCGCGCTGCCCGGAGCCACGGTCCGGCCGGTACCGGGGCTGGAGCTGGCCGAGCCGGAACTTCGCCTGGTGCCCGACGATCGCCGCATCGCCGAGCTGGGCTGGACCCGCGGCGACGTGGCCAATCTGACCCGCGCGCTCGGCAGCGGGACCTACCTGGGGGATTACTTCGACGGAGATCGGCGCCTCGATGTCATCCTGCGCGGCGAAGAGTGGGTGACGCCGGAAGAACTGATGGGCATTCCCTTGCACACCCCGTCGGGGCGCGTGGCCACCCTCGGCGAGCTGACCCGCCTGGAGATGACCGCGGGCCCGAACCAGATCCGTCGCGTCGATCGCCGTCGGACCCTGTCGCTGCAGGTCACCCCGCCGTCGGGCATGCCGATGGAAACCGCCATCGAAACCCTGCGCAGCGAGGTCGAGCCGCAATTGCGCGCAGCCCTGCCGGCCGACGGCGTGATCACCTATCGGGGCACCGCCGAAGCCCTGGGCGAGACCCTGCGCAACCTGGCCGGCAGCTTCATCCTGGCCGTGGTGATTCTCTATCTGCTCATTTCGGCCCTGTTCCGATCCTTCCGTGACTCGGTGCTGGTCTTGATGACCATACCGATGGCCACCGTGGGCGGAATCATCGCGCTGCGGGTGACCGGCTGGCTGACCGGTCAGGCAATGGACATGTTGACCATGATCGGGTTCGTCATCCTGCTCGGCCTGGTCGTCAACAACGCCATCTTGCTGGTCTACCGCGCGCGCGACGGCGAGCGCGACGGCCTGAGCCGCCGCGAGGCGGTGGAAACCGCCGTGCGACTGCGGCTGCGTCCGATCCTGATGAGCACGTTCACCAGCCTGTTCGGGATGATGCCGTTGCTGCTGCTGCCCGGGGCCGGGACGGAACTTTATCGCGGGCTGGCTGCCGTCATAGTAGGAGGAATGGCGTTGAGTGCGCTGTTTACCCTGATCCTGCTGCCCAGCCTGCTCAGGGTCAATGAAGACAAGGTTCGTGCGCCCGAGGGCGACGTGGTGCCGGCGTGAGGAGTATGAGCATGAAAAGCAAAGTGGGCGCGGTGCTGTTGACCGCGATATTGATCTCGTCGGCCCAGGCCCAGTTCGGTGGGGCCTCTCCGGTTGAATTGAGCGAGGCCCGCGTGACCATGATGTCGCCCACCATGCAGGTTGCCGGCACCGTCGTGTCACGCTCCGACGCGTTCCTGTCGGCTGAAGTCGAGGGCCGTCTCATCGAGGTCGCCGATGTCGGCAGCCGAGTTGAAGCCGGGGCGACGGTGGCCCGGATTGAAGACACGACGCTGCGCCTGCGTGCCCAGGAGCTGGCCGCCGAGATGACCCGCGCCGAGGCCCGCTTGCGTTTCCTCGAGGCCGAGCTGCTTCGCTTCGAGCGTCTGGCCGAAACCAACCTGGCCGCGCTCAGCCAGATCGAGCAGACCCGTTCGGAGCGGGACGTGGCGACCGGTGACCTGGCGGTGGTGCGGAGCCGTCTGAACCAGATCGAGGACCAGATCGAGCGCACCCGAATCACGGCGCCTTTTCCCGGCGTGATTGCCGAGCGGGTCAGTCAGGCCGGCGAGCGCGTCGCCACCGGGACCCGCGTGGTCCGACTGGTCAATCCGGACAGCCTGGAAGTGGTCGCGCGCGCGCCGTTGAACTATTTTCGTTTCGTCAAGGCCGGCGACGAACTCGGCGTGAGCGTGGCCGGTGATGAGCTGCTCGCGCCGGTCCGAACGGTGGTCAGCGTGGGTGATGAGGCCCGCCACGTGTTCGAGCTGCGCCTGGACATGGAAGAGCCGTTGCCGGTGGGCCAGACCGTGCGGGTCACGATTCCCACCGCGAACGTGCGCGAAGTCCTGGCGGTTCCGCGCGATGCCCTGGTGCTGCGCGGCGACGGGATCACCGTGTTCATCGTCGACGAAGAAAACAAGGCCCGCCGCATCCGGGTAACGACCGGGATCGGTACCGGGGACTGGATCGAAGTTGCCGGCCCCATCCAGGAAGGCGATCGCGTGGTCATTCCCGGCAACGCGCGCCTGCGGCCGGGTCAGGAAGTCAGCGTTCGCGGCTGAACGTGCGAAGCCACAGGAACGGTCTCCGAGTGGATGGCGGTCACCGGGCTTGCCCGGTCTCACATGCAAATAGTTCTCATTACTATGCAGACGCCTCCTTGGCACGTTCAAACCATCCGATCAGCGCCTGCAGGTGGTTTTCGCCGTAGCACTCCAGCAGACGCCGGGTATGGTCGTCGCTGCGATCGTTGAGCGCCTGCAGGCGGCGGGCGATGAACTCGGGCCGCAGTTCAATGCCACACCAGTGCTCGATGCAGTGCCGCCATTCATCGTAGTTGCGCGGGATCGGATCGCTGGTTTCAGTCGTCATGCTGCAGCTCCCAGGCAGGGAATGGATCGGGCAGGGCGCGCCAGGCCCCGGGCTCAAAGCGGGAGGCTGGCATCAGGCAGGCTTGCAATCGGCGGCGCAGCTCGGCCTCGTCGTAGCCGTTGCCGATAAACACCAGTTCCTGCCGGCGGTCGCCGAACTCCGGATGCCAGCGGCGCCGGATCAGGTCGCGCCAGCCGGGATCGTCCGGCCATTGTTCGCGGGCGATGGCGCACCACCACATGCCCAGCGCCTGGTGACGCACCTGGGGTCCAGCCTGGCTTAACTCACCCACCCACTCCGGTCGCGTGGCCAACCAGAAATGGCCCTTGGCGCGCAGAATGCCGGGCCACTCGCTGTTCAAGAAAGCGTGGAACTTGAAGGGATCGAACGGTCGCGGATCGCGGAAGGTGAAATGGCGGATGCCGTATTCTTCGGTCTCCGGGACGTGATCCTTGAACTGGTACAACTCCCGGTACCAAAGGGGGTGGGTGTGGGCCCGCTCGAAGTTGAAGCGCCCGGTGGCCAGGATCTGCTCGGGCGCGACTTCGGCCTGCGTGGTCTCGATCAGTTCGGCACTGGTGTTGAGGGAGCGTACGACCTGACGCACGATGGCGAGTTGATCGGCATCGACCAGATCGCACTTGTTGACGATCAGCGTATCGGCAAACTCGATCTGGTCGACCAGCAGATCGACCAGGGTGCGCTCGTCGTCTTCGCCGAGCGATTCGCCCCGGTCTGCGAGCAGGTCCTGCGAGGAGAAGTCTTCGACCAGGCGGGCGGCGTCGATCACCGTCACCATGTTGTCGAGGCGGGCGACGTCGCTGAGCGAGTGCCCGTCCTCGTCGCGAAATTCGAAGGTTGCGGCCACCGGCAACGGTTCGGAGATACCCGTCGACTCGATCAGCAGGTAGTCGTACGCGCCGCTCTCGGACAGCTGCCGGACCTCGCTGAGCAGGTCGTCGCGCAGCGTGCAGCAGATGCAGCCGTTGGTCATTTCGACCAGGCGTGTGTCGGTGCGCAGAAGCTCGGCCTCGCCGGCCCGGACCAGGTCGGCATCGATGTTGACTTCGGACATGTCGTTGACGATGACCGCCACCTTCAGACCCTGGCGATTGTTCAGGATCCGGTTCAGCAGGGTCGTCTTGCCGGCGCCGAGAAAGCCCGACAGCACGGTGACGGGAAGCAATGACTGGGAGTCCATGGGAGCCTCAAAACGTTACAAAATAACATTCTAGCAGTCGACCGGCTCGAATGGAATGAATTGGCCGAGCTCGATCAGGCTTTGGGTGTTCCCTTCTCGGCCGCGCCGGCTACGGCAAAGACCTTCTGCTGACCGTCGTCGACCAGGCGCACCCGGCATTGGTACAGACGGCTCAGGTTGTCCGCGCTGAGCAGGTCGCCGGTTGCCCCGGCGGCCCATTCGCCGTCGCCGTAGAGCATCAGCACGTGGCTGCAGTAGCAGGTCGCCAGATTGACCTCGTGCAGGGCCATGATCGCGCCCTTGCCGCCGTTCCGCACGCGTCGTGCCAGGACATCGAGAATGGTGACCTGGTTGGCCGGGTCGAGATGATTGGTGGGTTCGTCGAGGAGCAGGATGCGCGGGTCCTGGACCAGCAAGGTGGCCAGGGCCAGGCGCCGCGACTCGCCGCCCGACAGGTTCATGCAGCTGCGCCCGGCCAGTCCGCTCAAGCCCAGTTCCGCCAGGGCCGAGCGCGCCAGCGCGCGGTCGGCGGCGGTTTCGCGGCTCCAGGCATTGAGGTGGGGGTGGCGGCCGACCAGCGCGGTTTGCTCGCAGCTGGCGTCGAACGCGTAGCCGGTATGCTGGGTCAACATGCCCAGCTCCCGGGCAATGCGGCGGCGGCTCAGCGTTTCGATGGGGCGGCCGGATAGGCGTACCCGCCCGGCCGTGGACTCGAAGACGCCGGCCAGGGTCTTCAGCAGGGTCGTCTTGCCGACTCCGTTCGGCCCCAGCAAACCCCAGAATTGTCCGGCCTCGACGCGCAGGTCCAGGCTCCGGACGACTTCGACCGAGCCGATTCGGACCGACAGCCCCTCGCTTTCCAGCAGTGCGTTTTCGGGGACGCAGGCCATCAGCGAATCCGTACCGCGCGATTGAGCAGCAGCAGGAACAGCGGTACGCCGATCAGTGCGGTCAGGACCCCGACCGGCAGCTGGCGCGGACCGAGGGCGCTGCGGGCCACGGTGTCGGCCACGACCAGAAAGGCGCCGCCGAACAGCGCGGCGGCCGGCAGCAGGCGGCGGTGATCGGCGCCGACGATCAGGCGCATCAGGTGTGGCACGATCAGCCCGACGAAACCGATGGCTCCGGCGATGGAGACCGCGAGCGCGGTCAGCAGCGAGGCGATCACGTAGATTTCCCAGAACCGCTGGCGACTGGATTCCCCCAGCAACGCGGCCTGGAGCTGCCCCCCGGCCATGACGTTGAGGCTGCGCGCGCGCAGCCAGAGCAGCCCGAGTCCCGCAGCCAGCGGCAGCAGCCACCAGGCCGACAGGCTGGCATAGCTCAGATCGCCCATCAGCCAGAACAGCATGCTGCGCAAGGTGGCGTCGGGTCCGAGGGCGAGAATCAGCGAGATCAGGGCCCCCCATCCGGCGGCCAGGACCACGCCGGTCAGCAGCACCCGGGTTGTGCTCCAGGGCCCGCTGCCGCGGGCCAGCACGAAGACCACGACCATGGTCAGCAAGGCGCCGGCGAAGGCCATCAGCGGCACCGGCAGAAAGGCCAGCCCCAGGGTCATGCCGATCAGGGCGAACACCGCCGCCCCGCCGGAAATGCCCAGCACGTAGGGATCGGCCAGCGGATTGCGCAGCAGCACCTGCATCAGACAGCCGGCCACGGCCAGCAGCGAGCCGGTGACCAGTGCAGCCAGGGCGCGCGGCAGGCGCAGCTCGAACACGACCCGCTGCATGATGCCGTCGCCGCCCCAGGGCCATACCCAGCCGGCACTGCCCCAGGCGGCAGCCAGCAGCAGGCTGGCCGGCACCAGTCCGACCAGGCCAACCCATATCAGCGCGCGCGACACGGCTGGCAAGAACTCGGCGAATTGATTAACATGCTAGGCAGTTGATATTTCGCGGAACGGTATCACAACCGGGCCGCCACAAGCGATAGGCATGATCGACCCGGACGGTTTTCGCCCCAACGTGGGCATCGTGCTGGCCAGGGATGACGGTCGAGTGTTCTGGGCGCGTCGCGCCGGACAGGACGGCTGGCAGTTTCCCCAGGGCGGCATGAACACAGACGAAACGCCCATCGAGGCGATGTACCGGGAACTCACCGAGGAGACCGGGCTCGAGCCCAGCCATGTCCGCGTGCTCGGGGCTACCCCCGGCTGGCTGCGCTACCGGCTGCCGCGTCGGTACCGGCGCCGGCATCAAAAGCCGGTGTGCGTGGGCCAGAAGCAGGTCTGGTTCCTGCTCCACTTTCTGGGCGACGATGCTTATTTCCGGCTGGATGCCGTGGATCATCCGGAGTTCGATCGCTATCGCTGGGTCGACTTCTGGTACCCGATCGAGCATGTCATCCCGTTCAAGCGCCGGGTCTACGCGCGCGCGCTGAAGCATCTCGAGCCGCTGCTGCCCAGGCTCGGCCAGCCCTCCGGGCAGGATCCGTCCTGATTATCGATCTGCCCCGCCTTTTTCGCAGGAGTTTGAGTTTCCGATGGATTTGATCGGCGCCACCGTGTTGCTGTTCGTGGTCATGGATCCGCTCGGCAACATCCCCATTTTTCTGGCCGTGCTGGACAAGGTCGCGCCGGAGCGGCGTTACCGGGTGCTGATCCGTGAGCTGGTCCTGGCGCTGGTGCTGCTGCTGGCCTTTCTGTTTTCCGGAAAGTACGTGCTCGCCTTTCTCGGCCTGAGTCAGGCTTCGATCAGCGTGGCCGGCGGCATCATCCTGTTTCTGATCGCCCTGAAAATGATCTTCCCCGTCCCGCGCTCGATGCGCGACGACTACGACGACGACCACGACGAACCCTTTCTGGTGCCGCTGGCCGTGCCGATGGTCGCCGGGCCCAGCGCCATGGCCATCCTGCTGCTGCTGGCCACGGCCGAGCCGGGCCGGCTCGGCATCTGGACCCTGGCGGTGCTCGCCGCCTGGGGAGCGACGGCCTTGATCCTGCTGGCCGCCCCGCAGCTCAAGCGCCTGCTGGGCCAACGCGGGCTCATTGCCACCGAGCGCCTGATGGGGATGCTGCTGGTCGCCATCGCCGTCCAGATGTTCCTGGAAGGCGTTACCCAATTTCTTGGAGGAAACGGAACATTATGAAAACCCTTGTGTTGCTTGCCCTGGCCGTTCTGCTGATCCAGCCTGCTGCCGCCGACCTGTTCAGCCAGAACGATCTGGACACTGCCCGCGAACTGCGCGAGCGGGCTCTGACCCGCGACGGCGGTTTCGACGTGGTCGCTGAACTGACCACCCGCATCGGGCCGCGCATGGCCGGCACCGAGGCCGACGCCCGCGCCGTGGCCTGGGCCGAAGAACTCCTCAACGAAACAGGCTTTGACCGCGTCTGGCTGCAGCCGGTCACCTTTCCGACCTGGCACCGCAAGCTCGAGCGCGCGGTCATCACCTCGCCGGCAGAATTCGACATGGTCACCCTGGCGCTGGGCTTTTCGCCGGCCACGCCGGAAGGCGGCGTAGCCGGCGAGGTGGCGATGTTCGACGACCTGGCCGCACTGGAAGCGGCGGATCCCGCCGAGGTCGAAGGGCGCATCGTGTTCATCCGCAACCGCATGGAAGCCGCGCGCGACGGGTCCGGGTACGGCCCGGCGGTCCAGGCCCGCTCGATCGGCGCGCGGGTGGCGGCCGAGAAAGGCGGACTGGCACTGATGATCCGCTCCATCGGCACGTCGTCGAACCGTTTTGCCCACACCGGTACCCAGCGCTTCGACGCCGACACCCGCGCCCTGTCGGCGGTGGCCATCTCCAACCCCGATGCCGATCGGCTGGAGCGGCTGATCGACCTCGGTGAGCCGGTCCAGGCGCGGATCGAGGTCGACGCCGAGTTCATCGAGGCCTACACCTCGCACAACGTCATCGCCGAGATCACCGGGGCGAAATACCCCGAGCAGATCGTGGCCCTGGGCGCGCACCTGGATTCCTGGGATGTGGGCACCGGTGCGCTGGACGACGGTGCCGGGATTGCCATCATCACCGAGGCCGGTCGCCTGATCCTCGATCTGGATCGCCGTCCGGACCGCTCCATCCACATCATCTACTTCGCCGCCGAGGAAATCGGCCTGTGGGGCGGACGCGCGTGGGCCGAGGACAATGCCGACAATTTCCACAACATCCAGGTGGGTGCCGAGTCGGATTTCGGCGCCGGTCCCATCTACGAGATCGCCGCCCGCGTGAGCGACGAGGCCTGGCCGGTGATCGAGGCCATCCAGGCCGAGCTGGCTCCCCTGGGCATCGAGCTGGGCGGTCGTCGTGCCATGGGCGGTCCGGATTTCATTCCGTCGGCGCCGTTCGGCATGGCTGCCGTTGACTTGCGCCAGGACGGCACGACCTACTTCGACTACCACCACACCGAAAACGACACCCTCGACAAGATCGATCCCGAAGAACTCGCGCAGAGTTCGGCAGCCTACGCGGTGCTGGCCTGGCTGGCGGCCCAGTCCCCGGTTCGTTTCGGTTCGGGCGAGACCATCCTCGATGAAGAAGCCGCGCGCAACGCCGACTGATGCCGAAACTGCTGCTCAACCTGCGCAACGTAACCGAGGACGAGGCGCACGAGGTCGCCGAGCTGATGAGCGAACACGGGATCGAGCACTACGCGACCCCGCCCGGCCCGTTCGGCATCACCGCCGGCGGCATCTGGCTGAAGGACGCCGACGATTTCCCGCGCGCCCGGGCCCTGATGGACGACTACCAGGCCGAGCGCAGCCGGCGCGTGCGCGCCGAGCTCGAGCAGGCCAGAAAGGAAGGCCGGGCCGAGACGTTCTGGACCACCCTGCGCCGCCACCCCGTCCGAACCGCGATCTACCTCGCCGTGGCCGTGTTCATCCTGATGATCTTTTTCGCCCCGGTGATACAGCTTGGGGATTGGTGAAACGGCTCAGGGTTGAATCACCAGGCTGCCGCTGGACTGTCGCCCAAACAAGGCAGCGAAAGCTGCGCCGGCCTGCTCGAGCTCGAAAACCCGGGTGGGGGTCGGATTGATCTTGCCGGATAACGTCCATTCGGCCAGGGTGCCGATGACCGGGGCGACCACGCTCGGGTCGGCCATCACCGTGCCGCCCCAGTTCACGCCGTGGATCGAGCAGCGTTTGAGCAGCGGCAGGTTCAGCGGAATCGTGCCGATGCCGGCGACGAAGCCGACCACCAGGAAGCGCCCCCCGGGCGCCATCAGGCGCAGCGCAGCCTCGGACAAGTTGCCGCCAACCGGGTCGTAGACCACGTCAACTCCCTTTCTGGCCGTGGCCTGCTTGATCTCGTCGCGCCAGGTCTCGGCGGTGTAGTCCACGACCAGATCGGCGCCGTGGTCCAGGCAGTGCCGGCGCTTGGCTTCGGTCGACGCACAGGCGATCACGCGCGCGCCCAGCGCCCTGGCGCATTCGATGGCGGTGGTGCCGGTGCTGCCGGCAGCGCCCAGCACCAGAACGGTCTCGCCTTCGGCCAGCCGGCCGATTTCGCGCAGCCCGAACAGGCTGGTGGCCCAGGAAATGAAGAAGTTGGCCGCATCGATGGGCTTGATGCCCGGCGGCAGCGGCGCGCACGAAGTCGCCGGCAGGACGATTTGCTCGGCCATGCCGCCGTGCAGGGCGAACGCCGCGACCGGATCGCCCGGCTTGAAGTGCGTCACGCCCGTGCCGACCGATTCGACCACGCCGGCCAGGGAACTGCCTGGAACGAACGGCAGTTCGGGCCGGATCTGGTAATCACCGCGGATCAGGAGTCCATCGAAGTAGCCGACCCCAACGCCGTGCACGTTCAGGCGCACCTGGCCGGGGCCCGGCGCCGCCGGGGGGTCGATGTGGCCGGCACGGATGTCGGCGGGATTTCCGAATTCGCTGATCTGAATGGCGCGCATGAGGGAGTAGTGAAATAGGTGGCAGTCTGAAAGCATTATCCATGAATGGGCGCGCGTGCAGCGAGCCGGGTTTTCGCCAACATGAGCGCGTACCTCAGCGTCTGCCCAGGACAACATGAGTACGTCAATTCATATGGAATGACGTCATGGTCTCCCGCGATTGGCTGGTTTTTTCTTAACGTGAGTGAAGGTAATGGCTCGACTTGCCTGATACGTTGATATCGAAGACGAACTGGAAGATCGGCGCGACAACGGCTGAGGTTCTTCAGTCGCCGGGCTCTTCCGGTTCTCGCCGTCCCAGCTGATCGTGCTCTTCGAGCAGCCGCTGCAGACGTTCGCGCGTGATGGCCTCATGCAGCTCGATCTGGCGATGTTCGTTCTGCAGCGACCGGATCAGGGAGAACGCCATGAACACCATCAGCAGCATGAACGGGAAGGCGGCCACGATGGACACCGTTTGCAGGGCCGCCAGGCCGCCGCTGAGCAGCAGCACGGCCGCCACCAGCACCTGCACGATCCCCCAGCTCAAGCGCGCCCAGCGCGCGGGCTCAAGTACCCCTTGGGTCGTGAACATGCCGAGGACGAAGGTCGCCGAGTTGGCTGAAGTGACCACGAACAGGCAGATCAGCAGCAGCATGAGCAGACTGATCGCGGCGGTGAAGGGCAACTGCTCCAGGGTCACGAACAGCCCGGAACTCATCTCCTCGGCCACGGCCGCACCGATCGGTACGTGCTCGAACAGCTCGTAATACAGGGCCGTACCGCCGAAGGTGGCAAACCAGAGAATGCTCAGCAGCACCGGCATGCCGATCACGCCGAGCATGAACTCGCGAATGGTCCGCCCGCGGGAGATGCGGGCGATGAAGCTGCCCACGAACGGCGCCCAGGACAGACCCCAGGCCCAGTAGAAAATCGTCCAGCGCTCAACCCAGTCGTCTTCCGTGTAGGGAGCCATCATCAGGCTCATGCCGATGACGTTGCCGATGTAGTCGCCGATGGCGTTGGTCATGACCGCGGTGATGAAGTCGGTGGGACCAAAGAAGAATACGAACAGCAGCAGGCCGCCGGCCAGCACCATGTTGGTGTCGCTGACGTAGCGAATGCCGCTCTCCAGCGGTGCCAGCGAGCACAGCAGGAAGATCAGGGTGATCCCGCCGAGGATGGCCAACTGCTGGCTGACACCGAATCCGACCCCGGCCACCGCGCCCAGCCCGCTGTTGATCTGGATCACGCCCAGACCCATGGTCGTGGCCACCCCGAAGATGGTCGAGACCACGGCCAGCACGTTGATCCCCTTGCCGATCGGCCCGTCGACCCGGTCGCCCAGGGTGTGCCGGAAGGCCTCGCTGATCAGTCCCGGGCGCTGCTTGCGGAACCGCACGTAGGCGATGGCCAGGCCGACCACGGCAAAGTTGGCCCACTGGTGAAAGCCCCAGTGGAACAGCGAGTACTGCATGGCCAGGCCGGCGGCGCGCGGGCTGCCCGGTTCGGCTTCGCCGAACGGCGGTGAGGTGAAGTGGCTCATCGGCTCGGCAATGGCCCAGAACACCAGACCCACGCCCATGCCGGCCGAAAAGATCATGCCCAGCCAGGCTGGGTAGGAAAACTCCGGCGCTTCGCCGTCGGCGCCGAGGCGAATGCGCCCGAAGCTGCTCACGGCCACGCCCACACAGAACATGAGGAAACCGGTGGTGGCGAACAGATAGAGCCAGCCGAAGTGCTGGGTGGTGAAAGCCAGCGCCTGGTCGGCGCGGACGGCCAGTTCCTGCGGCCGCAGCGCCCCGTAGGCGACGAACAGCGCAAGTAGCGCCAGCGAGACGAAATAGACCCAGCCGGCGCGGTTCCGCCGGATCGGTTCGGAGATTGCAGTCATACCCTATCGCCCACGGTTGGACGACGGGTTCGCGCCGGTCGCAGTCTCGAAGATTCCCGGGGCCGCACAAGCCAGCGCCACCCTGTCCTTGCGCATCGTATTCACCCGTCTTGCCCGGATTCGGTCCCATGGTATCAGCCATGGAAAAGCGTGTACTACGCGACCTTGGGTGAGGACGAATCCCGATCTGGCGATCGCCCGTGGCGGCGGGATTTCCTACTCTCCGCGCACCCGCCTGGGCAGCGCTGGCGGGGCCACGCCTATGGCGTATTCGCCAACTCCCCACCGGTTGTGCTCGCCATGGATGAAGCGTGCCGCTTCGGCTTCCGGCGTTCCAAGCCGAATCCGGTCGGGATTTGCCTCGATCTGTTCGGCCTGGGCCAGCATCTGGTCGACCTGGTCGAGAAGGGCCCCGGTGGTCGCGCGATGCGCTTCCTCTTCCAGGCAGAATCGCGGGTCATCTCTGGCGCAATCGAGCAGGTGGTCGCGCAGACGGCCGAGATAGTTTTCGGCGCGATCGCGGCGAATGATCTGACCGGTTCGATCGAGATCGTCGTAGATCAGCCAGACCATCATGCGGGCGATGTTCCCGGCCATGAGTCGGAACTCTGCCAGGCGCTCCTCGTCGAGATCGCCCATCCAGCCAGTGGGGGCGAAATGCATCATTTGTCCCTGGATCAGCAGGCGGTCGTTGAGGTGCCGAACGCCGCGGTGTTCATAATGCGAATGCGGCCCGGCACCGCGATAGCGCGTATCGTGCCGGAAGGATCGGTGCATCTGGGTCACAAAGGTTCCGAACACGGAATGAAGCCGATAGTCCTGGACTTGCTGGTAGGTCTGGTGGAAGTATTCCAGGCTCGATTTGGTGAACAGGAACTCCGGATCCTGAATCAGGCCCATCCAGAACCAGGTCGCCCGCAACCCCTGATGCTGGGCGCGCCAGTAGCAGAACTCCTTGTACTGATGGCGATTGGCGCCACGGCAGCGACCTGATTGAAAATAAGCGTTGTTGAGCGGACTGTCGAATACCTGTTCGTAGCCCAGACGCGATCGAAACGCCATCGGGATCTGCGGGTCGTTGCTGCGATCCTCGGTGTCGAAAAACCAGTTCATCCGGCCGACCGCCTCACCGACATCCCAGATCGCCGTGGTGCGATTCAACAGCTGGATGTGGTCGTACACGTCCTGGTAATTCCAGCCGGCGTAGGTTTCGTCGGAAGGGTGGATGGTTGGGTAATACATCAGCCCGGCGCTGTCCATCCCGTGCTCATGGGTGCGCTGGTTTTCTTCACGCATCATGTGTTGCAGCAGGAGGATGTTGCGGTAGCGAAACAGATTCCAGCGCCGGGTGAGGCGAGGGTTTTCGGCCTCGGGCGGATTCGATCGGACCGGTTCGTCGCTGGCATAGGGTCCGTAGGGATCCGAAGGGTCGATGCCGTCGTCGACATCGCAGTCTTCCGGATCCAGGTGATTGACCAGAAAGCGACACGTCGTGGTGTACTCGTCAATGGCGGCGATCAGGGCGCGCAGATTGTGCGGTGTTGGGTCGAGGATGTAGGCGTCTTGAAGCGCGTACCAGTCTTCGTTGTGTTCGCGCCTGACCTCATGCGGGGCGAAGGGGATCCAGTCGTGAAACGTGTTGCGTTCGGCCCCGTGATGAGGATCTTCACTGAAACGATCGAAGGGAATACCGATGCGCACCGTATTCAGATCGAGGTTGACCAGTTCGTCTCTTGCCGCCAGGGTATCTGCGAGCGTATCGATGCGCTCGCTGACCAGCTTCAGACCATGGGTTTCACGCAGATTGACGGCGAAAGCCAGGTCGCGTTCGGCATCGCTGTCTCCTTCCAGTGGGAAATTGCCCGGCTGCAGCGGGCGGAAATGGTCGGGGTCGAAGGGCGAGTTGTCGCCGACCATGTGGTGGCGATGGCGCTGCAGATCGACCAGATCGACGATGGCTTGTCCCTCGGCTTCGCCGAGGCCGTCACCGACCGCCCGGCGCATGATGTCCTCATCGGTAAAGCCGACCCGGGCGATGTCGTAGGCGTCGGGCGCGTGGCAATTGACGCAGGCGCCGATCTGGGGTCGGGGCATGCGCCAGGCATTGAGCCCACGAAACCAGGTGGAGTGATCGTCGGGGTCGATATCCGAGGGCGGATCTGAGGTTACGGAACTGACCACGATCAGCCGCCAGGCACCGTTGCTGGCCAGGTGCCCGCGGGTCTCGCCAGGCGCCTCGTCGGGGGCATACCGATACAGTGGTCGGCCGTTCAACGTGACCTGGAACCCGTCGGGATCGGTCCGTGCGATGACGTCCACGTCGCCGGGAAATCCGCTGGGCAGCCGAAGCGAGTGCGGGCCGTTGACCATGAATGGCGGCCAGGCTTCGGCGCAGGGACCGGTGCAGACGCTGCCGCCGTCCGGATCACTTGTCAGCGTGTACAGACTCCGGTTGCGCAGCTGATGCTGCTGCTCGCCGACGACCAGGAAATTGCCGTAGAGATGATCGGGGTCGGTCATGTGTTCGCTTTCGATTCGATCGGAGTAGAACCGAAGCGTCTGCAAGGGTAGGTCCGATACGAAGCGGTCATGGAACATCGCATCGGTGCCGCGGGTCGGGAGCTTCGCGTCCGACCAGTCATACGGGCTGTCGCCGCGAGCAGAAACCGACTGGGCCGGAATCCAGGACACGACGAGCATTCCAATAACGGCCGCACCGACGGAAATCGCTGTCCTGGTTGCGGACGCGCATGAGCTCCCAGGCAGCAGGGCAGTCACGGTTGTCGGGCGCATACCCCGCACCTCTGGCGCAAGTAAAACAGCGCCTACCGTAGCAAGCTGCAGGTTTTCTTTACAAGCTTTTTCGGTCTGTTGGAGACGACATCCGGATGGTTACGGGAAACGCATCACATTTGTCCGTGCGGGTATGTCGACCTCATCGGCTATGGGGCAGTGCGTTCTGTGCTAGCGTAGATGGAAATCCGTTTGAGGGATACGGTATCGGTTTGCGGCTCACCAGCCCCTTTGGTCGGCCGCGATACAACCCAGGAAGGATTGAACATGAGCACAGCAACTGATAAAGACATCAAGGAACTCAAGGACGAGTACGCCAGCCTGAAGGCCGATCTTGCCGAGATGAGCGAATCGCTCTCCAGCCTGGCCCGCGATGGCGTAGCCGAAGGACGCAAAAAGGTTCGCGGCGCGGCACGCCAATCGCGCAAGCAGGCAGAGGAAGCCTGGAGTGCGGTTGAGAACGAAGTCGAGGAGCGCCCGCTCACCAGCCTCGCCGTAGCGCTTGGCATCGGCTTTATCCTGGGCAAGGTCCTCTCGCGGTAGGCCGCCGAAGCACCTTTTTTAGGATCGGCAAGCGGGACGTGGCCATGGATTTCCGTTCCGTCCTGCTGGCCGTCTCCCGTACGCAGGAAATCAAGGGCTTGGCATGTTCGAGCGACTGAAGGACCGGGTCGAGAAATGGACCATCGCCAGCGCGATCGTCGTGCCGGTGGGTTTTGCCGTGGTGGCCTTTCTTGCCCTGGCGCTTTTTTTCATGTTCAGCGAGTGGCTGTCTCCCGCGTTGGCCGCGCTGGTCACCTCGGCAATCGGGGTCCTCGTGATCGCGTTCGTGACCTTGCTTGCGCGCCTGGCGACCCGGCCCAAACCGCCGCCTCCCCGGCAACCCGCCGAATTGCCCGATCGGCTTGAACAGCTTCTCCAGCAACATGCGGACCCGGTTCTGAGCGAGTGGATCCGGAACAACCCGGATCGCGCCGCAATCGCGACGCTTCTGCTGGGAGTCGCGGCCGGCTACAGCGATTCGGTCCAGAAAGTCCTGCTGGACATGTACAACCGCTACGTCGAAGCGGAGACCGACAGGCGTGCCGCCAACCGCGACTGACTCGCCTCGGCCGTGATGCTCTTCCCTCCGCTCGGTACGTCGGCGGCCCGATTGATGAGGCCTATCGATGGCCTCTGATGCACGGGCCAGCGCCGAGCAGCGCGCCCAGTGGTCGTCGGAGCCGGCTTTCGTGTTCTCGATGGCCGCCGCCGCGGTCGGTCTGGGCAATCTGTGGCGCTTTCCGTACATGGTCGGCGAGAACGGCGGCGGCGCCTTCATCCTCGCCTACCTGATCGCGCTTGCCGTCGTCGCGCTGCCGATCATGATGCTCGAAGTCGGCGCCGGCCGGCTCGCCCAGGGCAGCGTCGTGGCCACGTTCCGCACCGTTGGCAGAATCGGCACGGTCTACGGCTGGTTCGTCGTGTTGCTGACCGTGCTGATCACCAGCTATTACCTGGTCATCACCGGCTGGACGCTGGGCTACGCGTTGTCCGCTTTCCGGATGGCGGTGGAACCGTTCGACGAGTTCACCAGCGGCTACAACTCGATCTGGTACTTCCTCGCCGTTACCGCACTGGCCACCCTGCTGCTGATTCGCGGCGTCAGCGCAATCGAGAAGTTCTCGAAGTTTCTGATGCCGGTGCTGGTGCTGGTCATCATCGGCCTGGTCATCGCCGGGGTTCGCATGGACGGCTGGGCCGAGGCGCGTTCGTTCCTGTTCACGGCGGATTTTTCGCGCCTGTCCGACGGCCGCCTGTGGTTTTTCGCCTTCGGCCAGGCGTTCTATACGCTGGCCATCGGTCAGGGCTATCTGATGACCTACGGCAGCTACATCCCGCGCCGCACCCACGTCCCGCGGGCCTGCCTGGTGGTAGCGGCAACCGAGACCTCGATCGCGCTGCTGGCCGGGGCGATGATCTTTCCGTTCGTGTTCACCTACGGCTTTGATCCGGGCACCGGCAGCCAGCTGGCCTTCGACACCTTGCCGCGCGTATTCGACGAGATGGCCGGCGGCGCGTGGGTGGCGATGGCGTTTTTCTTCCTGTTCTTCGCCGCCGCGTTCAGCTCGTGCCTGGCCGGCCTGAAGGTCATCATCGCCGCCACTGCCGAAGAGTTCGGCCTGCCCGACCATCGCGCTGTCATCGCCGTTGGCGTGTTGATGTTGTTTCTCGGACTGCCCTCGGCGCTGAGCTTCAGCCCGGTCGGTCTCGAAGTCAGGGGCATGCCCTTTCTGGATTTTGTCGATCAGTTCGGCGGTACCAACGTGGTGGTGACCTCGGGCGTGCTCGGCGCTGGCTTGTTCTGCTGGCTGGTACCGCGCCCGAAAATCGCCTACGCCCTGGGCGCGAAGAGCCGCTGGTGGGAGTACCGGATCTTCATCGTCGGGCGCAGCCTGCCGTTTGTCGCTGCCGGATTCGTGATCTGGCAACTATTGCGGTGAAATCCAAAAAATGAGGCATCTGATGCTGGTCGATACCGATGTGCTCATCTTCAACCAGCGCGGCAACGAGAAAACGGCGGAATGGCTGGACTCACAACCCCACATCACCCTGTCTGCCGTGACCTGGATGGAGTTGATCCAGGGCGTGCGCAACAGGCAGGAACTGCGAACCCTGCGCGAGGCCTTGCGCTACTGGGGCGGCAG
>PWJA01000151.1 GCA_003560975.1 Gammaproteobacteria bacterium
CCGATTCGAGCGAACCGGCTTCGGCCAGCGCGTCCATCTGGTCGACGATGGGCTCGACATCGCCGGCCCGGCGCCAGTAGCGCAGCGATTCAAAAAGCAGCGCGGGTTCGACCATCCAGCGCAGCCACTGTGGTGACAGAAGCGCTTCGGGCAGCAGATCCTGGCGACCGGCGGCCGCCAGATGCCAGATTCGCAGCAGCAGCGCCTCCTGCTCCGGGCGTGTGAATGGATGCTCGGCCAGACCCTGGTGCAGACGCTGCCGCTCGCCGTGGTCGGCCAGGCGTCGCGAAGCGGCCGTTTCGCGAATCCAGTCACCGGCCAGAAGCCACCGCTCTCCGTCGGAACGGATGAACGGCGCAAGGCGTTCCAGCGCCGCACCGACGTCGCCGCCGATGAGCGCTTCGAGTTCGCTGCACTCCAGTCCGCCGCGCGCCGCCCACAAGGTTTCCATGATTTCTCGCGGCACGGGCTCGTCGAGCAGGTTTCGCAGTTGCCCGCGTAGCTGGGCGAGGTCGGTCGCCGCAGGCGGCTCCAGGACCCGGTCGGCTACGTCCCGAAACAGTTCGGCTGACGGCCCCGGCCGCGTCGACAGCGCGACCCGGACTCCCTCAGGCAGCCACGGGGGAAGCCAGTCCAGGCTGGGTTCCAGACCCCCGGCGCTGAGTTCCTGGGCGTCGGCAAGAACGATGCTGACGCCGCCACCGGCCGCAGCGCGCGCCAGCCAGTTCGGCAGGGCCTCGCGCATGACCCCTGCGTCCATGGGCAGCGTATCGCGGAACCCGCAGTGGCGGCGAAGTGCGCTGAGCAATCGCCAGAGAAAAACCTCCGGATTGTGCGATTCTCCGCCCAGCCCGGCATGATGAAAGAACGTCCAGCCTCCGGCCGCCCGAGCCGCGGCGAGCATCCGGTCTGCCTTGCCCGACCCGGCCGCGCCGACCAGAAGGGTCACGCCTTCGGCCAACGGTTCGGAGACCGGGGAACGGTCGGCGGCGAATACCGCCATCAGCCGATCTTCGGGCAACAGCGTCGGGTCCGATGGGTTCATGGGTTCGTGTGTAGTTGAGTGACAGCCACAGGATGCCACCGATTATGCCCGATGCGGTCGCGAATTGAGACCGGTGGCCAGGGTAACGGTCTGCTGTGCCTGGACGGGCCGCAACCCTGGTTCGATTGGCGGTACCATCCCCAACATGAATCAATCGACGGGACGGGGCCGCCGGGCCTTCATCGTGAAGAGGATGCTTACATTTCTGGTCTTTTTGCAAAGGAGTGCACGTTGAAATTTCCATGCCTGCTCGCCCTGCTGGCCACGCTGGGACTTGTCGCGCTGATCCCGGCCGCCGAAGCGCAGAGCCGAAATACTCTGGTGCCGCCGGGCCACCTGCAATACGCGCCGGGTCCCATTCCAGACCGGGTGATCCTGGTGCTGACCCAGAATCCGGAATCCAGCCAGACCGTCAACTGGCGCACCAACTATGCCGTCGACGAGGCGCTGGCGCAGATCAGCGAGGCCCACGACGGGCCGGGCCTGCACCTGACCGCGCGCGAAGTGACCGGAACCACCCGATCTCGCATCAGCGAGAACGGGCTTGCCCATCATCACTCGGTCACCTTTGACGGTTTACGTCCGAACACGCTGTATGCCTACCGCGTGCGCGGGCAGGACACCTGGAGTGAGTGGTTCCAGTTCCGTACCGCGCGCCCGGAGTTTTCGCCCTTTACCTTCCTCTATTTCGGCGATGCGCAGAACTCGGTCCGTAGTCATTTCTCGCGCGTGATTCGCGAGGCCTTCATGAAGACCATCAACCCGGCCTTCATGCTGCACGCCGGGGATCTGGTGAATCTGCGGCGCGGTATCCATGGCGACGAGTGGGGCGAATGGTTCGATGCCGGCGCCTTCATCAACGCCATGGTGCCGAGCTTCCCGGTGGCTGGTAACCATGAATTCGTCTACGAGACCGACGAGGCGGGTGAACGCACGCGCGTGCTTTCGGAGTTCTGGGAAGCCCAGTTCTCGGTTGCCGGCAATGGCCCGCCGGGCTACCGCGAAACGGTCTACTTCGTCGAGTACCAGGACGTGCTTTTCGTGGCGCTGGATTCGATGCGGGCCATCGACAGCGAGGAGTCGGCCATCGTCCAGGCGCGCTGGCTCGAAGAGGTGCTGAGCCGCAAGGACTACCGCTGGGTCTTCGTCAGCCATCACCACCCGATCCACTCGGTATCGCTTGGCCGCGACAACCCGGCGCTGCGCGAACACTGGATGCCGATCTACCAGCGCCATGGCGTTGACATGGTGCTGCAGGGTCACGACCATACCTATGGGCGCGGCACCAATCTTCCGGAGGGCGCGATGATGGTCGACGAGACCGTCGGAACGGTCTACGTGGTGTCCGTCGCCGGCCCCAAGATGTACTTCGTCTCGGATATTGCCCGCCAGCGCATGGACCGTTTGGGCGAAGACGTGCAGTTGTACCAGCACATCGAGGTCGAGGCGGACCGCATCCGTTTCGAGTCGCGCACGGTGACCGGGCGGCTCTACGATGCCTTCCACCTGGTCAAGGACTCTGATGGTCGCAATCGGCTGGAGGAGCGTCTGCCGCCGGGGATGATCGAGCGCATCTGCACCAACCCGGACCGCGAACGCGAATACACCTGTTGGCAGGGTACGGAGCTAGTGGACTAGTGGGGCATGCTGACGCCAGGGCGCGTCGCGCGGGAGACAGGCCGCGGACGTAAGCGCCTGCGACTGAACCGGTCTGGTTCGCTCAGGTTGTCCCCGCTCCCGACTGGATTCAGAAGTCCAGCCTCGTACCAAAGCTATTGACCCGCTCCATCGGATTGGCGACAATACCCGGCTTGCTCGTGGCTACGTAGCTCAGCTGGTTAGAGCGCGGCACTCATAATGCTTCAGCTCGCCGCGCGCCTTGCAGACGCCGGCCAGGTTGTTCAGCCAGGGAATCAGTTCCGTGCTCTGGGCTCCGGCCCGCTGTTCGATTTCGTCCATGCCTTCCCGGTAGGTGGCAAAGGCTGATTCAAGATCCTGTGCTTCTTCGTGGTGAACCGCCAGCAGATGCAGCACGGCAGCAAGCGCTGCATCGCCCGGCTCAGGCCGGCGCCGACGGATCTGCAAGGCCTCGCCGAGCCACTTCAGTCGGTCCCCGCTCGGCGTGTCGGCATGTGCGCCCAGACTTTCCAGAAAGCTTGCCTGCAGTTGTTCATCTCCGGCAACGATAGCCTGCGTCAGACCTTGGGAGAGCCACTCGCGCGGCGGGCTTTCACCATTAAGACTCACCGCCAGACGCACCAGGCCGAGCAGTGCCTCGGCCGGCAGCTCGCCACTGGCCACCTGGCCGAGTCGAGTCAGCACCTGCTGGCGATCGCCCAGGCGCCGCCAGTAGCGCAGTGCATCGTAGCGATAAGCGCTGCCGGTCATGGCCGCCAGCCAGTCAGACGAGGCCAGCTGATCGATCACCTGCTCGTGCTGTCCGGCGGCTGCCAGGTGCCACAAAGCCAGCAGGGCCGAGTGCTGCGCGCCGCGAGCGGCCTGGTGCAGTGCCAGATCCATGTGCAGGCGCTGACGCTGACCGTGGTCGGCCAGTCCGCGCGAGGCGGCGACTTCCCGCACCAGCGCGCTGGCCAGGATCCAGCGCTGGCCATCACTGCGGACAAAATCGGCCAGGGTCTCCAGTGCCGCCGTTGAATCCTGGCCGCAGAGTTCGGTCAGGGATGCAAGGCTCAGGCCGTCCCGCGCGGCCCACAGCCATTCCAGTATCTGGCGTGTGGGCGCTTCGTCCATCAGTGCCCTGAGTCGGCGCCGAAGGTCGGCGAGATCTTGGGTCGGCACATGCGCCTGCTCCCGCGTCACCCGCTCGCGCACCAGCTCGGCCGACGGCCCCGGCCGCGTCGACAAGGCCACGCTCACTCCTGGTGGCAGATGTTGCGGCAGCCAGTCCAGATCGGGTTCCAGGCCGTTGCGGCTCAGGTTTTCGGCGTCGGCCAGGACTATGCTGATTGAGCCCATCGCAGCCGCCCGCGCCAGCCAGTTCGGCAGCGCCTCGCGCATCACTTCGGGCTCGAACGGCAGCGGATCGCGAAAGCCGCAGCGGCGCTTGAGCGCGGCCAGCAATCGCCACAGGAAAATCGTCGGATCGCTCGCTTCGCCGCCCAGACCGGCATGATGGAAAAAGACCCAGCCCGCGGCTCGGTGTGCCGAGGCCAGCAGCCGCTCGGCCCGCCCCGATCCGGCCGGGCCGATCAACAGCGTGACGCCCGGTTACAGCGCCTGGGTCTCCTGCGGCTGGGCTGCCGCACAAAAAATCGCCATCAGCCGATCCTCAGGCAGCAGCGTGTCGTCCGGTGGGTTCATGAATCCGGGTTTCTTGAGGGGACTGTTCCTTCAACCCCGATTATGCCCGAGGCGTGCCCGTCAACAGGATCGGCCAGGCGGTATTGCGACCGGCCCTGTCGGCTTGAGCCCCGGCTGGGCAGCGTCATAAAACCGGCATGTTTCAGTTTTATAGTGCCGCAGCTGGTGCCTCATGTGTTCGATGTCCGAGATGATCCATCGTTTTTCCGCCTGCTTGCTTGGACTGGTGCTGACCGCGCCCCTGTTCGCTGGTCCTTGTCCCGACACCCTGCGCTTTGCCGACACCGGCATCGAAGGGGCTGAAGAGTTGCAGCGCGCGTATACCGAGTTCGTCGATCTGCTGAGTGAGCTGACGGGGCTGGAGGTCCGCTTCTTTCCGGTTGGTAGCCGGACCACCGCGGTCAATGCCCTGCGCTTTCGCCAGGTGGACGTGGTCTTGGCCGGGCCGACCGAGTATCTGCTGATGCAGCAGCGCATGCCCGGCATCCAGGCGCTGGCCGCCATCGTCCGGCCGCAGTACAGCAGTGTATTCATCGTCCCGGACGACAGCCCGGTGCGCAGCCTGTCCGACCTGAAGGGCCGGCACGTGGCGATGAAGGACCATGGCTCGACCACCGGCCACATCATCCCCAGCTACATGCTGCACCAGGCCGGCCTGGATCTGGATCGCGATGTCAGGATTTCCCTGATTGACGGCGCGCGCATGGCGGCCCTGGCCAGCGGCGAGGTGGATGCGGTCGGCACCGGTATTCGCGACTTCGCCCCCTTCGTCGAGCGCCAGAGCCGCGCCTATCGGATCATCGCTGAAAGCGACAACATGCCCGGTGACCCCATCGTTGCTGGCGCCCATATTGATGCGGCCTGCGCCGCCTTTCTGACCGAGATTCTGCTTGCAAACGACCAGCCCCTGCTGCAGGCCATCCTCAACCCGGGCCGGCGGGACAAGTACCAGACCGCCAGCCTGATTGCGGTCGAAGCCAGCGACTATGACCAGGTCCGGGCGGCCATGGCCCTGCTCGGTCTGCTGCGCTGAGCGACGATGGAGATCCGTGTCGAGCAGTTGGGCAAGATCTACCCCGACGGCACTCGGGCGATTGACGGCATCAGCTTCAAGCTCTCTCCGGGCGAGCAGGTCACCTTGATCGGGCCGAACGGCTGCGGCAAGTCCACGCTGATGAAGTGCCTGATCGGTCTGGAGCCGCCCACTGCAGGTGCCATTCGCATGGATGCGCTCGATCTGACGGCCTTGCGCGGCCGCGCCCTGCGCCGACTGCGCGCCCGCATCGGCTGCGTCTTTCAGCAGATGAACCTGGTGCCCAACCTGTCGGTGATCCAGAACGTCCTGTTCGGTGCGATGGGCCGGCTGGGCTACTGGCGAACGCTGGATCTGACCGCCTCGGCGGCCTTGCGGGCACAGGCCATGAGCGCCCTGGAGCGGGTCGGTCTGGCCGATCTGGGAGGGCGGCGCACCTCCCATTTGTCCGGCGGTCAGCAGCAGCGCGTCGCGATCGCACGCATGCTGATGCAGGACGCCCGCGTGGTCATTGCCGATGAGCCGGTCGCGAGTCTCGATCCGCGTGCCGCCGCCGAGGTCATGGACCTGTTGTGCGAGATCGTCGAGGAACGCGGCATGAGCCTGATCTGCATCCTGCACCAGATGGACCTGGTGGCTCGCTACGCCCGTCGCCTGGTCGGCATGCGGGCCGGACGGATCGAGTTCGATCTGCCGGCCGACCAATGCCCCGGCGAGCGCATCGAGGCGCTGTACCGGTCATGAGCGTAGCGGAACGCCAGCCACCGCCACGCTGGCAGCGCCCGAGCCTGAGCGTGTGGCTGTTGGCGGTGGTCTTCATCGCCTTCTTCCTTCACGGTCTGCACGGGGCCGAGGTCAGTCCGGAACGCCTCGGCCAGGGTGCCGTCAACGTGGGCCTGTTCCTGGCCGAGTCCTTCCCGCCCGACTTGAGCCGGCTTTCCGTCATCGGCCGGGCCATGCTCGAAACCTTCCAGATGGCCCTGGTCGGCGTGGTCTTTGGTGTCATCGCCAGCATCCCCTTTGCCCTGCTCAGCGCGCGCAACACCACGCTGCATCCGGGTTTGCGCTGGCTGGCCAAAATGCTGGTGGCCGTTTTTCGGACCATCCCCGACCTGGTCTGGGCGCTGATTTTCGTGGTGGCCGTCGGCCTGGGGCCACTGGCCGGGATTCTCGCGATCATGATGGACACCATCGGTTTTTGCGGCCGCTTCTTTGCCGAGCGCATCGAAGAGACCGATCCGCGCCCCGCCCAGGCCCTGAGCGCGACCGGATGCAGCCGCTTTGCGGTGGTGTTCGGGGCGATCGTGCCCGAATGTCTGCCCTCGTTCATCGGCACCAGCCTGTACTCGGTCGAAAAGGCCGTGCGCAGCGCCGTGGTGCTGGGCCTGGTCGGCGCAGGGGGTATCGGCGTCGAGCTGTCGGCAGCGATGAACCTGTTCCAGTACGACCAGGCCCTGACCGTGATTCTGACCATCCTGGTGGTGGTGATTGCCGTTGAGCAGCTCTCGGGCTGGATACGCGGCCGCATCCTGTAGACGAGGTAATCGATGAAAGCAAGCATCCTGATCGTTAGCCTGGCCCTGGCCCTGCTCTTCAGTCCGGTCCCGGCCGAGGCCGAGCGCGTCTGGCTGACCACCAAGGCGCCGTACCAGGCGCCGGAGGAGGGCGCTGCGCTGGAAGATCCGCCCGACGGGTTTCGGCCGCTGATGGTCCAGCACGTCGCCCGGCACGGCTCGCGGGGCTTGTCTTCTTCCGATGATGAAGACTTGCTGTATCAGCTGTGGAAATACGCCCGCGACCGTGGCCAGCTGACCGAGCTGGGCCAGCAGCTGGGGCCGGAACTGGAAACCATGATTGCCGTCCACGCGCGCCTGGGATTCGGGCGCATCAGCCGCCTGGGTGAGCTGGAGCACGAGCAGCAGGCGCAGCGTCTGGTGGCGCGCTTGCCCGAGCTGTTCCAGCTGACCGATGACGATCGCCGTGTGATCCGGATTACCCATTCTGGCCGTGAACGGGCCGCCGACAGCGGGGTGGCGTTTGTCAACGGTCTGCTCGAGGCCGCGCCGCAACTGGCCGGGCGCCTACAGCCGGCCGAGGCCAGCCCGTCTACGGTCTATTTTCATTCGGCCGAAGGTTCGGAAGATTTCGAGGCCTACCGCGATAACGATCCGCAGTTGACCGCCGTCATGGCGCGGCTGTATGCCGACCCGATGACCGAGGCGGCCTACGAGGGTGTACTGCGTGCCCTCTTTACCCCGGATCTGATCGACGCCTTGCGCGCCGGTGAACTGGAGTTCATCGCGCGTGCTGACGAAGATGAGCGACTGAACAGCATCGAGGATGCCGTCGAAGCCCTGTACGGCCTGTACACCATCAGTACCAACCTGATCCATGAGGCCGATTTCGATCTGGGTCGTTTCCTGCCGGCCCAATACCTGGGCTGGATCGCGATGATTGATGATGCCGACTCTTATTATGGGCGTGGCCCCGGTTTCGCGGGACGCGACATCACCTATCGCGCCGCCGATGCGCTGTTTGCCGACATGCTGGCGCAGGCTATGGCCGATCCGCCCGAGGTGCTGGCCTCGTTCCGCTTTACCCACGCCCAGGTCATGATGCCGGTGGCCACCTGGTTGCGGCTCGAACATGCCTGGCCGGGCACCGAGCCGGGGCGGTTGTTTCAGTACGACACCCACGCCTGGCGCTCGGCCGAGATCGCGCCGATGTCAGCCAACCTGCAGTGGGAGATCTGGCACAACGACCAGGATCAGCGCCTGCTGCGCATGTTGCACAACGAAGCCCCGGTGCGTTTTCCGGCACCCTGTAACAGGCACTTGCCGGACAGTGACTTCTACCGGCTCGGGGAAGTCCGCCGTTGTCTTCAGGAACTGCATCCGACTTTGACGGTTCCTTGAATTTTAGGTGACAGCGGCAGTCGCGACATATCAGTGACACACACCGGTTCTATCTTGCGCAGCTGAACTCGCGCTTCGCGAAAAACAAACGAAACTTGAACCGGGACTGTTCATCGTGACATCAAAAGCAACGCTGCTCTCTGCTGCTATCGCCTCTGCCATCCTTGCCTCCGTGACGCACGCGGAGACGCAGACCCAACAAGCCAGCGGTCTCGCGCCATTGGCCGCCGCCCAGAGCGGCGGCGACCGTTTCGGCGAAGTCGTTCCGGCCGGCGTGCTGACCGGTCGGGTCATCGACGCCGATCGCGGCGACTTTCTCAACGGCGCCATCATCCGCGTGCGCGAGGCGAACCGCTCCGCACGAACCGACCGCGAAGGCCGCTTCGTCATCACCGGTTTGGCGGCTGGCACCTACCAGGTCGAGGTTGACTTTCTGGGTTTTGACCGGCAGACCGTCGAGGCTCAAGTTTCGCCTACGGTTGGCAGCCGCCTGGAAATTGCCCTTAGCGCGTCGGGCGTGACCGATCGGGTCTACGTCGGTGCCCTGCGCGATCAACAGACGCGCGAACTGAACCAGCAACGTGCCGCCGACAACATCATCAACGTCATCTCGGCGGACTCCATCGGTCGCTTTCCGGACCGCAATATCGCCGAAGCCCTGCAGCGCGTGTCCGGTGTCGCCATCGAGCGCGACCAGGGAGAAGGTCGCTACATCAGCGTGCGTGGCACGCCCGTCCAGTTCAACGCCGTTTCGGTCAACGGTGTGATCCTGCCTTCTCCGGACGCCGGCACGCGCGCAGTTGACCTCGATACGATTCCGACCGACGTCGTCTCGTCGATCGAGATTACCAAGGCGCTGCTGCCCAGCATGGACGCCGATTCCATTGGCGGTAACATCAACATCATCACGCAGGGCGCGCTGGACAGCGATGAGCCGATCCTGCGTTTCGCCGCCGGCGCGGGTCGTAACGAACTCGGCGACGGCACCAACCAGCGATATTCGGCCACCCTGGGCAATCAGTTCAACGATGGCCAGGTTGGTTTGCTGGTTTCGGCCAGCTACAACAAGACCGAGCGCGAAACCGACAACTTCGAAAACGACTTTACCAGCAATAACGGTGAGATCTTTCCCGAAGAGGTGGAGTTCAAGGACTACGAAGTCATGCGGGAACGCTATGCAGTCGACGCGCGCCTGGATTTTCGCACCAGTGACAATGTTCACCTGTATCTGACCGGCCTGCACTCCCGTTTCATCGATGATGAATTCCGTCACTCGCTGCTGCTCGAATACGACGACTGGGCGCCGGGATCCACTCCGGTGACCGGCGTTGCAACGGATGTCACGGTGGTCAAGGAACTGCGCAACCGCAGGGTGGAAAACACCATCAATGCCGTCACTTTCGGCGGCGATGTGTTCCTGGATCGTTTGACGATGGACTTCACTCTGGCCTATACCCAAGCCAAACAGGATTATCCCGTTCGCAACTACCTTGAATACGAGTTGGGTTTTGAGCCGGATATTGCCTATGATTTCAGCCGGCCCAACAGTCCGGTCTGGACGGCCCCGGGGCTGCCGCCCAATCAGCTCAACTTCAACCCGGATGACTATGAGTTTGTGAAGTATCAGGCGCGGGCCCG
>PWJA01000009.1 GCA_003560975.1 Gammaproteobacteria bacterium
GAGGAAACCTGGACTTCATCGAACACCAGGTAGAGCCGATCGGCTCCGCGATCGCTGACGTGAATGACTGGCCGCGAACCCGGGGCTTCCCAGGCCCGTCGGAAACCCGGCGGCTCGCCGTGCAGCCACTCGGGTACGCCGCTGAAATCGGAGCGGCGCGAGAGATAGCCGCGCAGGTTGTTGGTATTGGGCAGGGGAAAGCTCCGGTCCTGCTCGTAATGAGTCCAGAAATGCTCGGCTTCGCCGTTCAGGGCTTCCTGTACCAGCACCTTCTCAACGACCAGGGCCGCGGCGTACACCCCCAGCACCGTGGCCATGCTGATGGCCAGGATCTGAAGGATGAACACGCGGACCAGCTTGGTGTCGAGATTGCCCTTCAGCAATCGATTGAGCGCATTCATGACGCACTCCGCCGGCTCTCCGGCACGAGATCAGCGTCGTTGGAAGCGATAGTGAGCCACCAGCCATTCATTGCCGGCATGGTACGCGAACAACTCCTCGCAGGCCATGAAGAACATCCGCCAGCGCTGCTGCCAGCGCGGCCCCTGCTCTCCGTACGCGCTCGCCATGACCTCGGCCACCTCGGCCCGGCGGGCGTCCATGTTGTCCAGCCAGGCGCGCGCGGTTTTCGCATAGTGCTCGCCGGAATACAGCCTGCGGTGCTCCAGGGCCAGGTCATCCTGGAAATGAAGCAGCGTATCGGCCGCCGGCATCAGCCCGCCGGTAAAGAAGTGCCGCCCCATCCAGTTGCCCTCGCCCTCGGTCTCGAACGGATAGACCAGGTAGCGATGGCAGAAGATGTGGACGAACAGCTTGCCGCCCGGTTTCAGCCACTGGGAAATTCGCCGCATCAGCACCCGATAGTTGCGGACATGCTCGAACATTTCCACCGAAACGACGCGATCGAAGCGCTCGTCGAGCTCCAGCTGGTTGACGTCCCGGGTCAGAACCTCCAGGTTGCCCAGGCCCAGCTCGCGCGCGCGCGCCTCGATGTGCTCTCGCTGCGATGCCGAGTTGGAAACGGCGAGAATGCGCGCGTTCGGATAGTGCTGCGCCATCCACAAGGTCAACGAACCCCAGCCGCAGCCCAGCTCCAGAATGCGCTGACCGTCTTCCAGCTCGGCGTGCGCGCAGCTGGCCCCGAGCATCGCCTCTTCGGCCGCGTCCAGATCGCTGACTCCCTCGGGCCAGTAGCCGCTGGAATATTTCAGGCGGCGCCCCAGGGCAAGCTGGTAAAACGCAGCGGGCACTTCGTAATGCTGCTCGTTGGCCGCGTCGGTCTCGATGGCGATCGCCGAAGCGGCCAGCTCCTCGATCAGGGCGTGATTGCGGGCGGAACTGCGCTCGACATCGTGAGCGAATTCCTGCGCCAGGCGCCGCCGCAGCAGCTGGCGAATCCCGGCCCGGATCACGCGGTCCGGAGCCCATCCTTTTTCTGCCAGATCAATCGGTTTCATGGGTCAACAATGGCCTTCAGGTCGGTTGCGGCTGATCGGGGCGAGAGGACAAGGCTGGCCGTTCCCGGGCCAGCCAGAACAGCAGCGGCAAAACGATGGCCCAACTCAGGCCCGTGGCCAGGATCACCTGCCAGGCCGGCGCCAGCCACTCGACCGCGCCGAATCGAGCGCCGGCATAGTAGGAAAACGGGGATCCCACGGCGCCGGCAACGGCCAGCACGATCAGCCTGCGCTTGAAGGCGGCCATGGAATGATTGATCACCAGCGCCACCGCCACCCACAGCAACATGATCCACAGCGGAGCAAAACCGCTCGCCGGCCAGGCCATCGCATACTCCAGCAGGCCCAGTTGGACCCAGGCGCTGTCGAGGACGAAGCCCAGGCCGAGGCACACGCCAATCATGCGCAAGTCCAGCGGATGGCGATTGCGCCGGTTGAGCTGCCACAGGGCCAGCAGCCCGACCACCAAAAGACCGGTCCAGAAAATGCCGTAGGCGGCGCCGATCACGCAGGCCGGCCAGGCCAGCTGAAACAGCCCCTGGTTGATCAGAAAGGCGCGCGTCACGGCGAGCCCGCCGTCAGGCCGACGCTGCGTTCGGGACGATATCCGGGTGCGGCCAGGAGCAGATGCACATCGCTGATGGCGCGTTCGGCGAAGCCGCCCTCGCAGTAGGCCAGGTAATAGCGCCAGCGACGGCGGAAGGTTTCATCGAAGCCCATGTCGGCTATTCGTTCCCAGGCTGCCTCGAAGCGCTCGCGCCAGGCTTTGAGGGTCAGGGCGTAGCTGGCGCCGAAATCGGCCAGTTCGACCAGGCCCAGATGCGTCGCTCGGGCCATGGACGTCGTGATCGCGCCGACCGAGGGAATGAAACTGCCGGGGAATACGTAGCGCTTGATGTAGTCGACCGTTCGCAAGGCATTGGCATAGCGGTAGTCTTCGATCGTGATGGCCTGCACCAGGGCCAGCCCGGTCGGGGTCAGGAGATTTTCGAGTCTGGAAAGGTACTGATCCAGGTACTGATGCCCGACCGCTTCGATCATCTCGACCGAAACGACTCGATCGTAGCGGCCGTCCAGATCCCGGTAGTCGCGCAACAGCACTTCGATCCGGTCCTCGAGCTTGTGCTCTTCGACGCGCGCGCGCGCAAACTCGTACTGCTCTCTGGAAATGGTCGTGGTCGTCACCCTGCAGCCGGTGGTCCGGGCAGCATGAATGGCCAGACCACCCCAGCCCGTTCCGATTTCCAGCAGGTGGAGATCCGGACCAAGACCCAGCTTGGTGCAGATGCGGTCCAGCTTGTTGACCTGGGCTTGTTCAAGGCTGTCGTGCTCGGACTGGAACAGGGCGCTGGAGTACATCATCGTCTCGTCCAGCCAGGCAGCGAAAAAGTCGTTGCCCAGATCGTAGTGGGCGGCAATGTTGCGGCGCGCCCCGGACAGGCTGTTCCGGTTGAAGGCATGCCACAGCTTCATCAGGGCGCCGCTCAGGCGCGCGCCGCCCCGGTCGATCGCCGACAGGGTTTCCCGGTTGCGCGCCAGCAGGCGGATGACGGCGACCAGATCGGGACTGTCCCAGAATCCGGCCATGTACGCCTCGGCCGCCCCCAGGCCCCCGCCGGTCGCCAGCAGTCGCCAGAACCGCATGTCGTGGATGACCACCTGCGCCTGGAGGTCGCCGTCCCTGCCGATTCGCGTCCGGCCGCAGGCATCGTCGATGCACAGGCAGCCTTCGCGAAGCTCGGCAAAGCGGGCCAGCACTCGCCGGCGCAGCCAGCGATCCGTTGCGCCGGCCTGACCGGCATGCGCGCCGGCGCTCATTCTCACCGTTTCTTCGCTGGAACTCATGCGTTTGAGGTCTTCTTGTCGGGGTGGGTGAAAAACGGGACGCGTTTGAACCAGAGCCGCAGGGCCTGCCAGTAAATTGCCGTCACCACGCGAGCCGTCAACAGCGGATAGGAAAACGGCATCCGCCACATCGCAGTCCGGCTCAGGGGACTCAGACGCAGCCGCATCCCGGCCGCGAAGCATTCTGAGCGCCCGTCAATCACCACCATGTGAACATCGATCGAATCCGGTTCGAGCCGAAAACGCCAGTCGTAGTCCAGCCCCATGGGCAGAAACGGCGAGACGTGGAACTGCTTGGCGAAGGCGAAGCGGTAGTCCGGTCCGGTCTGTGCACGGCAGTCCAGTACGTAGGTGTGGCGCTCGTTCCAGGGCGTGTTGTGGATGTCGGCGACGATGAAGGCCGGCTTGCTGTCCTCGTCCAGGCAGAAGTAAAAACTGACCGGATTGAAACAAGCGCCCCACTGGCGAAGGTGGGTCAACAGCATGACCTTGCCCGACGGGCGAACGCCGAGCTCTTCCTCGACCCGGTCCCGGATCGAGGCATCGAGCGGCCGGTCAGGGTCGCCGAAGTAATCGCGGCGCCGGAAACAGACCAGGTTGGGGCGCTCCAGCGACCACCACGGCGAGCGCCGACACAACCGTTCGATGTCGGCCACGTCGAACAGGCTGTAGTACAAGCGGTAGGAAAAGCGATGACGGCGCGGCGTCCGCCGGCGATGCCAGACCCGCCCGGGCGCGAACGCGTTATCCATGCCGCCGCTCGATGGCATCCACGACCCGACGCGCGCTGCGCGCCCCGTCTTCGTGAAAGCCCCAGCCCCACCACGCGCCGCAAAACCAGGTGCGCCCGATCCCGTTGACCTCCTCCCAGCTCTTCTGAGCGGTAACGGCCTCGGGGGTGAACACCGGATGCCGGTACCGGCGCCGCACCAGCACCTGGTCCGGAGCAATCCGATCCGACTGGTTCAGGGACACCACGTAATCGCGCTGACCGTCGATGCCCTGCAGCTTGTTCATGTAGTACGAGACCCGGCACTGATCCCGATCGGCCGGATCGCGGCGAACGTTCCAGGCGGCCCGGGCGGCCGGCAGGCGCGGAAGGACGCTGGAGTCGGTATGCAGAACGGTTTCGTTGGGCTGAAAGCCGATGGCCCCCAGCACCCGTTTCTCGGCGGCGCTGGCGTCGGGCAAGAGCCCGAGCGCCTGATCGGCATGGCAGGCCAGGATGACCTCGTCGGCCGCGATCTCGTCACGGTCGGTGCGAACGACTACCCGGGTCGGATCCCGGTGGATCGAGCGCACCGGGCTGGCGGTCTCGAATCGAGCCGGGCAACGGGCAGCCTTTTCGACGTAGCTGCGGCTGCCGCCGCGCACCGTGCGCCAGGTCGGACGCCCCGAAAGCTGCAGCATGTTGTGGTTGTCCATGAACTTCAGCAGATGGAGCATCGGAAAATCCACGATCCGACCCATCGGCGCCGACCACAACGCCGAGGCCATCGGCAGCAAATGCTGCTCGCCAAACATCACTCCGAAACCGCTTTCCTGCAGCCAGCGGCCCAGCGTGATCCTCTCGTCGAGGGTGTCGAGCAGTCCGGGCGCGCCGCGATAGAAGCGGACGATGTCGCGAAACATCCCCCAGAACGCGGGGCTGACCAGGTTGCGTCGCTGGCAGAACAGCCGGTTCAGGCTGGTGGCGTTGTATTCCAGGCCGCTGGCCTGATCGGACACCGCGAAGCTCATGTCCGAATCCCGCCAGGCCACGTCCATGTCTTCGAACCAGCGGGTCAGCAGCGGGTAGTGAGCCTCGTTGAAGACGATGAACCCCGAGTCGATCCAGAACTCGCGATCGTTTTCCTCGACCCGATGGGTGTCGGCGTGCCCGCCGAGGCGCTCACCGGCCTCCAGGACGATGACTTCGTGGCGCTCGGACAGATGCCAGGCAGCGTACAGGCCCGCCACGCCGGCCCCGACAATGACGATCTTCACGATTCGGCCTGAACCAGGCGGGCCCGTCGGATCGGCTCCGGGACGGATTTCACATCCCAGACCAGCCCCACCCAGCTCATGGCCTTCAGGACGTAGTAACTCAGGTCGATTTCCCACCAGAAAAAGCCCTGGCGGGCCGAACCCGGGTAGTGGTGGTGATTGTTGTGCCAGCCTTCGCCCAGGGTCAGCAAGGCCAGCCAGAAATTATTGCGGCTGTCGTCGCGGGTCGCGTAGCGACGCTTGCCCCACACGTGGGCAAGCGAGTTGATGGTCAAGGTGGCGTGGATCAGGACCACGGTGGACAGGAAGTAGCCCCACACCAGAAGCTGGGCGCCGCTGGTTTCCAGACCAGGAGCGGTTGCAGACAGGATCGCCCCCAGTCCGAACCAGGCGGCCGCATAGACCACCGGAACGAGCAGGGCAAAGCGATCGAGCAGCCGCAATTCGGGATATTCGATCAGGTCCGGGATCCGCTTTGGATCCGTGACGAAATGTTCGCGGCTGAGAAACCAGCCCATGTGGCTCCACAGGAACCCGTGCCTGGGCGCATGCGGGTCTTCGGCCTGGTCGGCGCAGCGATGATGCTGGCGATGATGAGCAGCCCACCACAGCGGGCCGCGCTGGGTCGAAGCCGCACCGATGACGGCGAAGACGAACTGGATCGCCCGGGAGGTCTTGAACGAGCGGTGCGCGAAGTAGCGGTGGTAGAACGCCGTGATCGCAAACATGCGCAGCAGATAACTGAACGCAAACGCAGCAACCGCAATGGGGGACACCCCGACCCAGAAGACCAGCAGGCAGGCCAGATGCAGCCCGATGAACGGCAGAATGCGAACCCAGTCGATGCCGCTGGCCTGAGTGTCGGACAGCGCGGATTGATATCGTGCCGAATCGAACCAGGCAAGAACGGACTGTTTCAAACTTGGTCACCATGCGAAACCGGGCGCAATAGTAGCCAGTCACACGATGAACAGGCCGTGAAGCCGCTGGACCACGCGGCCGGCCGGCGCCGCGGCCTTCACCCCGGGTTGATTCGACCGGCGCAAACTTGCGCGATGAATGCTTTCTGGAACTTGTTCGGGGTTGTGCTGATCGTTGTCCTGCTGGGCTCGATCAGCGCGTGCGGAGGACGTGGTGGCATGGGCGAAATGAACGTGGTCGATGGCTATGAGCAGGCCATGGCGGAGTTTCCGGGGTCTACCCGGGCAATCGAGGAAGGCTTGGCGCGTTTCAAGGCAAGCTATGCCGACCTGACCTCAGCGACGCTGCCTGAAGACATCAGATCAGCCTATGCGGATCGCCTGTACTTCAACGATACGCTGCACACGTTCTCGCATCTTGAGGACCTGGCTGGCTACATGGAAAAGACCGGGGCCAGCCTGAGCGAGAGCTCGGTCGAGGTTCACCAGGTCATCCAGGATGGTGCGGACGTGTACGTCCGGTGGACGATGGAATTCAAAAGCCGCGCCGCTGGTCGCAACATCCACTCCCGGTCCATCGGCATCAGCCACCTGCGCTTTGACGAGGACGGCAGGGTCATCCTGCACCAGGACTTCTGGGACAGCGGCCACGCCTTGTACGCCCATCTTCCGATCGTCGGGTTCTTCGTCCGCCGGGCGCGGAGCGCGATGTGAAGTCCTCGATGCAAGCAGCCACCCTTGGTTTGTTGCTGCTGGGCGCCGGTGTGCCAGCAGCGGTTGCGGCGACCGCGCCGGGTGAAGACCTGACCCGGTGTGCGGAACTGGAGCTGCGCGTCGCCGGCCTGTTTCGCATCGGAACCGCCACCTTGTACCTGGATCAATGCCAGGATGCCGAACGCATACTCGGACCGGTGCCGAAACAGTTTTCGCTGGAGCTGGCGCGCTCGTTCAAGGGCGATGACCTGATCGAATCCGCTCGCTCCACCTTGGCCGACAACCTGGCCCTGGACTCGGCCGACCACTTGCCGGCCGTACTGCGCTGCATGGCCGATGCGTACGTCGATGCCGAATCGGGTGACCGCTACGACGTGGTGTATCGACCCGGCGATGGGTTGCGGCTGTTCCTGAACAACGACCTGATCCGGCAGTGCGACGATGCCGACGACGCCGAGAAATACTTCATGATCTGGTTCGGCGAAGAACCCTTCCACCGCCGGATGCGCGACCGTTTGCTCGACGAAGCCTTGAGCAACGGCTCGGTCGGCTGACCGTCGGCCTCCTTTCGATCGGCCCTCGGGCAGGGGCCGCTCCCGGTCCTGGAAAACCCCGGTTCCCGCCCTCTCCTGCCGGCTCATCAAAACGGTACAATCGTGAGCAACCAAGCAGGATTTCACAGCGAGGGCCGCCGATGTCGTTCAAACACACCTCTTTGCTGATCGCGTTCGATGACTCGGAAAGCGCCGGCCGGGCGCTGGATTTCGGCCTGGATCTGGCCGAGACGCTGCGCTTGCCGGTACGGATCATTTTCGCCACCCGACCGCACGCCCGGCGTTCCGGCGAAGTGCGCACGATCAATCTGGAAAAACTGCAGGAAGCCGCGGCCGGCGTTCCCGAGTACGAGCTGGGCGCCGAACTGCTGGATCGCGCGCTCGAGCGGGCCGGAAAACGGCAGGTGTCGGTCGAGCCGGTTCTGCTGGGCGGGGATCCGGCCGAAGCCCTGCTCCGCTACGCCGCCGAGTGCGATCGCCCCATTCTGGTCATCGGTCGACGCGGCCGGGGCCGGCTGCAGGGGCTGTTGATGGGCAGCGTCAGCGACAAGACCGTGCGTCTGGCCAAGTGCCCGGTCATCGTGATCAACTGATCCGGTCCGCTCGCCGGACAGAATGGCCGGCTAGCCGTACAGCGACAGCAGGGCCCCCAGACGATCTTCCACCCACTCGCTGACCGGCGTCAGACGAACCCCGAAACGCCGCTGCAGCGCGTCGGTATCGACCAGCGGCCCGTCTCCGTCGAGTTGATCGATACCGGCGTACAGAGCCGCCACGGAGCGGCCCACCTCGGCGCTGCCGGCCATGTGGCTCAGGGTGTCGGCAAACTCATCGATGGTCTGCGGAGCGTAATGCACTTCCCGGCCATAGACCCCGGACAGCATCTGGCAAAGCTCCGGGCCGGTCACCGCCTGCGGGCTGGCGATGTCGATGATTTCGCCGGCCGCATCCGCGCCGAGCGCGGCCACAACCAGCGTCGCCTGATCCTCGGGTGCGGTCCAGTTCAGGCGGCGATGGCGATCCAGGGGCGGATAGGTCAGGCGACCGAATTCACGAATTTCGCGGATGATGTTGGGCCAGACCAGGTTGGCCAGGTACAGGGTCGGACGCAGCACCACCGTATCGACCCCGCTGGCCAGCATGGCTTCAGTCACCCCGCGCAATCCGAGCACGAAATCGCCGCCCGGCATGGCATCGGCGCTCCAGGCCGAGGTCGTGAACACCAGTTTCTGCACGGAACTGGCCCGAATGGCCGTCAACAAATGATCAACCGCCGCGACGGCCTCGTCGCTTTGCGGCATGATGGGCAGGTGGAAAAACACCGCGTCCATGCCCTCCAGGGCCGCGGCCACGGTATCGGCCTCCAGCAAATCGGCCTCGAACAGCTCGGCGCGCTGCGACAGGCGCTGCTCGGCGGCGGCGGGATCGCGGGTGACCGCGCGGACCGAATACCCGGCCTCGAGCGCGGCGTCGACGACCGGATGACCCTGCGTTCCGGTCGCTCCAAACACGACCAGGCGATGAATCTGACTCATTTCGGCTTTGCTTCCCGTCGGTTTCGACACTGGCAGAGTAACCGATTCCAGGCCGCAATGAACCGGTTCGGCCACGGCCATGGGATCGCGCCCGGCCCATAAAAAAAGGCGGCGCACGAGGCACCGCCTTGAAAACCCCTCAAAGGGACCAGCAACCCTGTAGCTGAGGGGAAACGTTCAACTCTTGCCGATGCAAGAGTCCCTACCAGCAACATTCGCGCACATGGTGCCCGAGCGCAGGCTTTTTGTATGTGGCAATCCGACGTCAGGGCATGTAGGAAATTTCCCAGTCTCTTGTAAGAAATCTCTTAAGCCCGGGTCGCGGACAACTGTCCGGCCGTGGGCGAAGCGGATCAAGGGGGGCAGTCATGGCGAATCCACCTCGCGATGATAAGATTTCAAGCACTTGCCATAATGGAGTTCAGTCATGGCCAAATCTTCGCGATACGCAGCCAAGGTGCCGGACGCGAACGGCATCATTCCCTACAGCGACGAAGAGCACGGCGTATGGGCCGACCTGTACGCGCGCCAGCTCGACGTCATCGAGGGTCGAGTCTGTCAGGAGTTCCTTGAGGGTCTCGAGACCCTGTCCCTGCCCCCGGACCGGATTCCCCAACCGCTGGAGGTCTCGAAGGTGTTGCGCGAGACCACCGGGTGGGAAGTCGCCCCGGTGCCCGCGCTGATCAATTTCGATCGCTTCTTCAAGCTGCTGTCGGAAAAGAAATTTCCGGCCGCATCGTTCATCCGCTCACGCCAGGACATGGACTACCTGCAGGAGCCGGACATCTTCCACGAAATTTTCGGTCATGCCACGATGTTGACCAATCCGGCGTTTGCCGATTTCACCGAAGCCTACGGCAAGGCCGGAGTCAAGGCGAGCAAGGCCGAGCGGGTTTTCCTCGCCCGCTTGTACTGGTTTACCGTGGAATTCGGACTGCTGCAGACCGCGGCGGGCCTGCGCGTGTGCGGCGGCGGCATCGCCTCGTCCCCGGGCGAAATGCGCTACGCGCTGGAAAGTCCCGAACCCCTGCGCCGACCCTTTGATCCGCTCGATGCGCTGCGCACGCCCTACCGGATCGACATCTACCAACCCGTCTACTACGTGCTCGACCGCATGGACGATCTGTTCCGGCTGGCCCGGGAAGATCTGCTTGCGCTGATCCGTCAGGCCCGGGCGCTTGGCGAGTTCACTCCCACCTTTCCCCCCAAATCCCAGGAGGCTGCCTGACATGAGCCAGAACGATCGTTTGACCGAAAAGAAATGCGTCCCTTGCGAAGGCGGCATGGACCCGCTGGACCGGGAACGCGTGGACGAACTGTTGCCGCAGGTACCGGGCTGGCAAGTCGACGAAGACAACAAGCGCATCTTTCGCCGCTTCGAGTTCAAGGGCTTTTACAAGACCATGGCGTTCATCAATGCCATGGCCTGGGTCGCCAATCAGGACAACCACCACCCCGATTTCGAGGCCGGCTACAACTTCTGCCTGGTCAACTTCTCCACCCATGCCATCGACGGCTTGAGCGAAAACGATTTCATCTGCGCAGCCAAGCTCAACGCGCTTCTGGATGAGTAGTCCGCCCGAGCAGCTCGCGCCACAGTCGTCCATGCAGGCCGACCTGGACCGCGCCCTGGCCGCGGTCAACCGCGTCATCGTCGACAAAAGCGAGGTGGTTGAGCTGGCCTTTTCGGCCCTGCTGGCCGGCGGCCACCTGCTCATCGAGGACCTGCCCGGCGTCGGCAAGACCACGCTGGCCCAGGCCTTGTCACTCATTCTCGGCGGCAGCTGGCAGCGGGTCCAGTTCACCAACGACATGCTGCCGGCCGACATCCTCGGCGTCTCGGTATTCCGACGCGACGACGAGCAATTCGAGTTCCGGCCGGGACCGGTGTTTGCCAACGTGGTCCTCGCCGACGAAATCAATCGGGCCACGCCGAGAACGCAGTCGGCGCTGCTGGAGGCCATGGCCGAGGGCCAGGTCACCGTCGATGGCCAGACCCATCGGCTGCCGCAGCCGTTTTTTGTGATCGCAACCCAGAACCCGCTGGACATGGCCGGAACGTATCCGCTGCCGGATTCGCAGCTGGATCGATTCCTGCTCAGAACGGCCATCGGCTATCCCGCGCCGGCCGAGGAACGACGCCTGCTGATCGAGCCGGACCGCCGGCAACTCCTGACCGAGTTGAACGCCGAGCTCGACGGCGCTCGCGTCATGGAGCTAATCCAGCGCGCGGCCAGCCTGCACGTGGCCGAGCCGGTGATCGACTACATCCAGGCCCTGATCCAGGCCACGCGCGCCCACGCCGGCCTGCGCGCCGGGCTGTCGCCACGCGCCGCCCTCGCCCTGATCCGCACCGCCAGGGCCAACGCGCTGGTCCGGGGTCAGACCTTCTGCCTGCCCGAAAACGTCAAGCTGATCTTTCCCGCGCTGGCCGGCCACCGTCTCCAGCCGCTGCCGGAGTCCGGGCTGAGCAGCACCGACGTGGTCGAGGAAATCATCGACGTGACGCCGGTTCCCTGAGGTGAGCGCGGTCCTGCGCCGGGTCGGCCGATCACTTCCGGGACGGACGCTACAGGCCTGGCTGGATGGATGGGTTGCGCGGCGCGGCCCGACCCGACCGCCCCTGACGCTCAAATACCGGCAGATCTTCATCCTTCCGACCCGCTTCGGCTGGTTGCTTGGACTGCTGATGTTCGCCATGCTGATGGGCAGCCTGAACTTCAATAACAACCTGGGCCTGCTGACCACCTTCATCGTCGCCGGTCTGGGCAGCAATTCGATGCTGCTGGCCTACCGGAATCTCGAAGGCCTGAGGATTCTCAAGACCGGGGCATCCCCGGTTTTCGCCGGCCAGCCGATCCAGTTTCTGATCACCATCGCCAGCGACGCCGGGCGCGAACGGCCCGGGCTCGAGCTCAGGCACGGCAGCACCGCGCAGGTTTTCAGTCTGCCCGCCCGGGCGATCACCGAAATCGCCCTGCCCGTTCCGACCCGGCACCGCGGCTGGCTGACACTCGATCGACTGGCCTTGCAGACCGGCCACCCGATCGGTCTGTTCGAAGCCTGGTCCTGGTTCTGGCCGGAACGGGCGATCCTGGTCTGGCCGCGCCCGGCCGAGCGTCCGCCGCCGCTGCCGGAAGGCGACGCCGACCGGGAGGGCAGTGAACAGCGCCGAAATCCGGACGGCGACGAGTTTTACAGCCTGCGGGCCTGGCGCGAGGGCGATCCGCTGCACCGCGTTGCCTGGAAGGCCAGTCAGCGCCACAACACCCTGCTGGCACGAGACCTGCGCCAGCCCCGCTCCCGGGATCTGGTCCTGGACCTGGCCCGCGCCCCCGGTCGCGATCTCGAAGAGCGGATCCGCGTTCTCACCGCCTGGCTGCTCCAGGCCCGCCGACAGGACCGCTCCTGGACGCTCAGGCTGGGCGGAAAGGCGATCGGGCCGGATCGAACCGAAGCCCATCTGCACGCCTGCCTGAAGGCCCTGGCGGAACAGCCGTGAGCGCGCGAATGAAGCAGCTGCCGCCCTTCAGCGCCGTGGCCTGGACGATCGCCGCGTTCGTGATTTCCGCGCTGCCCCATCTGGCCGCGATGCCGCCATGGCTGGCGGCGGGCATTCTCGGCGCCTGCGCCTGGCGCCTGGCCGCAGCCCGGTACCGCTGGGGTCCGCCGCCGCGCCTGCTGCGGATCGTCCTGACCGGCGTGGCCCTGGTGTTCGTTCTGGTCGCGTTCGGCGGCTTGTGGGGACGCCGAACGGCCACCGTCCTGCTGTGCGTCATGCTCGGCGCCAAGATGATGGAGATGTTTGCCGTTCGCGATCTGCGCCTGGTCGCTTCGGTCAGCTTTTTTCTGATCGCCACCCAGTTCCTGTTCAGCGAGCGCCTGATTTACCTGGTCTACCTGGTCAGCGGGTCGCTGGTGGCCACCATCGCGCTGACCCGCATCCAGACCGTCCATGGCGGTCAGTGGACGGCCAGGGGCGGAAGCGAGCTCCCGGCGATCCGCCAGGCCGCCGTTTTGCTGATGCTGGCTGCACCCGTGGCGCTGACCCTGTTTGTCCTGTTTCCGCGTCTGGCCCAACCGCTGTGGGGGCTGCCCGACCAGGTGATGGATGGGCGCACGGGCCTGTCGGAAGACATGTCGCCGGGCAGCATCAGCAACCTGTTTCTGGATGATTCGCCGGCCTTTCGGGTGGAGTTCGACGGCCCGCCACCCCCGCCCGGGGAACGCTACTGGCGCGGCCCCGTCCTGTGGAATTTCGACGGCACGACCTGGACGCGCCCTTTTTTCGGCGATGCGCCCTCGCGCCAGTTCGTGGCCGAAGGTCCACGCTCCCTGTCCTACCAGGTCCAGCTCGAACCGCACGAGCGGCGCTGGTTGTTCGTTCTGGACTATCCCGTGCGCGGGCCGGACCAGGCCTTGATCACGGTGGACCACCAGATGCTCAATCGCCATCCGGTCACCACTCTGACCCGCTACGACGTGGTTTCGAACCCCGACTTCACCGACATGCCGGAGCTGTCGAGCGGCGCGCAGGCGGTAGCGCTGCGTCTGCCCGAAGATCGCAATCCGCGCACCCGGGCGTTGGCCCAGGAGCTTCGCGAGCGACATCCCGACGACCGCGCCCTGATCAACGCCGTGCTTGGCTGGTTCCGCGAGGAAGCGTTCTACTACACCCTGAGCGCCGCACCGCTCGGCCGCCACGGCGCCGACGAGTTCCTGTTCGATCTGCGCTCGGGCTATTGCGAGTACTACGCCTCGGCGTTTGCCATCCTCATGCGTGCGGCCGGAATCCCGACCCGGATCGTGACCGGCTACCAGGGCGGTTTCTGGCAGGCGGCGAGCGAGTACCTGCTCGTGCGCCAGTCCGATGCCCACGCCTGGACCGAGGTCTGGCTGGAAGGCGATGGCTGGACCCGGGTCGACCCCACCGCGGCGGTGTCGCCGGCGCGCATCGAGCAGGGCTCGCGCAGCGTCATCGATGGCCCCCGCCATCTGTTCGATCTGAACTGGGTCGAGAACCTGCGCAATCAATATGACCGTATTCAGCATCTCTGGAACCGCTGGGTGCTGGGCTTTGATCACGACCGTCAACGCAGCTTCCTGCGCGGGCTGGGCCTTCCCGACCTGACCACGGACCGAATCGCGCTGCTGATGCTGCTGGTTCTGGGCCTGGTGATGGCGCCGCTGAGCTACGCGCTGTTGCGCCAGCCGCGCGGGCGCGCCGCCAGCGAGGTCGAGCGGGCCTGGCAGCTCATGCTGCGACGTCTGAAGCGGCGCGGGCTGACCAGGCAGGCCAGCGAAACGCCGCTGGAGTTTGCCCGGCGCGTTCGCAACGCCCGTCCGCAGGAAGGGGAACGGATCGTTGAGCTTGCCTTGATGTACTGCCGCATACATTACGGCGAGGTGCAAGACGACGCGAGACCGTTCATCGAGCAGGCTCGTGCCTTTCGCCCGGCCCGGGCCTGAACCGTCCTCGGGCCGGCCGGTCTAACTGGTTCGTAGAGAACCCGGATCGACAGGGAAGCCATCATGACCAACAATCATCGCGTTCTGTTCCGCCTGACCCTCGCGCTCATGGCCGGCCTGCTGATGGTCGGCTGCGCCAGCATCCCCGCGCCGCTGGCCGGCGACTTTCCCGATTTTCAGCCAGACCAGGCGACCGACCGGTCGGTCGGCGCCCAGGTGCGCTGGGGCGGATCGATCGTTTCGACCCAGCCGGGGCGCGAACAGACCTGCCTGGAGATTCTCGCCCGGGATCTTGACCGCGATTTGCGGCCCGCCGGCGGTGACCTGAGCCACGGCCGCTTCCTCGCCTGCCGGGAAGGCTTTCAGGATCCGGCCATCTTCACCGAGGGCCGCGACATCACCGTGGTCGGCCGGATCGAAGGCTTCGAAGACGGCGAGATCGGCGAGTTCGTGTACCGCTATCCGCGGATGTCGGCCGAAGTCATGTACCTGTGGCCGATTCAGCCGGACCTGATGTGGGTGGACGGGCGCCACTTCTACGACCCGTGGTGGGGATTCCATGATCCCTGGCGCTTCCATCGCTACCCGCGCAGCCGCGTTTCCGGATCGATCATCATCGTTCGCTAAACCCTTCCGAGGCGCCGAGCTTTGGCCTGGGCACGCCCTTTCAATGCTGTTTTTTGATACAGTCTGGCGATGGAGTTGACGGCCCGCCAGCGCGAAATCCTGGACTTCATCGAACAACAGGTTCGAGAAAACGGCTTGCCGCCGACGCGGGCCGATATCGTGCGCCATTTCGGCTTCGCCTCCCCCAATGCCGCCCAGTGCCATCTGCGCGCGCTGGCCCGCCGGGGCGCGATCGAGCTGCGCTCGAACCAGGCGCGCGGCATCATTCCGCTGACGGTCCGTCCGACTCACGCCGGCGGGCTGGACTTTCTGCCCCTGATCGGGCGGGTGACCGCCGGTACCCCGGTGCTTGCCGTGGAAAACCACGAGGATGAAATCCAGCTCGATCGCTCGCGCTTCCGGCCCAGTCCCGATTTCGCCCTGCGCGTGGAGGGCGATTCGATGATCAACGCCGGCATACTGGATCGCGACGTGCTGCTGGTTCACCGTACGCCCGAGGCCAGGTCGGGCCAGATCGTGGTCGCGCGCCTGGGTGATGAGGTGACGGTCAAGCGACTGCGCCGGCGCGGCCGGGCGACCTGGCTCGAGCCGGCCAACGACCGCTACGACAGCATCTCCGTGACCGGCGCCGACGACTTCGCGATCGAGGGTCTGGGCGTAGGCGTGATCCGAACCCGGCTGGGCTGATCAGGACTCGATCGCGAAGCGGTCGGCGTCGCCCAGAAACGGCAATTTCTCGCGCAGCGCCCGCAGCTCGGCGCGATTCAGCCTGACCGTGTGGGTCGCCTCTTGATCGTCAAGCTCGACCAGGCAATCCCCGCCCCCGTCCCAGGCCGAAGACCGACCCGGATAGGCGACCCCGTTCCCGTCCGCGCCGGTCCGGTTGACGCCGAGCACGAAGGCCTGGTTTTCCAGCGCTCGCGCCCTGAGCAGCAAGCGCCACGCCTCGACCCGCGGACTCGGCCAGTTCGCCACGAACACCTGCAGGTCGAAATCGCGCGTGTTCCGACACCAGACCGGGAAGCGCAAGTCGTAGCAGATCTGCAGATCGATTCGCCAGCCCCGCCACTCGGCCACGACCGGTTTCGTTCCGGCCGTGTAGCGATCGTCCTCGCCGCCAAAGGCGAACAGGTGACGCTTGTCATACCAGGTCACCTCTCCGTCGGGACGGACGAAGACCATGCGATTGCGCCGCCGGCCCTGCTCATCGCTGAGCGCAAGACTGCCCATGATCGCTGCCGAGCGGTCGCCCGCCTGCTCGCGCATCCAGGCCAGGGTCGGACCGTCGAACGACTCGACCTCTCCGGCCGCGTCGCCGAGAAAGCCGGTGGTAAAGGTCTCCGGCAGAACGTACAGGTCCGCGCTACTGGACCGATCCATCAATCTGCTTAGATGATCGCGATTGGCCCCCGGGGCCTGCCAGCGCAGTTCGGCCTGGACCAGGGCAGCGCGGAGAACATCGGTCGACTCAGCCACGGTAATTTCCCGGTGCCCTACGAGGGCCTGTCATGCGGCGAAGCATCGAGGGCAACCAGCCGGTCGATCTCGACGTCGCTGAACCCGGCCCGACGGCGCGCCGGCCGGTTGAACGGTCCGCGCAGCGGCGCCTTGTAATACTCTTCGAGCAACCGTCGGAACGTATCCTCGGGCGCAACGCCGCGCTCCTGGCACAGGTAGTGAAACCAGCGACTACCGATGGCGACATGGCCCTCTTCCTCCTCAAGAATCACCTCCAGCAGCTCCACGGTTCGATCGTCTCCCACCGCGGCCAACTTCTCGATCATCCCGGGCGTGACGTCGAGCCCGCGCGCTTCGAGCACGCGCGGTACCAGGGCCATGCGAACCAGGGGATCGTGGGCGGTCTTCTCGGCCATGTCCCACAAGCCGTTGTGGGCCGGCAGATCGCCGTAGCGTCCACCCAGCTCCTCCAGGCGATCGCTGAGCATGCTGAAATGCCGGGCCTCGTCGGCGGCCACGCTGAGCCAATCGCGATAATAGGCATCCGGCATGCCGGGAAAGCGCAGCGCCGCATCCAGCCCCAGGTTGATGGCGTTGAACTCGATGTGGGCCACCGCATGGATCAGGGCCCGGCGACCCTCGAGCGTGCCCAGGCCGCGCCGCGGCAGGCGAGCCGGCGGCACCATGTGCGGACGCCCGGGCCGGCCGCAGGGCAGCAGACCGGGCTCTCCGGGATCGTCGGGTTGCCAGCGACCGCTGGCGACCCGCTCCCACAGAACCGCCACCCGGCGACACTTGTGCACCGGGTCCGGCTCGGCCAGGGCGGCTCGAGCCTGGTACCAGGGACTCAGCAGATCAGGACTGGCGGATGGCATCGACAAGAGCGTCGGCAAAGCCGCTCGTGGGCACCTTGGTCGCGTTGTCGATCTGGCGGGCGAAATCGTAGGTGACCACCTTGTTGCCAACCACCTTTTCGAACGCGCTCTCGATGAGCCTGGTGACTTCGGGCCAGCCGATGTAGTCGAACATCATGCAGCCGGAAAACAGCAGCGAGGACGGGTTGACCATGTCCTTGCCGGCATACTTCGGCGCCGTGCCGTGAGTCGCCTCGAACACGGCCACGTGATCGGCCATGTTGGCGCCCGGGGCAATGCCCATGCCGCCGACTTCGGCCGCCATCGAATCGGAAAGGTAATCGCCGTTGAGGTTCATGGTCGCCAGCACCTCGAACTCGGCCGGGCGCAGCAGCATGAGCTGGAACATGATGTCGGCGATGCGGTCTTTGATGACGATCTTGCCCTCGGGCTGCTGACCGTCGTATTTTTCCCACAGCTCGTCCTCGGTGATGGTGACATCGCCGAACTCCTCGGCGGCGACTTCGTAGCCCCACTTGCGGAAAGCACCTTCGGTGAACTTCATGATGTTGCCCTTGTGGACCAGGGTGACCGAGGAGCGATGGTTGTCAATGGCGTACTGGATGGCCTTGCGCACCAGGCGCTTGGATCCGAACGGCGAGATCGGCTTGATGCCGAGGCCCGCGTCCTCGAAGAACTCCGCACCCATTTCCTCGCGGAGGAATTTCGCCAGCTTGCGGTTTTCGTCCGAGCCGGACTCGTACTCCAGACCGGCATAGACGTCTTCGGTGTTCTCACGGAAAATCACCGCATCGACTTCCTCGGGCTTCTTGAGCGGCGACGGTACGCCCTGGTAGTACTTGACCGGACGTACGCAGGCGTACAGGTCCAGGGTCTGGCGCAGGGAAACGTTGAGCGAGCGAAAGCCCTCGCCCACCGGCGTGGTCAGCGGGCCCTTGATGCTGACCACCAGGTCCTGGACCGCTTCCAGGGTCTCGCCCGGGAAGTAATCGCCGCCGTAAATGCCGCCGGCCTTCTCGCCGAGATAGAGCTCGGCCCAGTGCACCTTGCGCTTGCCGCCGTAGGCTTTCTCCACGGCCGCGTCCCAGACCTTCATGCAGGCCGGCGTGATGTCCACGCCGATGCCGTCGCCTTCGATGAAGCCCAGAATGGGCTGATCGCTGACCACCAGCTTGCCGTTCTCGACCCGAACCTTGTCGCCCGATTCGGGCATCTTGATGTGTTCGTACCCCATGGATGGATCCTTGTTGTTGGCAAACTTCTAGTCTAGCACTGCGGGCTGAGGGGGCGGTTTGGGGAGTGGGGTGATTTGGGGGCGGAGGGGGTGGGATGGACTGCGCCCGCTTCCGCGGGCTTGCCCTTCGGGTGCGGCCTGCGGCCGCATCGTCCTCGCCTGCGGCTCGGTTCGAACCGTTGGGTTCTCATCCTCAATCCCACACCACGATCATCAAAAAAGCCCGCGCGGGGCGGGCTTTTTCGATGATGGCGGAGGGGGTGGGATTCGAACCCACGAAGGGCGCTAACCCTTGCCGGTTTTCAAGACCGGTGCATTCGACCACTCTGCCACCCCTCCGTGCAGTGACCGGCAAATGGTAGCAGACTGGCTGCGTTAGTCGAAGAAAAGCCCGCGCCAGGCGGGCTTCCAAAATTGGCGGAGAGGGGGGGATTCGAACCCCCGAAGGGCCTATAAAGCCCTTAACGGTTTTCGAGACCGCCGCATTCAACCACTCTGCCACCTCTCCAGATCCTGCGCCAATCCGCCCTGTGGCGGGGGGGATTGACTGCGCCCGCTTGCGCGGGCTTGCCCTGCGGGTGCGGCCTGCGGCCGCATCGAGCTCGCCTTCGGCTCGGTTCGAACCCCCGAAGGGCCTATAAAGCCCTTAACGGTTTTCGAGACCGCCGCATTCAACCACTCTGCCACCTCTCCGAAAAACCGCGGCTTTGGCTGCAGTTGGCCAAGCCCGGCATTATAGCCAATTCGCCGACCGCTCCGGAAGACATCCGGACCGATCCTCGGATCCCGGGCCGATCAGGCCACGAGACCCGCGGCATGGCCCGAGGCCCAGGCCCACTGGAAATTGTGGCCGCCGAGATGGCCGGTCACGTCGACCACCTCGCCGATGAAGTAAACGTCGGGGTGCGTGAGGCTGGCCATGGTCTGCGACGACAGGCCGGAGGTGTCCACGCCGCCCAGCGTGACTTCGGCGGTACGGTAGCCCTCCGTGCCGGACGGCCAGACGCGCCAGCATTTGCAGGCCTTGACGCAGGCGTCGATGGCCTGGTTCGACAACTCGGCCAGCGGCGAATCGCCCAGCCACAGCTCGCACCAGCGACTGGCCAGACTGCGCGGCAGGAGCTCGGCCAGGGCGTTGCGCAGGTGTTGCCGAGGTCGTTCCCGGCGCAGCGTGCGCAGGTGCTGCTCCAGGTCCAGATCGGGCAGGAGATCGATAAGGACCGAGCCTTCCGGAGACCAATACGTAGACGCCTGCAGCATAGCCGGGCCGCTCAGGCCGTGGTGGGTGAAGAGCATGTTCTCGCGAAAGGCGGCTCCCCCGGCCTCGCTCAGGGTATCCACGGCCACGCCGGCCAGCCCCTCGATCTGCTTGAGCTTGCGTCCCTCGAAAACGAACGGCACCAGTGCGGCCCGGGTCGGCTGCAGCTTCATGCCCAGCTGCCGGGCGAAGTCGAAACCGAACCCGGTTGCGCCCATGCGCGGGATCGAATACCCGCCGGTCGCGATCACCAGCGAATCGCACTCGAGCGCCTCGGTGGCCGTACGCAGTCGGTGCGGGCAGCCGACCTGGTCGATCTCCACTGCCGTATGGGTGCGAACGTCGACCCCGGCGTCCCGGCACTCGGCCAGCAACAAAGCGACGATGTCCTTGGACGAGCGGTCGCAGAACAGCTGTCCCAGCTTCTTTTCATGGTAGGGAACGGCATGTTTTTCGACCAGGTCGATGAAGTCCGAGGGCGTGTAGCGGCTCAGCGCCGATTTGCAGAAGTGCGGATTGGCCGACAGGAAGTTCTCCGGACCGCTGTAGAGGTTGGTGAAATTGCAGCGGCCACCGCCGGACATCAGAATCTTCTTGCCGACCTTGTTGGCGTGATCGACCACCAGGACGCGCCGACCGCGCCGGCCGGCGGTGATCGCGCACATCAGCCCGGCCGCGCCGGCCCCGATGATCACCACGTCCCAGCGGACGGCCGGGCCACAGGATCCGGTCATCGAGTCCGGGCTGGCGCTGTCAAATGACGTTTCCCCGCGGCTCCGGGACAAGCATCTTCAGCCACGCGCTTCCAGCCAGCCGCGAACGGAAGCCAGCGCCGCCGGCAAGGCTTTCGCGTCGCTGCCGCCGGCCTGAGCAAAGTCCGGTCGACCACCGCCCTTGCCGCCCACCTGGGAGGCAACGTAGTTGACCAATTCGCCGGCCTTGATCCGGTTGGTCAGATCCTGCGTCACCCCGGCGACCAGACGCACGCCGGAATCGGTCGCCGTGCCCAGCACCACCACGCCCGAGCCCAGCTTGTTCTTCAGCTGATCGACAGTGTCGCGCAGGCCGTTGGGGTCCACGCCTTCCAGGTGGGCGCTGATCAGCTGGACCCCAGCCACATCGAGCGCCTGTCCGGCCAGGTCGGAACCGGCCGCCGAGGCCAGCTTGCCCTTCAGACGCTCGAGCTCCTTTTCCAGCTGGCGCGAGCGATCGAGCAGCTGCTCGACCCGGTCGGCCAGCTGCTCCGGGCTGGCCTTGAGCCGGCCGGACACTTCGCGCATCGAGCGATCCAGCGCCTGCAGCCAGTCCACCGCCACCTGGCCCGCCACGGCCTCGATACGGCGTACGCCGGCCGAGATGCCGGTCTCGCTGATGACCTTGAACAGGCCGATATCGCCCATGCGCTGAACGTGCGTGCCGCCGCACAACTCGGTGGAGAAATCACCAAAGCGCAGCACGCGCACTTCGTCGCCGTACTTGTCGCCGAAAAACGCCAGCGCGCCGGCCGCGATCGCGTCGTCATAGGCCATGTGGCGGGACTCGGCCTCGGCGTTGGCCTGGATTTGCTGGTTGACGAGGCGCTCGATCTCACGGATCTGCGCGTCGCTGAGCGGCTCGTGATGCGAGAAATCGAAGCGCAGCCGATCCGGTGCCACCAGCGAACCTTTCTGCTGGACGTGAGCGCCCAGCACCTCGCGCAGGGCCGAGTGCAGCAGGTGCGTGGCCGAATGATGGCGAATGATGCAGTCCCTGCGGCCGGCATCGATCGCTGCCGAGACGCGGTCGCCAACGGCCAGTTCCCCGGCTTCCAGACGGCCGAAATGGCCGTGGAAAACGCCGGCCAGCTTGCGCGTATCGCGGACCTCGAAGCGGGCAGCGCTGGTCTGCACCATTCCGGTATCGCCGACCTGGCCGCCGGACTCGGCGTAGAACGGGGTCCGGTCCAGGATGACCAATGCGTCCTCGCCGGAGCGCAGGCGTTCGACCGGGTGGCCGTCGACCACGATCGCGACCACACCGGCCTGCTCGCAGGCCAACTGCTCGTAGCCCAGGAAGTCGGTTGCGGGCAACTCCGAAACCAGCTCGGCCGGCAGACCATCCCTGGCACTGAACTGCCCGGCGGAACGGGCGCGCTCGCGCTGGGCCTGCATGGCCCGTTCGAAGCCCTCTTCATCCACGACCAGATCTCGCTCGCGGGCAATATCGCGCTTCAGGTCGACGGGGAAACCGAAGGTGTCGTAGAGGCGGAAGGCCACGTCGCCCGGAATCACCCGCTGGTCCAGATCGGCAATCGCCCCTTCCAGCAGCTTCATGCCCTGGTCCAGGGTCTCGCCGAAGCGACGCTCTTCGCGCTCCAGTACCGCCGCGACCTCATCCTGCTGCCGGGCCAGTTCCGGGTAGGCCTCGCCCATGACCTCGACCAGCGGCGCGACCATCTTGCAGAAAAACAGCTCTTCGCAACCCAGCTTGTAGCCGTGGCGGATGGCCCGCCGGATGATGCGCCGAAGCACATAACCGCGGCCGTCGTTGGCCGGCAGCACGCCGTCGCTGATCAGGAAGGCGCAGGCCCGGATGTGGTCGGCGATCACGCGCAGCGACGGTGCCGCCCGGTCGGCCGATCCGGTCAGACGCGCAGCCGCCTCGATCAGGTGCTCGAACAGATCGATCTCGTAGTTCGAGTGCACGCCCTGCAGAATCGCGGCCAGGCGTTCCAGACCCATGCCCGTGTCCACGCACGGTGCCGGCAGCGGATTCAGGCTGCCGTCGGCGGCCCGATCGAACTGCATGAAGACCAGGTTCCAGATCTCGATGTAGCGATCGCCGTCCTCGTCCGGGCTGCCGGGCGGGCCTCCGGGAATCTCGGGGCCGTGGTCGTAGAAGATTTCGGTGCACGGGCCACACGGCCCGGTCTCGCCCATGGCCCAGAAATTATCGCTCTCGTAGCGCTTGCCCGGCTTGTCGCCGATGCGCGAAAAGCGGGCCGAATCCACGCCGATGTGCTCCAGCCAGATCCTGGCGGCCTCGTCATCGTCCTCGTAGACGGTCACCCACAGTTTCTCGGCCGGAATGGCGCAGCTTCGAGTCAGGAAATCCCAGGCAAATTCAATTGCTTCACGCTTGAAGTAATCACCGAAGCTGAAGTTGCCCAGCATCTCGAAAAAAGTGTGGTGACGGGCCGTGTAACCCACGTTTTCCAGGTCGTTGTGCTTGCCGCCGGCGCGCACGCAGCGCTGCGAGGAGGCCGCCCGGGTATAGGCGCGCTTTTCCGAGCCCAGGAACACGTCCTTGAACTGGTTCATGCCGGCGTTGGTAAACAGCAGGGTCGGATCGCTCGCCGGCACCAGCGAACTGGAGGCGACGACGCGATGGTCGCGCTCGGCAAAGAAGTCGAGAAAGGCCTGGCGGATTTCAGCGGTGGTTTTCATCGGTCTGGGGGTGGGAGAACTCGATCACGAATGCGCTATTCTACGGACTTCAGGCCAAGGATATCGTTTCCGGGGCCGGAAGCGCGCAGGCGCTGGAGGGGCTTTCATTGAAGTTCAAGCAAACGGTTTCCATCATGGTCGGGCGCATGCGAGCCGATATCCGGCTTGCCATCCTCACGCTGTACTGCCTGTGCGCGATCAGCCTGATCACTCCGTTTGCCATCTACCGACTGTACGAAGGCCGGATTCTGCTCGGGGTAGCCGAACTGATCGTCGTCGGCGCGTTCGCGGTTCTGACCCTGATCGCCTGGCGATCCGGAAAGAGCCAGCTGGCAGCCGACCTGACCGCCTCCGCCGCCAGCATTGGCACCGTATCCCTGGTGATCCTGATGGACATCAGCAACCTGTGGACCTTCAGCACCCTGGTCGGCAACTTCCTGATGGCGCGCAGATGGCTTGCGGTGGTCGCCAGCATCATCGTCGTGCTGAGCATCGGCCTCCAGCCCGCGGCGTTCCCCGTTCTTGCAGACCGGCTGACCTTTCTGGCGGTTGCCTCGATGGTCAGCCTTCTGGGCCTGATCTACGCCACCCGGGTCAACCATCGCCACGGCCAGCTCAGCGACATGCTGTCACGCGACGCGCTGACCGGCGCGCTCAATCGCCGGGCACTCGACCATGACCTTCGAACGATCACCATGGGACCCGCAACACGGGAGCACAGCCTGATCATCCTGGATCTGGACGCGTTCAAGCAGCTCAACGACAACCACGGCCATGATGCCGGCGACCAGGTCTTGGTCGACCTGGCTCGCATCGTCCATTCAAGCATTCGCGAAAAAGACCGCTTCTATCGCTTTGGAGGCGACGAGTTCGTTCTTCTGCTGCCACACACTGGGCTGGCCGGCGCGCAGAGGGCAGTTGAAAAACTGCGCGAGGCCCTGCTTCATCAGCTCAAGGGGCCCAGCGGAACGATCAGAGCTTCGATGGGACTGGCCCAGGGGCAGCCAGGCGAAACTCCTGAGCAGTGGATGAAGCACGCCGATGACGCGCTGCTGGCCGCCAAACGGGCCGGCAAGAATCGGGTCGTGACGGCAAACTGAACGGCCCGTCTGTCCCGCACTCCGCCGGCCTGGCGCCCCTCGTCAGTCGGTGATCTCCCGGATCACGGAAGTATCGAAGCCGCGCCGTGCCAGGGCCTGGCTACGGCGCGAGCGCTCCTTGATGTCTTCGGGCGGGCTTTCACCGAAACGCCGGCCATACCACTTGGCGGCCTGGGCCAGCCAGTCGACGTCCAGTGCCTGCAGGGCGCGCTCGATCAGGCCACGATCGACGCCGCGTTCGGCCAGCTCGGCTCGAATCCGAAGCGGTCCGTAGAACTTTTCGGCCCGGGTGCGGGCAAAGCCTTCGGCAAAGCGTTCGTCGGACTGCAGCCCCTGCTCGGCCAACCGGTCGAGCACCGTTGCAGCGGCCGCACCATCCCAGCCCTTGCGCTCGAGCTTGCGCTTGAGTTCGACCCATCCGTGCTCGCGCCGGGCCAGCAAACGCAGGGCGGCCTCGCGCAGTTCGGCCGGGTCGGCCGCGCTGCGATCGGGCATCTTCAGCCGGCCTTGGCGGCCGCCTCCGAGGTGTCGGGTTCAGCAGCCGGCTGCGACTTGGGCAACAGCTTCTCGCGCACCAGGCGGTCGATTTCGTTGGCCATGTCCGGATTGTCCTTGAGGAACTGGCGAACGTTGTCCTTGCCCTGGCCGATGCGGTCGTCGCCGTAGCTGTACCAGGCACCCGACTTCTTGACCAGGCCGTGCTCCACGCCCAGCTCGATCAGCTCGCCCTCGCGCGAAATGCCCTCGCCGTAGAGAATCTCGAACACGGCCTGGCGGAATGGCGGGGCCATCTTGTTCTTGACCACCTTGACCCGGGTCTCGTTGCCGATCACCTCGTCGCCGCGCTTGAGCGCGCCGATGCGCCGAATGTCGAGCCGCACCGAGGAGTAGAACTTCAGCGCATTGCCGCCGGTGGTGGTTTCCGGCGAGCCGAACATCACCCCGATCTTCATTCGGATCTGGTTGATGAAGATCACCATGCAGTTGGTGCGCTTGATGTTGCCGGTGAGCTTTCTCAGCGCCTGGCTCATCAGGCGGGCCTGCAGGCCGACGTGGGAGTCGCCCATCTCGCCCTCGATTTCGGCCTTGGGCGTGAGTGCGGCGACCGAGTCGACGACGACGATATCGACCGCACCCGAGCGGACCAGCATGTCGGTGATTTCCAGGGCCTGCTCGCCGGTGTCGGGCTGCGAGACCAGCAGGTCGTCGACGTTGACCCCGAGTTTTTCCGCATAGCTGGGATCGAGCGCGTGCTCGGCGTCGACGAAGGCCGCGGTGCCGCCGACTTTCTGCGCCTCGGCCACGGCGTGCAGGGTCAGCGTGGTCTTGCCCGAGGACTCCGGGCCGTAGATTTCGATGACCCGGCCGCGCGGCAGGCCGCCAATTCCCAGGGCCACGTCCAGGGCCAGGGAACCGGTCGAGACCACCGGCACATCCTTGTTCCGGGCATCGTCGCCCATGCGCATGATCGCGCCCTTGCCATACTGCTTTTCGATCTGGCCCAGCGCGGCGGCCAGCGCTCGTTTGCGATTGTCATCCACTGTCTGCAATCCTCGTCTTTGAAGTCGGTGATCGTGCGATTGGGCGGAATTATCTCACACGGTCTGTCGCCGACCCGGTCGGAAGACCGCGGTCGCGGCGATTTCCTACGGCAATTCGCGCCGGATTCTTCGCCGACCCGACCGCCCCTGGCCGGGTCCATGGTTCATACCGTAAGCGGCCAGGTTCTCAAAACCTGATAAGGGCGGGAGGGAATCGACTCGATCAGCGCGAATTCGCGCACCGGCCACGTCAACGGCGGCGGCGGCGGGACGTCCGGCCGAGCGGCAACCCGCCGGAACAAGGTGACGTGAGGATGGAAACGGCGCTGCTCGAAGCGCAGGGCCAGCGCCCGGCCGAGATCGCTCAATTGCTCGACCAGCGTCTGCGCGGCCTCTGGCGCCGGCCCGCCCAGCCAGGCCACCCGCGCCCCGGGAAACCAGCCGAAGCGGTCCAGATGCAGATCAAAACCCGGCGCGCTCAGCCGATCGGCGGCAGCCAGCAGGTCCGGCAGCCGCTCGCCCGGCTGGTTGCCGAGAAACAGCAGGGTCAGATGCAGATTGTGATCCGGCACCCGACGCGGCGACAGGCCGTCGATCAAACGCCGCCGCTCGATGATCGCCGCCCGGGTTCGCGGATCCGGCCAGCAGGCGAAAAATACTCGGCGGATCTTGTTTGGCTCTGGCATGGTTCAAGCATTGTCCGTCGGCCGCGCAGGGCCGATCTACGCGGGTCCGGTCCGGGTCCCTTACTTGCGGCTCATTCGGTCGAGCAAACCAGTCAAGGCGGTGGCCACGGTCGCCCGGCGAACGGCATCGCGATCGCCGGCAAAGCGATGGCGTTCGGTCTCGATGAGATCATCCGGGCATGCCCAGCCAAAACATACCGTGCCCACGGGCTTGTCCGGGCTGCCGCCATCGGGGCCGGCAATTCCGGTAACGGCGACCGCGAAGTCGGCCCGGCTGCGCGCCAGGGCGCCGCGGGCCATGTCGGCCGCGACCTCTTCGCTGACCGCGCCGAAACGAACGATCCGTCCCTCCGCCACGCCCAGAAGATCCTGCTTGGCCTCGTTGCTGTAGCTGACCATGCCGCGCTCGAACCAGACCGAACTGCCGGCCAGATCGGTACACAGCTTGGCGATCCAGCCGCCGGTGCAGGACTCGGCCGTCACCAGCCTGCGGCCCTGGACCTTCAGCTCGGCGGCCAGGGCCGCGGTCAGCATGGCCAGTGCCTCGTCGTCGTGTCTCATGTCCATGATCCCTATGATGCCTCGTCGATGGCAAGTGTGGGGAAGGCGGGCGCAGAAGAGGGTGAATAAACAAAGATAAAACTGAAATACCAGTTGCTTGGCTCCCCTTCTTTATCTTCTTTATAAACTCAATTTCCGCGGCAGCTTCAGGCAATCTGCGATACTCTGCGCTGATCTTCGGTTCCACACATCATTCCCGAGCCCCGCCAAGGCCCATGGCCGACCCGAACGCCCAGCACACGCCCCTGATGCAGCAGTACCTGCGGATCAAGTCCGATTATCCGGACATCCTGCTGTTTTTTCGCATGGGCGATTTTTACGAATTGTTCTACGACGACGCGCGGCGCGCGGCCAAACTGCTCGACATCACCCTGACCACGCGCGGCCAGTCGGCCGGCCAGCCCATTCCCATGGCCGGCGTGCCCTACCATGCCGTCGACGGCTACCTGGCCCGACTGATCAGAAAGGGCGAGTCCATCGCCATCTGCGAACAGATCGGCGACCCGAACGAATCCAAGGGCCCGGTCGAGCGCAAGGTGGTGCGCATCGTCACCCCGGGCACGGTCACCGAGGAAGCGCTGCTGGATGATCGCCAGGATCGCCTGCTGGCCGCCATCGCGCCGGCGAAGAAGGGCTTTGGTCTGGCCTGGCTGGACGTGGCCGGGGGGCGGCTGCGCTTTGCCGAAACCGCCAACGCCCAGGAACTGGGGGCAGAGCTGGAGCGCCTGCGCCCGGCTGAGATTCTGTTCCCCGAGGATTTCGCCCTGCCCGTCTCCGGTCTGGTCGCCGCCCTGCGCCCGAGCCCGCCCTGGCACTTCGACGCCCAGAGCGGTGAGCGCGAGCTGTGCCGGCAGCTGCAGGTCCAGGACCTGTCCGGCTTTGGCATCGAGCAGCGCGGCCCGGGCCTGGCCGCGGCCGGGGCGTTGCTGAACTACGCCCGCGACATGCTGGCCGGCGAACTGACCCACCTGACCGGGGTCCGCGCGCTCAAAAGCAGCGAACACCTGGTGCTGGATGCGTCCACCCGCCGCCACCTGGAAATCGACGTCCATCCCGACGGGCGTTCGGAGCACACCCTGGTCGGCCTGATGGACTCGGCCGCCACGCCCATGGGCAGCCGCAAGCTCAAGCGCTGGATCACCCACCCGCTGCGCGACCACCAGCGCCTGGCCGCGCGCCACGACGCGGTCGAGGTCCTGCTCGAACACCACGCCCACCCCGCGCTTGCCGACCAGCTCTCCGGCATCGGCGACCTGGAGCGCGTCCTGACCCGCATCGCTCTGAAAACGGCCCGGCCGCGCGACCTGGCCACCCTGCGCGAAGGCCTGAGCCGTCTGCCGCATCTGCACGAGAAACTGGACCGTTTCACCTCACCGCTGCTGCGCGAGCTGGCCGAGACGCTGATCCCGCAGCCCGAACTCGACGACCTGCTCAACGCGGCTATCGTCGAACAGCCGCCCATGGTCATCCGCGACGGCGGGGTGATCGCCGAGGGTTTTGACGCCGAGCTCGACGAACTCAGGTCCTTGAGCCGCAACGCCGGCGATTTCCTGATCCGCTACGAGGAGCAGGAGAAGACCCGAACCGGCATCCCGACCCTGAAAGTCGGCTACAACCGCGTGCACGGGTACTACATCGAGGTCTCCCGGGCCCAGGCCGACAAGGTGCCGACCGAGTACAGCCGCCGCCAGACCCTGAAGAACGCCGAGCGCTACATCACTGAAGAGTTGAAAACCTTCGAAGACAAGGTATTGTCGGCCCGCGAGCGTGCCCTGGCCCGCGAGAAAGCGCTGTACGAGCAGCTGGTCGAGGACCTGGCCGGACGCCACCGAAGCTTAAGCACGCTGGCCTCGGGGCTGGCCGCACTGGACGTGCTGGTCGCTTTCGCCGAACGCGCCGAGACGCTCAACTTTTCGCGCCCGCGCCTGGACGATCAGCCCGGCCTGGAAATCGGCGACGGCCGCCATCCGGTGGTCGAACGGGTCCAGGACGAGGCCTTCGTGCCCAACGACTGCCGGCTGGATCCGGCTCGGCGCATGCTGGTCATCACCGGCCCCAACATGGGCGGCAAGTCCACCTACATGCGCCAGGCCGCGCTGATCGTGATCCTGGCCCATGCCGGCAGCTACGTGCCGGCCGGGAGCGCGCGCATCGGGCCGATTGACCGCATCTTCTCGCGCATCGGCGCCGGTGATGATCTCACCCGCGGACGTTCGACCTTCATGGTCGAAATGGTCGAGACCGCCAATATCCTGCACAACGCCAGCGAACAATCACTGGTGCTGATGGACGAGATCGGCCGCGGCACCTCGACCTTCGACGGCCTGGCCCTGGCCTGGGCCGTGGCCACCGAACTGGCCCTGAACCTGCGCACGCTCACCCTGTTCGCCACCCACTACTTCGAACTGACCCGACTGGCCGAAGACCACGCAGGCATCGCCAACGTGCATCTCGAGGCCCGTGAACACGGCGAGCGCATCGTCTTCCTGCACTCGGTGGGCGAGGGACCGGCCAGCCAGTCCTACGGCATCCAGGTGGCCAGGCTGGCCGGGGTGCCCAAACCGGTCATCGCCCAGGCCCGAAAACACCTGAATCGACTCGAAAACGACGCCGCCCGTGCCGCTTCACCGCAGCTAGGGCTGTTTGAAAGCGTTCAAGCTGAGCCGTCCAGCCAGCCCGACGCGCTGCGAGAACTGCTGGCCGAAGTTGACCCGGACGAACTGAGCCCGCGCGAAGCGCTGGACTATCTCTACCGTCTCAAGACAATCAGCAAGGGAACTGACGACTGACCAGCACAATCGGACTCGGTCCAGCTTGAGCGGTCACTGCTAATTCGGCCCCCGCCGGGCCTCTCCCAACTCCTCGATGGTCATCAGATCGGTGCAGGTTCCTGCATGGCGTACAAGACGTCGGCGTTATGCTTGGGGTTGGACACGCAAGCTGAAACGAGAAACACCATGTGCCGCTGGTTGGCCTATTCCGGCCCTGAAATTTATCTTGAAGACCTGATCATCAAGCCCGCGCGCTCGCTGCTGGTGCAGAGCCAGTTTGCGCGCGAGAACTTCGTGGAGAACATGCCCGGACTGCCCGATGGGGCGTTTCCGACCAACGGCGACGGCTTTGGCGTGGCCTGGTACGGGTCGCGCGAGCAGCCCGGCCTGTACCGCGACCTGCGCCCGGCCTGGAGCGATACCAACCTGGTCAATCTGGCCGAGCAGATCCGCTCGCGCCTGTTCCTGGCGCACCTGCGCGCGGCCAACCAGGGCCTGGTCCAGCGGACCAATTCCCACCCATTCCGCCATGAACGCTGGACGTTTCAGCACAACGGCGAGATCAGCGGCTTTGGCCGGATCAAGCGCAGCCTGCAGTTCGCGGTACGCGACGACCTGTTCGGCCGCATCGAGGGCACCACCGATTCCGAAACCGCCTTCTACCTCGCACTGAGCCTCGGGCTGGAAAGCGACCCCAAGGGCGCGATGGAGGCCATGGTCGGCTTCGTCGAGCAGGTTCAGCAAGAGGCCGGCATCGAAGAGCCGTTCCGCCTGACCTGCGCCTTCAGCGATGGAGAGAACCTCTACGCCGTTCGCCACGCCACCCGGGGCACGCCCAAGACGCTTTACTACAACCGATCGGCAGCCGGGCTTGATGAGGTGCTCAACGAGGACGCCGCAACACCGGCCACCGGCACCATTCTGCTGTCCGAGCCCATCGACGACTGCCCCGACAACTGGGTCAGCGTGCCGCCAGGCAGCTTTGTCAGCGTGCGTGCCGGACGCGTGGGCGTAGAGGGCTTTCGCCCAACGGCCGCCGAGTGAGGGAATTTGCGGGCAAGAGCGCGATGATGAATACTCCCACGATCGACCTTCCGGCCCCTGGATGATCACCGCTGTGGTTCAGCTACGTCTTCAACTTGTCATTCTCGCCGCGCTGGCAACGCTTGCCCCACCGCTCATGGCCGATAGCGAGCGCATCGGCCTGGTCCTGGGCGGCGGAGGCGCGCGTGGAGCAGCGCATGTCGGCGTGCTCAAGGTGCTGGAAGAGCAAGGCATCGCGGTCGATTTCATTGCCGGCACCTCCATGGGCGCGATCGTCGGGGCGCTGTACGCCAGCGGCTACCGGGCCGATGAGATCGAAACAATCCTGCAGCGCATCGATTGGTCCGACGCACTCAGCGACCAGCCGGGCCGTGAACTGCGCAGCCCGCAGCGCAAGGCCGACGCCGCGCTGATCCCCTCGAGCCTGGAGCTTGGCATCGACCGCGAGGGCCTGCGCACGCCGCAGGGGCTGATCCA
>PWJA01000087.1 GCA_003560975.1 Gammaproteobacteria bacterium
CGAGGCCAGGCCCTGGCCTCGCCGGTCATCGCGGTGGCAGGCTGGATCGTTCTGTCCGTGCTGATCCTCGTGCTGGTGGGGTTCTGGAAACGGTCGTTCAATCGGCCGGCGCTGATCCTGGTCCCGTTTGTCGTCGGGTGGCTGCTCTTGGATCTGCGCTGGCAGGCTGACTTGATCGGAAAGGCTGATCAAACGCTGGACGCATTCGCCGGACTTGAGCCCGGGCAGCGACTGCTGGCCGACCACGACGGGCAGTTGTATGCGTTCATCGCCGAACTTCAGACCTTGCTCACCTCCAGGCAAGTCCATCGCGTTTTCGTGTTCAGCCCGCACGAATTCTGGCGCAAGCGGGCCCGCTATCACCTGGCACCCTGGGCTGCCCGGGCCGGAACCGAAGGTTTTCTGTCCTCGAACTCGATTCGCGCGTTCGAGCCGGGTGATGTGCTCGTGCTGCTGTCGGTCGAGCATCTGGAGGTGCGCACGGCCGATTCGATCGCGACCGAGCTGTGGTTTGACGGTGCGCCGGTGGCGATGGACTTCGAGATGATCTCGCAGCGAGGCAGCTGGTATTCGGTCGCGGTGACGGGCGCGCCATTCGAACGGTGAACTGCCCGCCCCATCCCCGGCGCCGTTCCGTATACTGTTGATCCGCTGCCGCAAAGCCGGAAGCGACCCGCAGGGAAACCAGGAATGGTTCGGGTCCATGAGGTGGTCGGCGAGTCTTTCCGTAGCGCTGTTTTCGAACATACCGAAGAGATTTCCATGGATCTGAGCCATCTCGACCGTCTCGAAGCCGAGGCGATCCACATCATTCGTGAAGTCGCTGCGGTTTTTTCCAGCCCGGTGATGCTCTACTCGGTGGGCAAGGACTCTTCTGTTCTGCTCCATCTGCTGGTCAAGGCGTTTCATCCCGCCCCGCCGCCGATTCCGCTGATGCACGTGGACACCGGATGGAAATTCCGCGAGATGATCGAGTTTCGCAACCGCCGTGCGAAAGAAACCGGTTGCCGCTTGATCGCGTGGACCAACGAGGACGGTCGGGCCCGGGGCATCAATCCGATCGACCACGGTGCCACCGTTCATACCGACATCATGAAGACCCAGGCCCTGAAACAGGCGCTGAGCCATCACCAGGTCGATGCCGCCATCGGCGGCGCACGGCGCGATGAGGAGAAGTCGCGGGCGAAGGAGCGGGTGTTTTCCTTTCGCAGTGCCCAGCATCGCTGGGATCCGAAAAATCAGCGTCCCGAACTGTGGAACCTGTACAACGCGCGCATCCACAAGGGTGAAAGCGTGCGTATCTTCCCGCTGTCGAACTGGACCGAGCTCGACATCTGGCTCTACATCTACCGCGAGAACATTCCCGTGCCCTCCTTGTACCTGGCCGCTGATCGCCCCACGGTGATCCGTGACGGCATGCTGATCATGGTCGATGATGATCGCCTGCGGGCCGATCCGGGCGAGGTGAAGGTTCGCAAGGTGCGCTTCCGGACCCTGGGCTGCTATCCGCTGACCGGCGCGGTCGAGTCCGAGGCCGATACCCTGGAGGCGGTCATTACCGAGATGCTGACGGTAACCAGTTCGGAACGCCAGGGTAGGGCCATTGATCACGATGAGGCGGCCTCGATGGAGAAAAAGAAGCAGGAGGGCTATTTCTGATGCACGCCGCCGACCTGCACACCTATCTGGAAAACCACGAGACCAAGCCGCTGCTGCGCTTCATCACCTGTGGCAGCGTGGATGACGGCAAGAGCACGTTGATCGGCCGTCTTCTTTACGACAGCAAGCGTTTGTTCGACGATCAGCTGGCTACGCTGCAGGCCGACAGCGTGCGGCACGGCACCCAGAAGGAGAAACTGGACTTTGCCCTGCTCGTCGACGGTCTGGCCGCCGAGCGCGAACAGGGCATCACGATCGATGTCGCCTATCGTTTTTTCGACACCGAAGCGGCCAAGTTCATCGTCGCCGACTGTCCGGGCCACGAGCAGTACACCCGCAACATGGCGACCGGGGCTTCCACGGCCCAGCTCGCGGTGGTCCTGATCGACGCGCGCAAGGGAGTGCTGACCCAGACCCGCCGGCACAGTTATATCTGTTCGCTGTTGGGGCTGGAGCACGTGATCCTCGCGGTCAACAAGATGGACCTGATCGATTTCGATCGTGGGACCTTCCAGCGCATCGTGGCCGACTACCGATTTCTGGCCGACCAGCTGGGGATCGACCGGGTAACCGAGATCCCGATGTCGGGGCTGGATGGCGACAACGTGACCGAGCGCTCGCACAATACCCCCTGGTACAAGGGGCCCACGCTGCTCGGCGCGCTGGAATCGGTCGCTCTCGAGCAGCGCCGCGTGCCGGAGGGAGCGTTTCGGCTGCCGGTGCAGTGGGTGTGCCGGCCGGATCAGAACTTTCGCGGTTTCGCCGGGGAATTGCTGGGCGGGCCGATGGCGGTGGGCGACGGGGTCATTGCCCTGCCGTCCGGACGGCGCTCGAAGGTGGCCAGTCTGCATGTCGGCTGCGAGGGCGTGGAGCGGGCCGTGGCCGGCCAGCCCGTGGTGGTCTCGCTGGAAGACGAAATCGACGTCAGTCGCGGCGACGTGCTGGCTGCGACGGCCGGCCCGCCGGAAGTGGCCGACCAGTTCGGCGCCCACCTGCTGTGGATGGACACGGAACCGCTGAAAGTCGGCCGCAACTACTGGATTCAGACCGGTACCAATCTGATCGGCGGGCGGGTCAGCGAGATCAAGCACCAGATCGACGTCAATACCCAGGACGAGCTGGCCGCGCGCGAGCTGCCGCTCAATGCGGTGGCCCGGGTCGACCTCGAACTCGATCGCAACATCCCTTTCGATCTGTACGAGCAAAGTCGCCAGCTGGGCAGCTTCGTCATGATCGATCGCCAGACCAACGCCACGGTCGGGGCCGGGGTGATCGATTTTGCCCTTCGGCGCGCCCAGAACGTGCACTGGCAGGCGGTCGACGTCGACCAGTCCGCGCGCGCCCGGCTGAAGGGCCAGGCGGCCCGATGCGTGTGGCTGACCGGCCTGTCCGGATCAGGCAAGTCCACCATCGCCAATCTGGCCGAGAAAAAGCTGCTGGCCATGGGCCACCACACCTACCTGCTCGACGGCGACAATGTCCGCCACGGGCTCAACCGCGACCTGGGCTTTACCGAGACCGATCGGATCGAGAACATTCGTCGGGTCGGCGAGGTCGCCCGCCTGATGACCGACGCCGGCCTGATCGTGCTCGTCAGCTTCATCGCCCCGTACCGGTCCGAGCGCCGGATGGTGCGCGAGCGCTTTGCCGACGACGAGTTCATCGAGGTGTTCGTCGACACCCCGCTGGAGGTGTGCGAGGAGCGCGACGTCAAGGGCTTGTATGCCAAGGCGCGGGCGGGATTGATCCCGAACTTCACCGGGATCAGTGCGCCGTACGAGGTGCCGGAGAAGGCGGAGATGGTGTTGAAGACGGTGGAGGCTTCCGCCGAAGAGCTTGCAGAGGCGTTGGTGGAGCGAGTGATTGGGGGATAGGAGTGGCGGAGAGGGAGGGATGGACTGCGCGCCTTACGGCGCTTGCCCTCCGCTTCGCTGCGGGTGCGGCCTGGCGGCCGCATCGAGCTCGCCTTCGGCTCGGTTCGAACCGCAGGGTGCGAATCGATCCTCCCTCGCAGCGATCATTAAAAAAGCCCGCGCGAGGCGGGCTTTTTCAATGATGGCGGAGAGGGAGGGATTCGAACCCTCGATGAGGCTACAAACCCCATACTCCCTTAGCAGGGGAGCGCCTTCAGCCACTCGGCCACCTCTCCGTGAGTCGTATTGTCGCATCCATTCCAGGATGCTGGCCCGTTTTTTTGCCGGATCGACCGAAGCGGGGCGTCCAGCGTTGGGCAAGGCGCGATAGGATAACGGCTGTGAGGGGTCAGGTAAACCCCAAAGCGGTGATAGACTGCGTCCTGGAGTCGATGTGAGGGCCTGAATGCTTGAACAATCCCAATCGGATCGCGATCAGCGTGGCAATCGGCTGATCGCGTTCTTTCGCGGTTTTCTGCGCAGCCCGGATCAGGTCGGGTCGGTGGTGCCGAGCTCGCGTTTTCTCGAGCGGCGCCTGGTCCGGCTGGCCGAAGTCAGCGATGCGCACTGCGTTGTCGAACTGGGACCGGGCGTGGGCGGAACGACCCGGGCCCTGCTGGAAGCGATGCCCGCCGATTCGCGCCTGCTGACCATCGAGCTGGATCCGAAATTCGCCGAAATGCTGGAAGAGATCGGCGACCCGCGCCTGGTCTCGCACGCCGGCAGCGCCGCCGACCTGGGCGAAATCCTGGCGGCGCACGGCTTGCCGGCGCCGGATGCGGTGGTTTCGGGGATTCCCTTCTCGACCATGCCGCGCGCGATCGGCGATGCCGTGCTGGAAGCGGTGCGCGACCAGCTGCGCCCTGGCGGAGTGTTTGTTGCCTACCAGTTCCGCGGCCACGTCGGCCGCATGGGCCGCGAAGTGCTCGGCCCGCCGCAGGTGGAGTTCGAGCCGCTCAACGTCCCGCCCATGCGCTTTTTCCGCTGGGTTCGTCCCTGATCGAATCGCGGCCCGGTTTCCGGGCCCTCCCGAAACCGCTTACGCCACCGGGCTCGGCAGGGTCAGGATCGCGCTGGCAATCGAAAAGTAGATCAGGATCCCGAGCACGTCGGCCACCGAGGTAATCAGCGGCGTGCTGGCCGTGGCCGGATCCATGTTGAACCGCTGCAGAATGAACGGCAACAGCATGCCGAGCATCGCCCCCATGATCACGACAGCGAGCATGGCAAAGCCCACCACCATGGCCAGTTCCATGCCCAGCTCGGGCCCACCGCGCCACAGACCGATCAGCGAAACGGCCAGCCCCATGGTGACCCCGAGCCCCAGGGCCACCGAAAACTCCTTGCCCCACAACCTCAGCCAGTCCTTGAGTTCGACATCGCCGGTGGCCAGCGCGCGCACCATCAGCGTGGCCGACTGGCTGCCGGCGTTCCCGCTGCTGGCGATGATCAGCGGCAGGAAGAACACCAGCGCGATCACGGCCTCGATGGCGCCTTCGAACATCGCGATGGAAAGCCCGGAGACCAGGTTGACCAGCACCAGAATCATCAGCCAGCCGATGCGCTTGCGGTACAGGAAGCCGGGCGTGGCTTCGCGCAGGGAAACATTGAGGGTGCCGGTGCCGCCGAGCTTCTGGAAGTCCTCGGTGGTTTCCTGTTCGGCCACGTCCATGATGTCGTCGACGGTGACGATGCCGAGCAGTACGCCGTTCTTGTCGGTCACGGCCAGGGTATTGATGTCGTAGCGCTGAATGACCTGAACGCCTTCCTCGCGGTCGGCCGCGGCCTGGATGGAATAGAACTCCTCGTCCATCAGGGATTCGACCTTGGCGTCCTGGCGGGCGAGGATGAAATCCTTGAGCTTGACCGCGTCGAGCAGGTGGCCGCGCTCGTCGGTCACGAACACGAAGTTGATGGTTTCGCCGCGGTGGGCTTCGTGGCGGATGTGGTCGAGGGCGCGCGCCACCGTCCACGACGGCCGCACCGCGACAAAGCGCGGGGTCATCAGGCGACCCATCGACTCTTCCGGGTAGCCCAGAAGCTTCAGCGACTGTTTCAGATCCTCCGGGCGGAGCAGCTTGAGGAAGTTCTCCAGGTCTTCCGGCTCGAGATTTTCCAGGAAGGCGGTTCGATCGTCCGGCACCAGTTCCGCGAGCACCCGGCGCGCCTCGGTCTGCTCGAGGTTGTCGATGACTTCGCGCTGCAGGCCCGAGGTCAGGTAGGAAAAGGTATCCGTCTGCCGCTCGACCGGCAGCGCCCGCAGAACCCCCAGACGCTCCTCGGGTTCGAGTTCGCCCATGGCGTCGGCGATGTCCTGGACCGCCATTTCCTCCAGTTTTTCGGCCACGTCCTCGTCGCGCTTGAGACGAAGCAGGGCGATCAGCTCGATGATTTCACCTTTTTCTGCCATGGGACTATCCTTTGTTCGTTGTTGGAGCCGGGAGCTGGAGGGTTTTCTACAATCCGATCGCGAAGCCCACGCTAAAGAACCAGTCCTTGTCGGCGCCGGTCAGCGTTCGGCCAACCGCCAGGTCAAGAAACTCAACGTTGTGGTTCATGTGGAAACGCAAACCCAACTGGGATTCGACCGGTTCGTCTGCACCTTCGCGATAGACCTGCCCGATCAGGTCGAACTGATCGGATAGCCCCCACTCGAAGGCCCCGCCGATGAAAACGCGATCGAGGTTTTCATCGCCGCTGCGGTCATGAATCCAGCCCAGGTTGCCGTGCAGGATCATCGGTGCGTCGATCAGCTCATGGCTGGCGGTGAAGTTGACCAGCAAATCGTGCCAATCGCCGTCGTTGATGCCGGCCTGGACGTTGACTGCGCCGGCAACCTGGCCCGGTGCGATGGGCGAGAACTGCCATTTGGCGGCCGGTTCGAAGCGGTGGAACGACTCGCCGTCTTCTTCGGCGCGGATCAGACCGGCAACCAGTTCGATCGGCAACGCGCCGGGCCGCCAGGCAGGCAGCACGGCGAGTTCGTGATCGTCGGGGCCGCTACGGGTGAACCAGGCTTCGATGCCGAAATCGCCGGGGTGACCGATGTCGGCATCGTCCACGGGGTAATGCCCGCCGGTCGACCAGGCAGACAGCGGCAGAGCGCCTGCGATCAGGCAGGCCGGAAGCGTTTTGTAGTTGCGCACGACAGACCTCTTTGCGTTGCAGTTGCAGGACAACGGCAGGGAGGCGGCACCGAAGAAACGGAATCTTCCGATCAAAAGCACGTTTGGCCGCGTTTCACTCAACGGCGCCCGCAGCGTGCGGTTTCGAATTGGGAGGTTTGGGGCGGCAGGCCGGGCACGAATCTTCGCCAGGCTGCCTTCGGGCTAAAGGCAGGCTACCGGAGACGCGCGAGGGGACGACCGCCGTTTCTTCGGTGACGACTCAAAACCTGCCTCCGGGCTTCATGGAATTGGGGAGTAGTCTATTCGGTTGGGGAAGATTGTCAAATTTTTTGGGACTTTCTGGTTTGGGATTTTGGGGTTCCGGTTTCCGGTTTCCGGTTTCCGGTTTCCAGCTCAGCAACTGACACCGAGCCGGTTTTCCGGAACCCGGAACCCGGAAACCGGAACCCCCCTGATATAATGCATCGATTTACCCGCCCGGAGTGAATCCCATGCGCCTGCTAGAAGAAGCCCTGACTTTCGATGACGTTTCCCTGGTGCCGGATTACTCCGAGGTGCTGCCGCGCGACGTCGATCTCTCGACCCGCATCACGCGGGATTTGCGGCTCAGCATCCCCCTGGCATCGGCCGCCATGGATTCCGTAACCGAAGCCCGGCTGGCGATCGCCATGGCCCAGGCCGGCGGGGTGGGCGTGATCCACAAGAACATGACCATCGAGCGTCAGGCCGAGCAGGTCCGCATCGTCAAGAAATACGAGGCCGGCGTGATCAAGAACCCGATCACCGTCAGTCCGTACACGACCATTCGGGAAGTCATCGATCTGACCCGCCTGCACAACATTTCCGGGGTGCCGGTGGTCGATCACAACGAACTGGTCGGCATCGTCACCAGCCGCGACATGCGGTTCGAGAAAAAACTCGACGACCCGGTGCGCAACATCATGACGCGCAAGGACAAGCTGGTCACGGTCCAGGAAGGCGCGGGGCAGGACGAGGTGCTGGAGCTGCTCCATCGCTACCGCATCGAGAAGGTCCTGGTGGTCAACGATCGCTTCGAGCTCAGGGGCCTGATCACGGTCAAGGACATCCAGAAGTCCAAGGACTTTCCGAACGCCGCCAAGGACAGCGCCGAGCAGCTGCTGGCCGCCGCCGCCGTCGGTACCGGCGACGATACCGAGGATCGCATCTCCGCGCTGGTCGAGGCCGGCCTCGACATCGTCGTGGTCGACACCGCGCACGGCCACTCCAGCGGCGTGCTCGAGCGCATCCGCTGGGTCAAGCGCCACTACCCGGACGTGCAGATCATCGGCGGCAACGTCTCGACCGGCGACGGGGCCCAGGCGCTGGCCGAAGCCGGCGCGGACGGCGTCAAGATCGGCCAGGGGCCCGGCTCGATCTGCACGACCCGCATCGTGGCCGGCGTGGGCGTGCCCCAGGTCAGCGCCGTGGCCGCCGCGGCCGAGGCGCTGCGCGAGTTGAGCGTGCCGGTCATTGCCGACGGCGGCATCCGATTCTCCGGCGACCTGGCCAAGGCCATCGCGGCCGGCGCCTCGACGGTCATGATCGGCAGCCTGCTGGCCGGCACCGAGGAAGCCCCGGGCGAGGTCGAGCTGTTTCAGGGTCGCTCGTACAAGAGCTACCGCGGCATGGGTTCGCTCAGCGCCATGCAGCAGGGCTCCAAGGATCGATATTTCCAGGCCGAGACCTCGGCCGAAAAACTGGTGCCCGAGGGCATCGAGGGCCGGGTGCCGTACAAGGGCTCGATGGAAGGGGTGGTCCATCAACTCATGGGCGGCCTGCGCTCGAGCATGGGCTACGTTGGCTGCGCGACCATCGACGAAATGCGCAACCGCCCGCGCTTTGTGCGCATCACGGCCTCAGGCGTGCGCGAGTCGCATGCGCACGATGTCACCATCACCAAGGAAGCACCGAACTACAAGTTGGGATGAACGCAATGCCGTTTAAGAGATTTTTGGTGCGTTTTGGTTGGTGGGCAACGTTCATGTCTGCTGCCGTGGTCGAAGGGACAGCGGCGGTTGAGTTTTCTGTTGACTGGGATGGAGAGGACGCGTGCATTGAAGAGTTTCCCGTTCGCGCCTCATTAAGATGGGCGGTCGATGATTCATCGATCGCTGGGGTAGAGGTTCGAGTCGGGGATCCGGACGGAACTTTGTTCTCGAGAGGAGGGCGGATTGGCTTCTCCGAAACAGGGCAATGGGTGTTCGAGTCGATGGAATTTTTCCTGCTGTCTCGACCCCGAGGAGAACTACTGGCCAACGCTTCCTTAGATATACCCAGTTGTGAAGCATTGCGGATCGCTGAACGCCGTGAGCGGATGCTCCAACTACTGGAAACCGCTGGTGACGAATTGGTGAAGTTTGAGCTATCGCCGCCGAGGCTTTTTTATTGCGGTCAGCCGATTGAACGCACAGCAGTACGTTTAAGGTGGGATGTCTCGGAATTCGAAGTCTCGAAGGTCGAAATCTATATCGACTCGACGGCTGGGACACTTTTTGGCAAAGGCCCGGAATCGGGCGATGCAGTCACTCGAAACTGGGTCACCGACGGTATGGTTTTTGTTTTGTATCTGCCCGAATATGACGAAGTTGCCGCATTGCGTGAGTTTCGCATCCGACCCTGTGCTGAAATCAACGAATCCGAGTTTGCCGGCCAGAAACAGTGATCATGCATCCAATCGACAGCCCCTCCAACGCGGGAGGCCCCGCAGCCGATATCCACGCCGACCGCATTCTGATCCTCGATTTCGGCTCGCAGTACACCCAGCTGATCGCGCGCCGGGTGCGCGAGATCGGGGTGTATTCCGAGATTCTGCCGTTCGATGTCGGTGATCAGGCGATTGCCGATTTTGCCGCCTCCGGCATCATCCTGTCGGGCGGGCCGGAGTCGGTGGCCTTCGACGACAGCCCGCGCATTCCACCGGTGGTGTTCGAGTTGGGCGTGCCGCTGCTGGGCATCTGCTACGGCATGCAGGCCATGGCCACGCATTTTGGCGGTTCGGTCAGCCCGTCCGACGTAAAGGAATTTGGCTACGCGGAAGTGGCCATGTCCGAGCCCGGC
>PWJA01000098.1 GCA_003560975.1 Gammaproteobacteria bacterium
AACCGGGCTCGCCGCCCGGGAACTGGATCTGGCTCTGCTCGGACTGCAATCCGAAGGGCTGCTGCAGGCTGGCGTCGGGCCGGTCGGAAACGTCTACCGCGAGCGCCGGCCCGCATCCGTTCCGAGCGCGGCTGAAGTCATCTGGTAAACCTCTCCACTAGACCACGTAGACGAAGATGAACAGACCCAGCCAGACCACGTCGACAAAGTGCCAGTACCAGGCGGCCGCTTCCCAGCCGAAGTGGTTTTTCTTGCTGAAGTGACCCATCATGCAGCGAATCGTGATGACGATCAGCATGAGGGTTCCGATGATCACGTGCAGCCCGTGGAATCCGGTCAACATGAAAAACGTCGAGCCATAGATCCCGGAGCCCAGCGTCAAGCCGAGGTCCCGGTAGGCGTGAACGTATTCATAGCTCTGGATGCTCAGGAACAGGCAGGCCAGCAGGATGGTCACGATCATCCAGAAAACCAGCGGACCTCGCTGCTCCTTTTTCAGCGCCCAGTGGGCGATGGTAAGAGTCACACCCGAAGTCAGCAGGATGAGCGTGTTGATCAGCGGCAACCCGAATCCGGGAATGGTCTGGAAGTCGCCACCCAGTTCCGCCGGGCCGTGGGTTGGCCAGGCCGCCTCGAAGCCGGGCCAGAGCAGTTCGTTGGTCATGGCGCCGGTGCCTTCCCCGCCCAGCCACGGCACGGCAAAGATCCGCGCATAGAACAGCGCGCCGAAAAAGGCGGCAAAAAACATGACCTCGGAAAAGATGAACCAGATCATGCCCTGGCGGAACGAGGCGTCGACTGCGGAGTTGTACAGATTCGCCCGCGATTCGCGGATCACGTCGGCAAACCAGCCGAAAATCATGGCGATGACGATCGCGGCGCCAACGACGAAAAGCCACGGTCCGGTAGGCCCGGCGTTGAGCCAATTGGCTGCCCCGATCATCATGATGAACATGCCGACCGTGCCAACGATCGGCCACTTGGCGGTGGCCGGAACGAAGTAGCTGCTTTGACCCATCAAAAGACTCCCGAAAATCAGTTGGCGGCGGCCAGCACCGCCGTGGCTTCGTCATTTTTGTAGATGATATAGGAAAGCGTGACCAGGCTGGTGCCCTGCGGCAGGTTGGGGTCGACAACGAAGCGAACGGGCATGTCGCGCGATTCGCCGGGCCCCAGAAGCTGCTCGGTGAAGCAAAAGCATTCCGTCTTGTTGAAAAAAAGCGACGCTCGACCGGGCGATACGCTGGGCACGGCCTGACCCACCACCGGCCGATCCGACTGGTTGAAGGCGACGTAGGTGGTTTCGTACAACTTGCCCGGATGGACCTCCATCATTCGTTCGGTTGGCTCGAAGCGCCAGGGCAGGGCGGAATTGACCGTGGCATCGAAATGCACCGTGACGGTGCGCGTCAGATCGGGGCTGGCGGTCAGCACCTCCTCGCTGACCGCGTCTCCCGTACGGCCACCGATGCCGGTGATTTCACAGAACTTGTCATACAGCGGGACCAACAGGTAGCCGAAGCCGAACATGGCTACGGCAAGAAGCGTCAGACTGCCGACCGTGCGAACCGGGTTGCGTGTGCGATTGCTCATGCGAAATAGTTGAAAGCGGCTCGGCCGATGAAGAACAGGTAGATCAGCAGGACCACGCCGGCCAGGATCAGGGCGGTGCGGACGATGCCGCGCCGCCGATCCCGATGCATGCGGCTCTTGGGTTCGCTTCGGCTCACGTCGGTCTCAGGTCAGCTGATCGCGATGGACCGCGACGTTGTCGTCGACCAGCGGCGGGGTGTCGAAGGTATGCAGGGGCGCGGGCGACGGTACGGTCCATTCCAGACCGCGCGCCCCATCCCAGACCTGTGCGGTCGCCTTTTCGCCGCCACGCACGCATTTCCAGATGATGTAGGCAAACAGCAGCTGACCGAACCCGAACATGAATCCGCCGACCGAGGAAATCATGTTGAACTCGGTGAACTGAACGGCATAGTCGGGGATGCGGCGCGGCATGCCGGCAAGGCCCAGGTAGTGCTGCGGGAAGAACAGAACGTTGACCCAGACCGTCGACCACCAGAAGTGGAACTTGCCGAGCTTTTCGTCGTACATGTAGCCGGTCCATTTCGGCAGCCAGTAGTAGACGCCGGCCATGATGGCAAAGACCGCGCCGGTCACCAGGACGTAGTGGAAATGGGCGACGACGAAATAGGTGTCGTGATACTGGAAGTTCGCCGGAACGATGGCGAGCATGACGCCGGACAGGCCGCCGATGGTGAACAGAACGACGAAGCCGAGCGCAAACAGCATTGGCGTTTCGAAACTCATCGATCCGCGCCACATGGTGGCGATCCAGTTGAAGATCTTGATGCCGGTCGGGACGGCGATCACCATGGTGGCGTACATGAAAAACAGCATTGCGCCCAGGGGCATGCCCACGGTGAACATATGGTGGGCCCAGACGATGAACGAGAGAAAGGCGATCGAGGCGGTCGCGTAGACCATCGAGGTGTATCCGAACAGCGGCTTGCGCGAGAACGTCGGGATGATCTCCGAGACGATTCCGAAGGCCGGCAGGATCATGATGTAGACCTCGGGGTGCCCGAAAAACCAGAAGATGTGCTGATACAGCACCGGGTCGCCCCCGCCGGCGGCGTTGAAGAAGCTGGTGCCGAAGAATCGATCGGTCAGCAACATGGTCACGGCTCCGGCCAGCACCGGCATGACGGCAATCAGCAGGAAGGCCGTGATCAGCCAGGTCCAGACGAACAGGGGCATGCGCAGCAAGGTCATTCCCGGCGCGCGCATATTGAGAATGGTCGCGATGATGTTGATAGCGCCCATGATCGAGGAGATTCCCATCAGGTGAATGGCGAGAATCACGAACGCCAGGCTGTTGCCCCCCTGGAGAGACAGCGGCGGGTACAGAGTCCAGCCGGATGCCGGCGCGCCCGACGGCATGAACAAGGTCGCCAGAAGCAGAGTGAAAGCGAACGGCAGAATCCAGAACGACCAGTTGTTCATGCGCGGCAAGGCCATGTCCGGGGCCCCGATCATCATCGGCACCATCCAGTTGGCCAGGCCGACGAAGGCCGGCATCACGGCGCCGAAAATCATCACCAGCGCGTGCATGGTGGTCATCTGGTTGAAGAATTCAGGATTGACCAGCTGCAGACCCGGAGCAAACAACTCCGCCCGAATCACCAGCGCCATCGCGCCGCCGACCAGGAACATGGCCAGCGAGAAAACCAGGTACATGGTCCCGATTTCCTTGTGATTCGTGGAAAACAGCCAGCGAGCGATGCCGGTTGGGTGCTCGCCGTGATGATCGTCAGGATGGGCTGTGGTTGTGTTGGACATTCGTCTCGAGTTCCCTTGCTGTCAATACGTTCGATTTGTACGCTTTCGCCGGATCAACCCCGATCGGAGCCGTCGACGCGGGACGGCTGCACGACTTCGCCTGCCCCGTCGCTCCAGGCGTTGCGCGCGTAGGTCAGCGCCGCGGCGATGTCCTCGGGCCGAAGGCGGTCGCGAAACCCGGCCATGGCGGTCCCCTCGCGTCCGTTGAGCACGGTATACATGTGGGTCTCCAGGTCGCCCGTCGGTACTCCGTCCCGGACCAGGGCCGGGAATGCCGGCTCCAGCCCCGTGCCGTCGCCCTGGTGGCAGGACGCGCACTGGGCCTGGTACACGTTGTGCCCGCGGTCCATGAGTTCTTCTCGGGTCCACAGCCGGGCGCTGTCGTGGGCGGCATCGGCCAGCTCCTGGCGCTGCTCGGAAACCCAGGCACGAAACGCCTCCGGCGATACCGCTTCGACCACGATCGGCATGAAGCCGTGGTCCGCCCCGCACAGCTCGGCGCATTGTCCCCGGAAGACGCCTTCTTCCTCGATCAGAGTCCAGGCCTCGTTGATCATTCCCGGAATGGCATCGCGCTTCCAGCCCAGTTCGGGGACCCACCAGGAGTGGATGACATCATCGGCAGTCAGCAGAAAGCGGATGCGCGTGTTGGTTGGAACGATCAACCGATTGTCGACTTCGAGCAGGTAGTTTTCCACGTCGCGCGGGTTGATGCCGGACCCGAGCTGGCGGGCGCGGTTGCTGTCGCGATCCAGGGCCGAGAAGAAGCTGACGTCGTCTTCGATGTATTCGTACTTCCACAGCCACTGGTAGCCGGTGATCTTGATGTTCATTTCCGCACCGCCGGTGTTTTCCATGTCCACCAGCACCCGGGTGGCCGGCACCGCCATGACGACCAGGATCAGGACCGGGATCGCCGTCCAGATGATTTCGGCCTTGGTCGAATGGGAGAACCTGGCTGCCTGGTACCCCTTCGAGCGACGATGCAGGACGATCGCGGTGAACATGGCGGTAAAGACCAGAATCCCGATGACCGACACGATCCCGAGGATGATGTTGTGGAGCTGGTAGACGTCCTGGCTGTACTGGGTCACGCCCCGCGGCATGTTCTCCCCGACGGCAAAAACGCCCCAGGTAATCACGATAATCACCGCCATCACCGCGAGAGCGACGATCAATTCGTTGGTTCTCTTCATCTTCAACTCACCCGTAAGGTTTGCGTTGCGTTCCATGCCGTCCGCGGCTGAAGGGCTTCGGCCAGCAGTCGGGCCAGATCCGCCCGCTCCTGGGGGGGCAGAAACCGCCCCACCTCCTGGCGCCGCCCCTGGCTGCTGACAAAAACGTGCAGGTCGCGGAGCCGCCCCCGCTCGGTCTGGACTCGAGCCCAGGCCACCGGCCATTCCGAAACTGCCTGATGCCCGGCGCGAAAATGCGCAACCACCAGCCGTTCGTCATCGATTTCAATCCGTTCCCGTGCCCAGTTCCCGCGCCAGGCCGCTCGAAAACACCAGCCCACGATCGCCAGGTGAATCAGGGCCGCCAGCAAAATCGGCCAGAGCCCCAGAACCAGCGGCCAGGCAGCAACCAGCAAGGTAACCGCGCACAGGCCGGCGAACACCGCCATCAGTCGATCCAGGGTCATCGACAGATTGGAGCGAGCTTCGATCACGACGGAGCCCGAAGAGCCTTTGATCGGCTGACATTCGACCATGAGCGATGCGCGATTGTCTCCACCAGCTTGTTTTCGGATCGGTATTGTAGCCGACCGCGATCCGGCGGGTGATCGGAATCTTTCACCTGTGTCAATGATCCAGATCAAAAAAACCGAACCCGTCAAGCCGACGAAGGGTCTCTGCCGGGCTTGAACGCCACGTCCCTGCGGTACACTCCCGGGCGTGCATCCTTTCAAGTCAACAACAGATCCAGCCATGGACCGATCAACTCGAGATTTCGTCATTTCGCATCCCCCGGAACACACGCAGCGGGACCAGGACCTTGATCGGGCCTGGGACCTCGATGAGACCGAGCACGTCCGCTTTCTGCTCGCCCAGACCGGCCTCGACGCGCCGGCCCGCGCCAGAATCCGGCAGGACGCGACCGATCTCGTGCGCCGGGTCCGGGAGCGCTCGCGCGATGCCGGAGCGATGGAAGCGTTCATGCGCGAGTACGACCTGTCGTCGGAAGAGGGCGTGGTGTTGATGTGTCTGGCCGAGGCTCTGCTGCGGATTCCGGACAACGAGACCGCCGAAAACCTGATCGGCGACAAGCTCTCCGACGCCGACTGGGAATCGCACCTGGGCCGCAGCGACTCGCTGTTTGTCAATGCATCGACCTGGGGTCTGATGCTGACCGGCAAGCTGGTGCGCATGGGCAGCGCCACGACCCGGACTCTCGGCGCCACGCTGGCCCGGCTGGCCAACAAGTCCGGTGAACCGGTGGTCCGACTGGCCATTCGTCAGGCCATGCGCATCATGGGTCATCAGTACGTCATGGGCAAGAATATCGACGCGGCGCTCGAGCGGGCGGCTCGCCCCGGCAATCGCCGCTACCGCTACTCGTTTGACATGCTCGGCGAAGCGGCGCTGACCGCGGCCGATGCAGAGCGTTATCGCAAGGCCTACGAGGCGGCGATTCGCTCGATCGGATCGACCACGGATCGCATCGATTCCTTTCAGGCCCCGAGCATTTCGGTCAAGCTCTCGGCCCTGCACCCGCGCTACGAACACGCCCGGGAAGAGCAGGTGCTGGCCGAGCTCACGCCCGCGCTGCGCGGCCTGGCTTGCCTGGCAAGAGACCAGGGGATTGCCTTGACCGTGGATGCCGAGGAGGCCGAGCGGCTGCACCTTTCCCTGAAGATCTTCGCCGAGGTGCTCGCCGACGAGGAACTGTCGGGATGGGACGGCCTCGGGCTGGCGCTGCAGGCCTACCAGAAAAGGGCCTGGGCGGCCATCGACTGGCTGGCCGCCCAGGCTCGGCGCTCCGGCCACCGGATTCCGATTCGCCTGGTCAAGGGCGCCTACTGGGACACGGAAATCAAGCTGGCCCAGATCGAGGGTTTGCCCGGGTATCCGGTGTTCACTCGCAAGTGCAACACCGATCTTTCCTATCTGGCCTGCGCCCGCAAGCTGTTGTCCATGCCCGACTGTTTCTATCCGCAGTTTGCCACCCATAACGCCCACACCATCATCGCCATTTCCGACCTGGCCTCGGCCGATGCCGAGTTCGAATATCAGCGCCTGCACGGCATGGGTCGAGAGCTCTACGACGAAGTGCTGGAGAACCGCCGCTTCAAGGCAGCCTGCCGGGTCTATGCTCCGGTAGGCAACCACAAGGACTTGCTGCCGTACCTGGTTCGACGGCTGCTGGAAAACGGCGCCAACACATCGTTCGTCAACCGGATCGTCGACGAGAAACTGCCGCCCGAGGAGGTGGTCAGCGACCCGGTCGCACAGGTGGAGGCGCTGCAGCAGATTCCGCATCCCAGGATTCCCCTGCCGATCGATCTGTACGGTGATCACCGCCGGAACTCCGCCGGCATCAATTTTTCCCACTACGGGGCTCTGAGCCGGCTCAAGGAGGACATGGAGGCCAGGGGTGGGCAGCCCTGGGAACTGGGGGACGTGGACTCCGAGGTTCGCTCCGACCCACGCTGCAGCCCTGCCGACCTGGAAGACCACGTCGGTTCGATTCGCTGGGCCGAAGAGGAGGAGGCGGAGCCGGCGATCGACCGGGCCCTGGGTGCGCAGGGCGCCTGGGATGCGCGCGGTGCGGCCGAACGCGCTGCGATTGTCGAGAAGATCGCCGACGCGCTCGAGGACAACGGTGCGGAACTGATGGCGCTGTGTGCGCGCGAAGCCGGCAAGACTCTGCACGACGGAATCGCCGAGGTGCGCGAGGCGGTCGATTTTTGCCGCTATTACGCGCGGGTCGCGCGCGATCAGATGGCCGAACCGATTTCGCTGCCGGGTCCCACCGGTGAATCCAACCAGCTCCGCTACCACGGTCGCGGGGTCTTCGTTTGCATCAGCCCCTGGAATTTCCCGCTGGCCATTTTCACCGGTCAGGTCGTTGCCGCGCTCGTGGCCGGAAATTCGGTGATCGCAAAGCCGGCCGAGCAAACCCCGCTGATCGCGCGCCGCGCCGTGCAGATCATGCACGCCTGCGGCGTGCCGACGGATGTCCTGATCGATCTGCCCGGCGGAGCGCCGATCGGCGCGGCCCTGACTCGCGATCCCCGGATCGCCGGGGTCGCCTTTACCGGTTCGACCGAGACCGCGCGCATCATCAATCGCACGCTCGCCGACCGGGACGGGCCGCTGGCCACCCTGATTGCCGAAACGGGCGGGCAGAACGCGATGATCGTGGATTCCTCGGCCTTGCCGGAACAGGTCGTTCGCGACGTGATCAGCTCTGCCTTTCACAGCGCCGGCCAGCGCTGTTCGGCCTTGCGCATCCTGTGTCTCCAGCAAGACATTGCCGACCGGGTGCTGACCATGCTCGCCGGCGCCATGGACCAGATTCGCGTCGGCTACCCGGGAGAGCTGGCCACCGACGTCGGTCCCGTCATCGATCAGGGACAACTCGACATGCTCACGGCGCACGCCCAGAAGATGGACGAGACCGCCCGGCGGATCGCCCGGGTGCCGTTGCCCGACAATTTGCCGGAGGGCTACTGGTTTGCCCCGTGCGCCTACGAAATCGAAAGCGTGGACCAGCTCGAAGGCGAGGTTTTCGGTCCCATCCTGCACGTGCTTCGCTTCCGGGCGCGCGATCTCGATCGCCTGATCGACGACATCAATGGCACCGGCTACGGCTTGACGCTCGGCGTCCACAGCCGCATCGATCGGGCCCAGCGGGCGATTGCGCATCGGGTCCGGGTCGGCAATGCCTACGTCAACCGCAACATGACCGGGGCCGTGGTCGGCGTCCAGCCTTTTGGCGGCGAGGGCTTGTCGGGTACCGGGCCGAAGGCGGGCGGGCCGAACTACCTGTTCCGTTTCGCCACCGAGCGCACGCTGACCGTCAATACCGCGGCCGTGGGCGGCAACGCTTCGCTGCTGGCATTGTCAGAGTAGCCATGTACGAGTATTTCTACGGTCTGGCCGAGCGCCCGTTCGCGATCACGCCGAACCCGCGCTTTGTCTATCTGAGCCCGCGCCATCAGGATGCGCTGGCTCACCTGCTCTACGGGGTCGGCACCGGCGGCAGCGGAGGCTTTGTCCAGCTGACCGGGGAAGTCGGAACCGGGAAGACCACCCTGTGCCGACTGGTGCTTGAAAAAGTGCCCGAGAACACCCGCGTGGCGCTGATTCTCAACCCCATGCTCACCCCACCCGAACTGCTGCGGGCCATCTGCACCGAACTGGAAATCAACATCGACGGGTACGGCGACAGCGTCCAGCGACTGCAGGAAGCGCTCAATCGATATCTGCTCGAACGCCATGCAGCCGGAGAACGGGTGGTGCTGATCATCGATGAGGCCCAGAACATGAGCCGGGAAGGGCTGGAGCAGATTCGTCTGCTGACCAATCTGGAAACGGCCACCGACAAGCTCCTGCAGATCCTGCTGCTGGGACAGCCCGAACTGCGCAGTTTGCTGGCCCGCCCCGAACTGCGCCAGCTTGCCCAGCGCGTCACCGCCCGCTATCACCTCGATCCCCTCGATCGCGACGAGACCGGGCAGTATGTTCGCCATCGCCTGGCCGTTGCCGGGGCCGCCCGCTGCCCGTTCGATGCGGATGCCATCAAGGCGCTGTACCAGGTCTCGGAAGGTGTACCGCGGCTGATCAACATCATTGCCGACCGCGCCATGGTGGCCGGATACGCCGAAGAAAAGGAACGCATCGACGCGCGCCTGGTCAAGGCGGCCGCCCGCGAGGTCGCCGGCGAGGACGATGACGAGCGCTCGGGCGGCTGGCTGCGCGGCATGGTCGCGGTCCTGGCCGTGCTGGCCGTGGTCGGAGCTGGCGGCTGGCTGGGCGTGTGGATGACCGGCGCCGGGGAGGCCGAGGAGGCCAGTTCCCGGCCAGCCTGGCAGGCCGTGGTCGAAGACGCCAGCGCCCCGGCGGCCTGGGTCGAGACCGCAGCCATCTGGCCGGGTCTGAACCGCTCCGACATTGCCGAGGCCTGCGAGTCTCCGGGCGCCGCGGCGTCCGGCGTGGCCTGCCTTGCGCTGCGCGGAAACTGGGCGTATATCGCCCAGATCGGATTACCCGTCATCCTTCGCCTGGGTTCCGGAAGTCCGGCGGATCAGCGCCACGTGCTCATGGTAGGAATGGACGGCGAGCACCTGCTGTTGCGCCATCAAGGTCAGGACGTGCGGGCCCCGGCAAGTCAGCTCGACCGGCGCTGGCTGGGCGATTTCTATGTGGTCTGGCCGGACAGCGGCGAGATCTTGCGCCAGGGCGACGAGGGGGAAG
>PWJA01000254.1 GCA_003560975.1 Gammaproteobacteria bacterium
CCCTTCCAGGCGGACCCCGAGCATGGAAGTGAAACTCGAGATTCAATGGTCCATCGGTCTGGACCAGGCCGAGACGCTGGATCCCCTGGTGCTTCGCCTGCTCGAGGCAGTGGAGCGTGGCCAGTCGCTGCGCGGCGCGGCCGCCGAATGCGGCGCCTCCTACCGACACGCCTGGGGCCTCATGCGCCAATGGGAGAACCGCCTGGGCTCGGCTCTGCTCGACCTCGAACGGGGGCGGGGCGCTTCACTTACGCGCCTTGGACGCGCCCTGCTGTGGTCCCGGCGCCGCGCCGAAGCCCGGCTTCGGCCGGCACTCGACAGTTTCGGCGCCGAAGTCGAACAGGAGCTGGCCGCCCTGACCGCTGACTCGACGCCGCTGCGGCTGGTCGCCAGCCATGATCTGGCCATCGAACTGTTGCGCGATCACCTTGTGGCGGCCGGCAGGCGCGGCTTCAACGTGCTCTACCGCGGCAGCCTGGATGCCGTGCGCCAGCTGATCGCCGGGCACTGTGACCTGGCCGGCTACCACCTTCCCGATCTACCCGACTCCGGCCGCATCGAGGCCGACTTCCGGCGCCTCATGCCCAGCGATGAATTCCAGTCGATCCGCTTCGTCGATCGCAGCCAGGGCCTGATCCTTCCCTTCGGCAACCCATTCGGCGTGCGCGCGCTGCAGGACCTTGCCGGCAACAGGCTGCGCTTTCTCAACCGCCAGGCGGGTTCCGGCACCCGTCTGCTCTTCGATGAACTACTGGCCAAGGCCGGCCTCCGGCCGGACCAGATCCACGGCTACGACGCCGAGGAATTCACCCACCTGGCCGTGGCCGCCATGGTGGCCAGCGGGGCCGCCGATGCCGGCTTCGGAATGCAGGCCGCCGCCGAACGCTTCGGGCTGGATTTCGTTCCGATGGTGCGCGAGCACTACCTGCTGGCCTTCCGCAAGGCAGAGCGCGACGGCGAGTGGATCAAGGCGTTGCTCCATCTCCTGAACGACAACCAGGAGCTACGCCAGGCCATCGCTGCCTTGCCCGGCTACGACTGCGGGGCCATGGGCGAGGCGTGGCCGCAATGAACACCTCCGTGGCGGGTGATGTACCCGCGCTGGAGGCGGATTACCACCGCCGCGGTGCCAGGCGCGCGGGCAGGTACAGCGGGTGGGCCGGCTCCCCGCCGGCGTTGAGGCGCAGGCAGTGCAGACGCCCGGCCAGCATCCGTCGAACCCTGGCCGATCGCTGCAGCCAGGCGCCATCATTGCCCCAGGCGGCGACGATGATCCCGACCTGGCGCGCCATCCGCCGGATCCATGCATCGTTGCGCGGCCCGACCGGATCAGCCGCGGCCTTGAGATCGACCGGGTAGGTGGCCCGAAAAGCAAACAGGTTGGTCACCACCAGCCCGCCGTAACCCCAGCCGCGGGCAAATCCGATGCAGCGTCGAATGGTCGGATCATCCTGGCGCGCATCGGCGGTCGAAGGGTTGAGCCCGATGATCATCACCGCTGGACGATCCACATCCCAGCGCCGCCACAGCGTGTAGCGGTAGCGGCCGCAGCGGCTGAAGTTGGCGCCGGCGGCGGAGAAGGAGAATGCGGTCGTCACGGCCACAGCCCGATGACCGCAAGCCTCTGCCGTCGACGCTTGCCGGGTTCGATCGGACTCGGTGCGCGAGATTCAGCTTTCCTGTTCATCCGGCCCTGGCGGAGATTCATTTTCCTCCGACCGACCGCCGGGGCGGAGCGCGCGGGACGAACGCTTCGGCTTGTCCGGCGGGGTGCCGTGCTCGTAGACGTGCACGTCGCGCTGCGGGAAGGGGATCTGAATGCCCTCGGCATCGAAGCGCTGCTTGAAGCGCTTGGTCAGGGCACGCAGCGTGGACCAGTAATCGGCCGTGCGCACCCAGGGTTTGGCCATCATGGTCACCGACGAGTCATCCCAACGGCCAATGTGGACCGTGGCTTCGGGCTTGCTCAAGACCCGCGGCTCGGCAGCCATTTCCTCGATCAGCACCTGCTCGACAAAATCGATGTCTTCGTCATAGCTGAACGACACCTCGATGTCGACCCGGCGGACCCTGCTGGCGGTGTGGTTGACGATGGTTCCGCCCCAGATGCTCTTGTTCGGCACCACCAGCACCTGGTTGTCAAAGGTGGTGATGGTGGTGGCGACCAGGTTCATCTTCCTGACGATGCCCTCGACATCACCGGCGCGCACGTGGTCATCCACATCGTAGGGCTGGTACAGCAGAATCATCGCGCCCGAAGCCAGGTTGCTGAGCGAGTCCTGCAGGGCGAAGCCGATGATGATGCCGGCAATGCCCAAGCCGGCCAGCATCGGCCCCACCGAGACGCCCAGGCTGGACAGGGCGACGATCAGACCGAGCAAAAAGACGACGATGCCGATCACCGAGACCAGCACTTCACCGGAGAGCCGGGTCAGCGTGACATGGCGGATCGACAGGAAGGCCCGCATGAGTTTGCGTGCCAGGCCGGCCAGAAGCCAGGCCAGGACCAGGATGATGAGAAAGATCACGGCGCGCAGGAGCATGTTGGGGCCGGCCGAGACCAGCCGTTGCTGGGCGCTTTCGAGCTGGTCGCGCATGACCTTGGCAAATACCTGCCGCTGCAGCAACTCGATCCCGATCACGCCGCGCTGGCGAACGATCAGGGCGCGATACTCGGCCGCATCCAGGTTGAGCATTTCCAGCAGCTCCACCGCCGCCTGCAGACTGTCGAGAGAACGCGACTGCTTGCGCTGGACGGCGTCGACCGCGCGACCCAGATCCGGATCCAGGGGTGCTTCGGCCAGGCGGGAACGCAGCTCCACCAGGGTGGTGGTATCGAGCCGAATCTGCCCGGCGGTGCGCTCGGCGAGCAAATCGACCTCGGCTTCCAGCACCTCGCGCAGGCGCTGATGCGAGATGTCGAAGGCTTCGGCAAAGGCAGGGCGCTGGCTCAGATTTTCGAGCACCTGCAAATGCTCGATCAACTCCCGCAGGTACTGGTTGCGCAGCAGCTGCTGCTGTTGCACGAACGATTCCTGCACGCTGCTGCGCAGACCGGGATCGAACTCGGTGATTTCCGCGCGGGCCTCGGTAATGCGATCGCTGATGTCTTGCACCCGCACGCCGGCCAGGCGGAGCACTCGATCCATGATCACGATCAACTCCTGGGCAGCCGGCGACCGCTGCAGCTCAGGCTCAGCTTCGGCGAGGCGCAGAGCGACGGCGTCCAGATCGACGATCAGGTCCAACAGACGCTGGTCGATGCGATAGCGCAGCGCGTCGCGATGTTCGGGCGCCTGCTCCTCCAGGGCTTCGAGGAGACCCTCGATGCGAGCTTCACCCTTCTGGAAGCGGGTGAGATCCGCCGCAAGCTGGGCCTCGTCAGCCCAGGCAGTCAAGACCGGCAACAGCGTCAGAGCCAGGCCCAGGGCCAGGGCCAGACCCCGCTTTCTCCTTCCAGGTATCCAATCCGCGATGCCCTGACCGGTTCGAATCGCCCGCGCAAGCAGGAGGCCATCAAGCTGTAGTCGGTGGCTCACGGATGCTCACCCCGCCCCTGGATGATGGCTTGCACGGCGCGGCGCAGCTGCCGGAGGTACGCGCGCTGGTAGAGAAACATCGCTACCATCATCACCATGGTGCTGGCAGCTCCGCCGACCAGTTTTGACCAGCCGAGAATCGAGGTGGTGCCTACGCCAACGCCCACGCAGACCGAAACCAGCAGCGCCGAACCGAGGTAGAGGGCGAGCATGGATCTCCAGCCGACCCGAACGAGCCGATCCGCCGCCTTTAGCAGCTTCCACTGCTCCAGCTCCGAGAGATGACTGATTTCCGGGAAGCGGTTGACGTAACCGAACAAACCCATGCCACGCGCTCCTGCCTAAAGCGTCTACCGATCTTAGCGCACCGCTGCCCGAGGCGAAAAGCGGTGCTTGAAGTAATCGTTCAGCGCGGTCTTGAGGTCCATCGGGCCGGTCAGGAAATCGCAGGCCAGGTCGAACAGCGGATAGCGGCCGCGCTGGACCAGTTCATGCTCGCGCACGCGACGGGCGGTATGGACGCCTTCGGAACGGATGTATTCACCGCCGGCGGAGATCTTGTCGCTGCGGCCGAAAGCCAGCTCGGCGCCGATGGTGCGGTGATGGGAAGACTGGCTGGTGGCGCTGGTGATCAGATCGCCCATTCCGGCCGGGCCGCGTGCAGTGGCCGGGCGTCCGCCCCGGTCGGTCGTGATGGCTTCCAGCTCGTGCACGGCCTCGAAGATGAAAAAGCCTCTCAGGTTGTCGCCCAGCTCCAGCGCATCGGCCGCGCCCAGCAAGGGCACGTACACGTTTTTCAGCACCACCGACCAGGCCGCGCCGATCAGATCGTCGCCGGTATCCAGGTACAGTGGCGTGTCGGCAAACACCTCGACCATGGATCGAGCGCGCTCGCTGTTGCCGGCCAGCACGCCGAAGCCGGCCTTGCCCGCACGCAGATCGCGGGCAATCATCGGCCCGTAGATCAGGCCCCAGTGGCGATCCGGGCCCAGGGTCTGGGTAAAGATTTCCACCGGCGTGCGGCCCTTTTCGTCCACGCCCTTGGCAATCGACAGGCAGACAGAGCGTTCGGCCATTACCGGCTGAAGGCGCGCGGCCAGAGCACCGTGCGGCTGGGCGGGCAGGGCGAACAGGATCAGGTCGCGGTCTGCGGCCAGGCGCTCCAGTGCGGCCGGCTCGGCATCTTCCATTTCGCGGTACCAGAGCTCGGGCGCATAGCGGCTCCCCAGCAGCTCGCAGAACATGGTGCCCATGGCGCCGTTGCCGAGGATCAGGATGCGAATGGGGTCGGCGGACATGGCGGTAAGACTCTTCAGGCAATAGTGAGACCCAAATGTAGCAGGGCAATCAGCCAAACGGTGAGCCTCACCCCTTGGGCTGTTGAAAGTCCTGCTGCAGGCTTCAGAGCGTCGCAAGCCCGTCACCTACGGCCGGATTCGCCGCAGCCGACCACCCGAAGTCATCTTTTACGTGCACCCCGAAGCCGAGCTCGACGAACTGCTCGACGAACTGCTCGACGACTGGCGCGGGTTCGACGGCGCAGAGCGGCGAGCCAGCATCACCCAGGCGACGGGACGAGCAGCGCAATGACATTCAGCGCGATCCGGTCTTCGGAAGGATTCAGGAGCAGCAGCAGACATGGTATGGATTCGCATCACATCGCCCCAGGACGCCCGGGGCAAGCTGGCCGCGAGCTACCGCAAACTGGGCGCGCCGCCGGCACGGCTCGATCAGATCATCCTCGCCCACGGCGAACGACCCCACACGCTCGACGGCCACATGGCGCTGTACCGCGCGGTACTGCATCATCGCGACAACCGGCTGGATCCCGCCTTCGCCGAAGCCATTGGCGTGCTGGTCAGCCGGATCAACCGCTGCGAATATTGCCTCCATCACCATTTGCGCGGCATGGTCCGGGCGCTTCAAAACGACAGCCTGGCCGAACAGTGGATTGCCGCCCTGCTGCGCGGCCCGCTGGACCGGGTCTTCAGCCAGGCCCGGGTACTCGCACTTGACTACGTCGGGCAGCTCACCCGCGCGCCCTGCGAGGTGACCGAAATCCTGGTCGAACAGATGCGGCTGGCGGGCTGGGACGACGGCCTGATCCTCGAGATCAACCAGGTAGCCGCCTACTTCGCCTATGCCAACCGCACCGTTCTGGGCCTGGGCGTGACATCGGATGCCGAGTAGCTGACCGACCTCACCCGCCGACTCCGACCTCATACCAGGGCGTCGGATTGATCGGGCAGCGGTAGCGAAAGCCATCGTCGGTGATTTCGACCGTGCTCGTGCCGGTCTCGCCGGGCTGCAGCGGAAACATGTCGAGCTGCTCGTGGGTGGCAGCGTTCTGAACCTGCCAGCCGACCACTTTTTCGGCCTTGTTGGTGATCACGAATTCATAGGTTCCCGGCTCCAGCCCGGCCAGCGTTTCCCTGGCGGCGAAGTAGCCGTTGTACTGGTCGAGGTGAATCGTGGTCACCCCGTTTTCGGTTTCGGGCGTACCGGCCAGCGCTGCGGTGGCAAACATCAGCGCTGCAAAAGCGACGGCGGACAGTGAAATGAGATTGCGTAACATCGGGTTTCTCCTTGGATTCAGTGCGAACCATTGTGGCGACCGAATTGGAGACGATCCATCCGCGATACCACGTACGTGGAATCACCTATGCTGCGCCCGGCCGATAGCCCCTGCCGCGCCGTGATCAGGCAACTTTTGTGCGGATGCTGCAGATGGGCCTGCCCGGCCGCAGGGGCAGGACGTTGCCGCCACGCAGCAGCCAAGCAAAAAAAACGGGACTGCCCGACCGGGCAGTCCCGCTGATTCGGTTGCAGCAGCTGGCGCTGGATCAGAAACGCCTGGCCGTCAATACTCCGGCAGTCAACAGGAACAGGGCCAGGATCAGCCAGCCGAATAAGTGGCCGGCGGGAACCGGCACGGCCGGTGCGCTTGGCGGAGGCGTTCCAGGGTCGATACCACCGGTGCGGGACTGGAATATGTAGCGTCCGTCGACGGTGCTGTTGAGACGGTTCGAAACCAGAGCGTTGGGGCCACCATCCAGAAAGGCCCCGTTGATCGCCGATCCGGGCAGCTCGAAAAAGGTGCCCGGATCGCCCGTGCCGTTGGAGTAGCCGACCCGCGCCGAATCCCCGCCAAGGCCATTCTCGTCACTGCCGCTGGCCTCCCCGGCTTCCCACTGGATCTGGTCAAAGTTGAACACGATATCGAAATCTCCAGCGGCGACGTCTGAACGGTCGACCAGGATGAGCTGGAAGCTGTTGCGATTGGTATGGGACGGATCGCTGTCGTAGTAATCGACGTTGATCCAGTTCACCCCGAAGGCCGGGCGACCATCGAAGGTCCCGGTGCCGTAGGTCACCGGGTCTCCCGCCCTGCGGGTATCGACATCGGCAAAGAACGGGGCGATGATTTCCTGGCCGGTCGAGGTCAGATCAAACGGGGTATACGTGCTCAGTTCCGAATCAAAGGTGACGTTGCCGTTGTTGTTGACGAATACCTCGGAACGGGAGATCCCAAAGAAATCCACCGTGAATCCGAGCGGGACGGCAGCCGTCGACAAGTCGTCGTTGGGCGGCAGGGTATCGGCGTCGAACCCCGGCACGATGGCCTGGCCCCAGGCCAGTGAGGCAGCAAACAGACTGGCCAGAACAACGCCTGGCCCCGAAATACGTCGAACATTGCACTGCATGATGTGGATACTCCCTGGTAATGTCCAATGCCTGAACCATTTCGCCCTGGCATGGATGTATCGAAACGTGGCAACCCGAATCCCTTGCTCCTGCAAGGATATCGCAATGCCCGAACCCTGTATACAAGCACGGTTTCTGTTCCCTGGCGGTTCCCCGGGCAGGTCCGGGGTCAGGCGGACCTACCCGGCGCTTTGCTTGAGCCAGCGCGTGGCCACTCCGCGCTGGGGGGCAAACAGGAAGGCCAGCAGGAAAAAGGCGCTGACGACCAGGACGATGGCGCCGCCGGAGGCCACGTTGAACTGAAAGGCCAGATACAGTCCGATCACGGCCGACACGATACCGATCACGGTCGACAGAACCAGCATGGTGGACAACCGGTTGACGAGCAGATAGGCAGTCGCACCCGGTGTAACGAGCATCGATACGACCAGGATGATGCCGACCGTTTCCAGGCTGGCGACGATGGTCAGGGTCAGCAGCAGAATCAGCCCGTAGTGAATGAAGCTGGTGTTGAGGCCCTGCGAGCGCGCCTGGACCGGATCGAACACGTAGACCAGCAGCTCCTTGTAGAACAGAAGCACGACGGTCAGCACCAGCACCCCGGCGAACAGGGTCAGCATCAGCGCGGGGTAGCGAACGCCGAGCACGTTGCCGAACAGGATGTGCATCAGGTGAGTCGAGGTGGCGATCTGGCTGATGATCACCACACCCAGCGCGAACGCGGCCGTGAACATCAGCCCCATCGCGGCATCGGACTTGATGCGCGTGTTGCGCTCGATGACGCCGATACCGAGCGAAGTCAGCGCGCCGGTCGCGAACGCGCCAACGAAAAACGGCCAGCCCAGCAGGTAGGCAATCGCCACGCCGGGCAGAACCGCGTGGGAAATGGCGTCTCCGAGCAAAGACCAGCGCTTGAGAATGACGTAGCTCGACAGCAGGCCGCAGACCGCGCCGACGAGGATCGAGGTCAGGAGCGCGCGCTGCATGAACCGATACTGAAACGGCTCGGCGAGCGTCTCGGGCAGCAGGTTGACGACCACCATCATGGCGCCGATGAGGAGGTCGATGACCGCCTCTCCCGCCCCCTGTAGCGTTTCGATCATGCCACCTCGAGGGTGTCGGCCTGGTAGCGCTGGCCGCGATTGCTAAGCCAGGCGGCCGTGGCCGTTCGCGAGATCATGTCGTCGCTCAACAGATCGTGCGGATCGCCCGTGCCGACCACGCGGCGGTTGATCAGCACGGCGAAGTCGGCATCTCGCCGCGCCCCGACGATGTCGTGGGTCACCATCACCACCGTCCGGCCCTGGTCGCGCTGCCGACAAAGCACCTGCATGATCAGATCCTCGCTGCGCCGGTCCACGCCCACCAGGGGCTCATCGAGCAGCAAAAGCCGGGCATCCTGGGCCAGGGCTCGGGCCAGCAGCACGCGCTTGCGCTGGCCGCCGGACAGGGTCTCGATGGGCTGATCCATGTTGTCGTGCATATCGACCGCTTCCAGCGCCTCGCGGACCGCTTTCTGATGCCGATCCGACACCATCGCCGGCAAGAGGAAACGCCGCCAGCCGCCCTCCAGGCGGATCCGCCCGTAGCGTCCGCACAGCACCACGTCGCGCACCGACAGGGGGAAGTCCCAGTCGACCTGCTCGTGCTGGGGCATGTAGGCAATCTGGCCGGAGCGGCGCTGGCGCTCGGCATCCTGGCCGTGGATGAACACGCTGCCGCGGGTCGGTTTCAGGCTGCCCACCAGGGTACGCAACAGGGTGGATTTGCCGGCTCCGTTGGGCCCGACCACGGCAATCAGTCGACCGGCGGGCAGGGCCAGATCGACGTTGTCCAAGGCCAGCGCCGAGTCATACGCAACCGTCAGGCCCGCCACCTGGACCGCCGGCACTGCCTGGTTGGGGGTTTCAGCGGCCATCGGCAAGCGCCTCCCGGAGAACGCGCACGTTTTCCCGCATCATCCCCGGGTAGCTGTCGGCTTCGCTGCCCGGCACGTCGAGCGAGTCGACATGCAGCGGTCCATGGTGGGCCACGCCGACATCGACCGAGATGCTTTCCACCTGGCGGCTGGAGACCGTGCTTTCCCAGAAGATTGCCCGCGGCTGCCGCTCTTCGATGACGTCGGTAATTCGCATCAGCTGGCGCGGGCTTCCTTCGGTTTCGGCGTTGCTGCCCCAGATGCCGTCGTGGAAGAAATCAAAGGTGTCGGCAAAGTAGACGAACGCCGCCTCGCTGCTGATCAACACCCGCCGCTCTGACGGAATGGCCGCGAGGCCTTCGGCCATTTCCTCGTACAGGTCAACCAGTTCAGTCCGATAGGCCTCGGCGTTGGCGCGCAGGGAATCGGCCTGTTCGGGCAACAGGGCGGCCAGATGATGGGCGATCGCGGCGACCATTTCCCCGGCGCGCCGGGGATCCATCCAGACATGGGGATCGGCCTGGCCGCGATAGTCCCCGGCCACGATGGGCAGGGTCTCGACCCCGCTTTCGCTCGCGACGGCAACCACCGGCACCC
>PWJA01000229.1 GCA_003560975.1 Gammaproteobacteria bacterium
CCGGCCTCGGCTTTGGGTATACTGGAAGCGCAAACGCACCACCAAAGGCTAGGTGGCAGAGTGGTTATGCAGCGGCCTGCAAAGCCGTGTACCTCGGTTCGACTCCGGGCCTAGCCTCCATTTCCCCGCATTCCCGAGGATCCGACCCACCGTTGTGGCCTGCCGGCCGCTCGGGTCGCTTATCATGGCGTTCCAAGGTTGCCCGGATGGCGAAATTGGTAGACGCAAGGGACTTAAAATCCCTCGGAGGAAACTCCGTGCCGGTTCGATTCCGGCTCCGGGCACCAGCCATCTTCCGCTTGTCTGCTGCTGCCGCGAAGCGTTATTCGGGGGCTTGACGAATCAGCTCCACCCCGGCTGCGCGCTTTTTTTCTGATGCCGGCTCAGTCGATCAGACCCGTTGCGCGCAAGACCGTTTCCAGTCGCGTCTGACTGGCCTCGCTCAACGGCGCCAGGGGGCTGCGAACGCTGCCGACCGGAATGCCGCACAGGTTCATGGCCGCCTTGATCGGGACCGGGTTGGATTCGATAAAGGCAGCCTGGAAGATGGGCAGCAGCTCGAAGTAGATTTCGCGGGCGCCGGTAAAGTCGCCGGCGGCGGCTGCGCCGACCATCGCCACCATCCGTTCAGGGACCAGGTTCGACGCCACCGAGACCACCCCATGGCCGCCAATGGCCATCAGCGGCAGGGTCAGGGCGTCGTCCCCGGAGACTACGCGGAAGGGCCGCTCGGAGGCGCGCACGACGCGCTGCAGTACTTCGGCCATCTGACCCAGATCGCCCGAAGCTTCCTTGACCGCGACCACCGAAGGAATGCTTGCGATCTCGACCAGGGTTTCGGTTTCGACGTTGACTGCCGTTCGTCCCTTGATGTTGTAGACCATGATCGGCAGATCGCAGGCCTGGCTGATGTCGTGGAAATAACGGACCAGCCCGGCCTGGGACGGCTTGTTGTAGTACGGCGTGACGATCAGGGCGCCATCGGCGCCGGATTTCTGCGCTTCGCGCGTGGTCCGGATGGCCTGCTGGGTATTGTTCGAGCCGGTCCCGGCCCAGACCTGGATGCGCCCAGCGGCTTTTTCGACCGTGTAGCGAATGACCGCATCGTGTTCGGCGTTGAACATGGTCGGCGATTCCCCGGTCGTACCCATCGGCACCACACCGGCCACGCCGGCAGCGATCTGGCGCTCGATGATCTCGCCTAGAACCTCGTAGTTGATCTCGCCGGCCGCATCCAGCGGCGTGACCAGGGCGGTGTAGACACCTCGTACTTCCAACATGCTGCTCCATCGTTCGATCGGATTGATGTGTCAACGATACCTGCCTCGTGTGCGTTGGGCAAAGAAAATCGCCAAATCGCCGACGGGCAGCCGGTCCGTCGTTGCCAGGCAAGAAAAAGGGCGCCAGGCAAAAAAAAAGGGCGGCCGAAGCCGCCCGGATCGGAATTTCTGCTGCTGCTGTCTACAAGCCGAATTTCTTGAGGCTGCGTACGGCTGCATCTTCGATCTCGGCAATCCTGGATTGCGCAGCCTTGCGCAGATCGGCCACGGCCGATTGCTGCTCCTCGGCCTTGGACTGGGCCAGATCGACGACTGCTTCGCGCAACTCTTCGACGGCAGCCATCAAGCGTGCCATGCTGTCCTGACCGGCGGTTGCTCTGGTGGTTTTTTTCTTGCCGCGTTTTTTCTTTGCGACCTTCTTGCTTCCGAATTTTTTGCTTGCTTTCTTTTTGGTCGCTTTTTTCTTGCCGACTTTTTTCTTCGCGGCTTTCTTTTTCGTTGCCTTTTTCTTTGTTGTCTTTTTCTTTGTTGTCTTTTTCTTGCTTGTCTTTTTGCCGATCACTTTCTTTTTCTTGTTCTTCGAGCCGGGCGGGCGGCCACGACGTTTGGGTTGTGCTTCGGCAGCTGACTCGGCACCCTCGGCGGAGGCTGCTTGTTCCAATCGGGTATCTTCTCGAGATTGCATGGTGGGGTCTCTTGTTCTGTTGTAGTGGTAATTGTTCTGAACAACAACACGTGGTTGTAATGAACAGAATAACGCAAAATCAGGTAGTGCGTTCCGACAGCAGCTTTTCTGATCGTGAATGCCGATTGAGAAGAACCTCCGCATGAAAGCCCAGGTTCCTGACCGGAAGGATTTATACTGCCCGGATTATTCAGCAGGAGCTTGGCCCCATGACCATCCGTATCGGTCTGGACTCGGAAATCGGCACGCTCGACACGGTCGTCGTGCATACCCCGGGCCAGGAAATGGAGAACATGACGCCGGACACGGCCGCCGAGGTTCTGTACGACGACATCCTGAGCCTGCGTCTGGCGCTGGGCGAACACCGCCAGCTCAAAGGTGTACTGGAACAAGTGGCTCAGGTGCTCGAACTCAAGGATCTGCTGCGCGATGTGCTGGAAAGCGATCAGATCCGCGGTGCGCTGGTCAATGAACTATGCCGGCTCTACCATTGCCCGGAATTGATTGATGCTCTGGTCGAGTTGCCGTCGCGTGAGCTGGCCGGGCGGCTGATTGAAGGCACGCCGAAAAAATCCGTGAGTCTGGAAAAATTCCTCGACCCATCGCGCTACGCCATCCCGCCGCTGCCGAACACGTTTTTTACCCGCGATGCCACCATGTGTCTGAACAACCGGGTGATCATCGGTTCAATGGCGTACAAGGCGCGCGTCGCCGAAGCGCTGCTGCTGAAGGCGATTTTCAAACATCACCCTCGCGTTGAAAGCGCCGGCTTCTACTTTGACGGAACCGACAACCGGGATTCCGAAGTCACGATCGAAGGCGGAGATCTTCTGGTGATTCGTCGCGACCTGGTCGTGATCGGCTACAGCGAGCGTACTTCCGTGGCCGGCATCGACCAGCTCATGCGTTCGATCGCAGCGCGCGGACCGGTGCGCAACTTTGTCGTCGTGGAAATCCCCAAGACCAGGGCAACCATCCATCTGGACATGATTTTCACCATGATCGATCGGGACAAGTGTGTGGTCTTTCCGCCGTTGATCACCGGTGGCCATCGTTCGCGCGCGTTCCATTGCCGCTTCGATGATCCGGAGCAGGCCACCATTCGCGAATACGATGGCGTGCTGCCGGCCCTGGCCGATCTGGGTGTGGATCTGGCTCCGATCGCCTGCGGCGGCAGCGATGAATTTCTGCAGCAGCGCGAGCAGTGGGCCAGCGGAGCCAATTTCTTTGCCTTCGGGCCCGGCCGGATTCTCGGCTATGCACACAACGAGCACACCCTGGGCGCCTTGTCCGATGCCGGTTTCAACGTCGCCCGCGGGGAGGACATCATTGCCGGTCGCCGCGAGATGGGACCAGAGGAAAGAATCGTGGTAAGCATTGACGGGGCCGAGCTCAGTCGTGGCGGCGGCGGCTGCCGCTGCATGACCATGCCGCTGGCCCGGAAGCCACTCGAGCTCGCCTGAGCATCAGGCGAGCGCATCGGGTTTTATTCTTCGACCAGTTCGCCGATCCGGTAGGGCCGCATCATCGCCCAGGCGGCCGGGCTATGGTCGCGGCCGATGCCCTTGGTTCGCATGCCTTCCGTGGCTTCGCGTCCGCACCAGACTTCCATGATGCGCGCAGGCGTTGGATGATCGGGAATGTAGTCGGTGAAATCGTAGACCTTGCCTTCAATCGCCATCCAGCAGCTGTCGAGGGTATCGTGTTCGGCGACGTCCTCGAGGGTATAGCCGGGAAGTTCATCGTTGTCTCTGGGGGTGGAATCCGGCTGCGGCGCGAGCACGTGCAGCAGGGCAACGGTCACGGCGCTGGCCCAGAACGCGACGAAGGCTGAGAAGGTGATCTTCTTCATAGCAGCTCGAACTCTTCACTGTGAATGGCCGCGCGCGGCACGCCAAGGGCGCGCAGGTGCGACTGGACCAGTCGGTTCAGCGGTTGCGGTCCGCAGATATAGACCTCGCGCTGCTCGATATCGCCGCAATGCTCGCGCAGGAACGTCCGGGTCAGCGGTCCTTCGCGATAGAAATAGTGCGCAACGAGCTTGCAGCCGGGAATCGAGGCCGCCAGCTTTTCCAGTTCCGGAAGGTAGAGAGCCCGCGCTTCGTCCTGAACGCAGTAAATGAATCGTATATCGCCACCTTCATCGAGAGCGGAAAGGTGTCGCATGCGCGCCAGAAACGGCGTGACTCCAATCCCGCCGGAGACCCAGAGCTCCGGCCTGGGCACCGCGTCCGGGCTTTTGAAAAAACGCCCGAACGGCCCTTCGACCGTGACCCGGGCCCCCAGGTTGATGGCCTGCAGGGCGCGGCTGGCGTTGCCGAGGTCCTTGATGGCAATGCGCAGATTCGATTCAAGCGGGGAGGACGAGAGGGTATACGGATGTTCCTCGCCGTAGCCGTTGTCGAGATCGCGGTCGAACGGGGTCATGTAGACAAAGTTGCCGGCGTGGTACTGCAGCGGACGTCGACGCGGCTCCAGGGTCATTTCGATGACGTTGTTGGCCGGTCGCTCGATGTCGACCACGGTGTAGGGTAGCCGGCCGACGCGGCGGGAAAAGACAAAACGCCACAGCACCGCGCCCAGGGCCAGCGCGGCGAAGATCGTCCAGATCACCAGGTCCAGCCATGCCGGCATGGTGCGGCTGAACAGGAAGGTGTGGATGAGCGAAAAGATCACGGCCAGCGCGGCCAGTTGATGAACTCGCTTCCAGCGCTCGTAGTCGGGCGGGCCGAAAAAACTGAAGCTGGGGGCGAGAAACACCATCATCAGCACCAATGCCAGCCAGCCGCTCCAGGTTGCCAGGTCCGACAGCGGTGGAAACAGCGTCGCGAAGGCCAGGCTGCTGTCGTGCACCTGAGCCGAGAAGGCCAGCAACAGGGGATGGGCCATGAGCAGCAGCAGCGCGGCGGCGCCAAGCCGGTGATGCGTTTTCCATAGTTTGGTCAGACCGCCAAACGGCTGATCGAAGCCCGGCACGCGCGCGCTCAGGGCGGCCGACAGGAGCAGGAACGCCAGACCCAGCACGCCGCTGAGGCGTCCGAGCAGGTTCAAAACGGCGGCCAGGTTCGCGAAATCGCTCAGGCGCACGCCCAGCGCAAAAAACACCAGCGGAACGAGGGCAAGCGTCCAGACCAGGATGCGTGCCACCCGCGCCCGCAGCAATTGGCTGACCGCGACCACCCTCAGCCCCCCGGCGTGACGCGCAGCAGCGCGCCGTCGGCTTCATCGGTAAGCAGGTACAGCGCACCGTCGGGTCCGATCCGGACGTCGCGCAGACGCCGATCCAGGTTCAGAGGAACGATCTCGTCCCCCAGTACCTGCTCGCCGTCCAGCCGGATGCGGCGCAGCGTGCGTTCCGCCAGGCTGGCAACCAGGAGATCGCCGTTCCAGTCGGGGAACAGGTCGCCCCGGTACTGGCTCATGCCGGCCGGGGCAATGGAGGGAGTCCAGTCGATCAGCGGGTCTTCCATGCCGGGGCGGCTTGTATACGGCGTGATGCGCGCGCCCGAGTAGTCGATGCCGTGGGTGACCACCGGCCAGCCATAGTTGCGGCCGGGCCGGATCCGGTTGAGCTCGTCGCCGCCGCGCGGCCCGTGTTCATGGGACCAGACCAGACCGGTCGCGGGATCGACCACCAGGCCCTGAACATTGCGATGGCCGTAGCTGTAGATCTCCGGTAGCGCGTCCGCCCGGTCAAGGAACGGATTGTCCGGCGGTACCTCGCCGGAGTCGGTAATGCGCACGATGCTGCCGATGTGGCTGTCGAGCCGCTGGGCCTCCTCGCGCAGGTTGAAGCCGTCGCCGACGCTGACCAGCAGGGAGCCATCGTTCATGAACACCATGCGTGCGCCGTAGTGAACGGCAGTGGCCTTGCTCGGGGCGGCAGTAAAGATGATTTCGTTGTCGACCCAGCGATTGTCGTCCAGGCGACCGCGTACCACGCGCGTGGCGTTCGCCGACGCATCGCCGTGCGCCAGACTGAGGTAGATCCAGCCGTTTTCGGCGTGATCCGGATGCAGAACCAGGTCCTGCAGACCGCCCTGGGCAGCCACGAAGCTGGCCGGCACATCGGCCACCGGGTCGGGCCTGAGCGACCCGTCTTCAAAAACCCGCAGGCGGCCGGCGCGCTCCGAGATCAGGATCCGATTTTCGTCCAGCCAGACCAGCGCCCAGGGATGTTCCAGGCCATCAGCCAGGGTTTCGACGCGATAGTCGGGCTCGGCCACGGCCGCCGACGTCCCCAGCACGACGGCGAGGGGCAGCGCGACCGACTTCACACAGGACAATCCGAGAAACGCATGCATGCGCGGTAAGATACCACCACTATGGTAGAAATCGCCTGCCGGGGCAGTGAATCCGCCTCTTCGATGGAGTTTTTCTGATGCTCAAGGTCGCTCTTGGCTGGGGTGCGGCGGTCGTTGCGACCACCGTGCTTGGCAGCTTCATCCAGACCCAGGCCAACCTCGCGGCCATTGCCCGGATCTACCAGCCGGTGTCCTTTGGCGACCGGATCGGCACGACGGTCTTCGACCTGGCCAGTTTTGGCCCGACCTGGGGCCTGATCGTGGCCTTGGGCTTTCTGGTCGCATTTCTGGTGGCCGGCGGGCTGGCCCGTCGCTGGCCGCGCCACAGGGTCTGGCTGTTTCCGCTGGCCGGTTTCACCGCCGTTGTGACCGCGCTGCTGATCATCGACGCGATGCTGCCGATTACGCTGATTGCCGCCGCCCGCAGCGTGATGGGTCAGCTTCTGTTGAGCCTGGCCGGGGCCGTGGGCGGCTGGGTCTATCTGCAGGTCGTGCCTCAGCGGCAGAACGGACGAATCTGATACCAGCGTCGACAGCGCAGTCGGCTCTCGCAGGCTGGCAGCTGACGCGAGTAGTTCATGGCCAGCTGATCGACGCGGCTGGCAATGGCCCGTAGCTGTTGATTGTTGCGCCACGCTCCGCGCTGGAAGCCGGTATGGCCCTCGTGGTAGGCCAGATAAAGATGGTAGGCGTCGGTCTTGGCCAGGCCGAGGCGGCGATGGCTTACGTCGTTGTACCAGCCGATGAAGTCCAGCGCGTCGGCCATGTTGCTGCGCCGTGCGCGGCGGTTCCCGGTCGCCTGCTGGTAGTCCTGCCAGGCCGGGTCCTGAGCCTGGGCATAGCCGCGCGCCGACGACGGGCGCCGCCCGGGAATGAAGCCCAGAATCCGGTTCCGCTCGGGACGGGCGCGGGCGCGGAACGAGGATTCCTGCTGGACGAAGGCCATCTGGACGGCAATCGGTGTGCCCCAGCGTCGTTCGGATGCCCGTGCGTGGTCGTACCAGCGCGGCTGCTCGCGAAAAATGCTGCAGATGTTGTCCTGCTGCTGGGGCGGACGGCTGGCGCAACCGGACATCACGATCGCTGCGAGCAGCATCAGGAGCAGAGTCGGGCGGCGGCGGTTCGTTTCCGGAAGCAAGGGGCAATGCGGGTCGTCGATTGATCCGTTGGAATGATACCGCCTGTTTGCCTGTGCGAGCAGCCGATGGCGCAACTTGCGGTCAACAAACGCAGAATTTGATTCCGCGCTTTGCTGCGCGAACCGGGCGCTGCGCTTACCATGGTCGAATGGGTCAAGAACGGTCGAAGATGAAATTCCTCCTCCATGCCGGCATGGCCGCGGGAGTCCGTTGATGTTGTGGCAGGCACTGAATGCAGCCCGCGACCTGGGCCGGGTCCAGGACATTGCCGCGGTCCTCATCCGCTACGGGTTTGGGGATGTCGTCCGGCGCATCGGGATGGCCGGCGCGCTCGAGCGCGCCGGCAAGGTCTTGCACTGGAAAAAGGCCGAGGAGCTGGCCCGCCTGAAGCCGCCGGAGCGAATTCGTCGCATTCTCGAAGAGCTCGGCCCGACCTTTGTCAAGCTTGGCCAGGTTCTGGCCACGCGCGTGGATCTGTTCGGGCCGGAATGGTTGGGCGAGTTTCAGAAGCTGCAGGATCGGGCGCCGCCCGTGGAGTGGGACGCCATCCGCCGTCAGCTCACCGAGGACCTCGGCGCGGCGCCGGAGGACGTGTTTTCCTGGATCGATCCGGAGCCGCTGGCGGCCGCCTCTCTGGGTCAGGTGCATCGCGCCCGGCTGGACGATGGAACCGATGTTGTGGTCAAGGTACGCCGACCGGGAATTCGACCGGTGGTCGAGGCCGACCTGCGCCTGCTCCAGCGCCTGGCCGAGATCATTGAAAGCGAGGCCGAAGAGCTGCAGCGCTACCGGCCGCAGTTGCTGGTTCGCCAGTTTTCCGCCACCTTGCGCCGCGAGCTGGATTTTGCCGCCGAGTGCCGCAACGCCGAGCGCATTGCCCGAACCTTCAAGGAGGACGACAGCCTGGTCGTACCGGAAGTGTTCTGGCCCTGGAGCGGCGAGCGGCTCAACGTGCAGACCTACCTCGACGGCATTCCCGGGCGCGACCTGGAGGCGGTGGATCGGGCCGGGCTGGACCGGTCCGCGATCGCCCGGGCGGGAACGCGGATCATTCTGAAGATGATCCTGGAGCACGGTTTTTTCCACGCCGATCCGCATCCCGGCAACGTCAAGTATCTTCCTGAAAACCGGATCGGGCTGCTCGACTTCGGGATGGTCGGGCGCTTGTCGGCGGATCGCCGCCAGGAGGTCGCCGAACTGCTCTACGGCCTGGTGTCGCGCGATCCGGACCTGGTCGCGACCACGCTGATCGACTGGAGCGAAAGCGACGACACGGTGTCGGACACGCTGCGCGACGACATCACCGAATTCATCGACCACTACCACGGGGTGCCGCTGGAAAAACTGGACATGGGCCAGATGATCGGCGAAATCACCGGGGTATTGAGAAATCATTCGCTGGTGCTGCCGGCCGACCTGGTTCTGATGCTCAAGGCCTTCATCACCATGGAGGGGATGGGGCGTTCGCTGGACCCGGGTTTCGACATGGCCGGGGAGTCGGCCTCGATCGTCGAGGACGTGCTCAAGCGGCACTATTCGCCGGCCAACATCGCCCGCCGCATGCAGCAGGGCCTGACCGACAGTCTGAAGGTGCTGGGATCCTTGCCGACCGACCTGAGCCGTCTGATGCGCGCGATCCGCCGGGGCCGTATCGAGGTGCACCTGGACATCCGCTCGCTCAAGGAGGTCGGCAACAAGCTCGATCGCGCCGCCAGCCGCATGACCCTGGGCGTGGTGACGGCGGCCCTGATCATCGGGTCGGCCATCGTGCTCAACGTGCAAAGCGATCGTCAGGCTTTCGGTCTGCCGCTTTTCGGGCTGATCGGTTTCGTCGGCGCCGCTCTGGGCGGGGTATGGCTGCTGATTTCGATCTGGCGCAGCGGGCGCGACGAGTAGCGTGGGCTCTCAGGGCCGCGCTTGAACCGTCACGGACCAGCTCCAGGAACGAATCGCCGAGTTCATCGCTGCGTTCTCGGGCCTTTCTTTGAAGCGACTGATCGCCCGGGTACGCTCATCGAGGTCGAACTCCACGCAGACCGCGCCGTTGGCAGGCTCGGGCAGGAAAGAATCCGCCAGCGCACGGAAGGAGGCGAAGTCGGTGCTGCGTACGCAGGCCTCGCCGGTGGTTTCATCGACTCCCCCCGGAGGCAAACCAGGGTCCGGGTCCAGATCGTCCAGGACCAGGCGAGTGCCCGCATCGAGACGGTGGAGACGCGCGCCCGCTACCTTCAGCGGGCGCTGCCGAACCCGGTGGGCTGGACCGAGATCGATCAGCCAGCC
>PWJA01000169.1 GCA_003560975.1 Gammaproteobacteria bacterium
CAGGTGTTCCACGGAACCAGGGGCGAGGTGATGGTCCCTCCCCCTTCCAGACTGCGCGACAACACCCGCGGGTCCAGTTTGCGTTCGCGGAACTCGGCCCGGAACATCCTTCCGGGCAGCACGATGGCCATGTATTGATCGGCCGTCATCACGTTGGTGCCGAACGCGGTCAGGATGGTGGTAATCACCAGCGAGGTGGTGCTCTTGATCACGCCGACGATTTCGTCGAGCAGCTTGCGCAGCAGGCCGGTGCTCTCCATCACTGCCCCGAAGGTCATCGCGCACAGCACCAGCCAGACGGTGTTGAGCATGCTCGACATGCCGCCGCCGCTGAGCAGACGGTCCAGGTTGGCCTCGCCGCTTTCAACGACCGTGCCGTCGGCCAGGGCCAGCCAGACCACCTCGATACTGGCCAGAATGCCGGTCTCGGAGGCCATTTCAGCGACCCGTTCCGGCTGGAACAGCAGCGCCCAGACAGCACCCAGCATGGCGCCGATGAAAATGCTCGGCAAGGCAGGAACGCGCGCCACGGCAAGGGTAAACAGCACGGCCAGGGGCACCAGCATCAGCACATTGATATTGAACAAGGTCTGAAGCTGGGTCTGCATCACGACCAGACCGGCGGTATCCGCCTGGCCCGCCTCGCCGCCACCCAGGAGCACATAGCCGATCAACGCCAGAACCAGGGCCGGTACCGCAACCAGCGCCATGTAGCGGATGTGGGCGAACAGCTCGGTGCCGCTGACCGCCGGGGCCAGGTTGGTGGTATCCGACAGTGGCGACATCTTGTCGCCGAAGTAGGCGCCGGACAGCACCGCACCGGCCGTAATGGCCAGCGACTGATCCAGGCCGACGGCAACGCCGATCAGGGCCACGCCGATGGTCGCAGCGGTGGTCCAGGAAGAGCCGATGGAGATCGAAACCACCGCGCAGATCAGGCAGCTGGCCGCGTAGAACCAGGCCGGGTTGAGCAGTTCCAGCCCGTAGTAGATCATGGTCGGCACCACGCCGGCCAGAAGCCAGGTGCCGATCAGGGCGCCGACCATGAGGATGATCAGGATCGCCCCCAGGGCGATGGAGATTCCGCGGGTAATGCCCTCCTGGATCTGGGTCCAGTGATACCCGTTGCGCAGTGCGATCACGCTGCCGATGGCCGCTGCAATGAGCAGGGCGATCTGGTTTGGCCCGTAGGACGAATCGTCGCCAAACAGCCAGACCGACGCGATCAGCATGGCGATCAGGGCCACTAGCGGCGTCAGGGCCTGCAGGTTCGTGGGGGCTCGTTTTGCCTTGCTCATCGGATGAAGACCATGGGGGCGCCGGGCAGAAAAGTCCGCACAAATGGTACACCAGCGTGCCGCCGCAGTCGCATCCAACGTCGTTGACGCCGAATCCTGGACGCTGGTTACAATGTTGCGTTGAGTGCAATCACAAACGAAAGGAAGCGCCACGTGACGATCATGGATCGGGTTCTGACCGCAGGGTTCAGACACAACAGCAAGCGTTTGACCAAGTTCGACGGCCTGACTCCCAGCGAGTCGCTGCCGCCGCCCGATCCGTCGCGGACCTACATGCTGTATCTGCACATTCCGTTTTGCGTGGTCTTGTGCCCGTTTTGTTCCTTCCACCGGGTCTGCTTCAAGGAGGATAAGGCCACCAAGTATTTCAATAGCTTGCGGCAGGAAATTCGCATGGCACATGATGCCGGTTACCGGTTTTCCGACATCTACGTCGGGGGAGGAACGCCGACCGTCATGCCCTCGGAACTGGCCGAAACGCTGAACCTGGTCAGAATGCTCAGCCCGATCGACAGCATCTCGGTCGAGACCAACCCCGATGACCTGACGCCGGAGACCATGCAGATCGTGCGAGACGCCGGCGTGACGCGCCTGTCGGTAGGGGTCCAGAGCCTGGATAACGAGCTGCTCAAGCAGATGGACCGGTACGAAAAGTACGGCTCGGCCGAGAAGGTCATGGCGGGTCTGGAGCGCGCCAACGGCTTTTTCGAAACCCTGAATGCCGACATGATCTTCAACCTGCCGCAGCAGACCGACGAGTCGCTGCTGCGCGATGTGGACCTGATCACGCGCGAACTGGGCATCACCCAGACCACGTTTTATCCGCTGATGAGCGCCGAGAGCACCCAGCGCAAGATGCTAAAGATGATGGGTTCGGTGGATTTCAACCGCGAGGGGCATATGTACCGTCTGGTGCTGGATGCCTTGCCCTCCGACTACACCCCCTCCTCGGCCTGGTGCTTCAACAAGAAAGGAGATACCACCGATGAATACGTCATTGAGAACGAGGAGTACCTGGGGCTGGGCTCGGGCTCGCTGAGCTACCTCGACGGGGTGCTCTATTCGAGCACTTTTTCGCTCAATCACTACAACCGCCAGATCGCCAATGGTCGGTTCGGCATCAGTCGGCACCAGCCGCTGACGCAGCGCGATCGCCTGCGCTACTTCATGCTGATGAATCTGTTCGGTCTGTCGCTGGACAAGAAGATGGCCGAATCCCGCTATCCCGGCTTTTTCCGCAAGCTGGCCCCCGAGATTCTCGGGCTGCGCGTGATGGGCGCGGTTCGCGACAAAGGTGATCACCTGGTTCTGACCCGCTACGGCATGCGCATATGGATCCTGATCATGCGCGAGTTCTTCATGGCCGTGTCCGATTTCCGGGACCTGATGCGCCATGCGATCAAGGAGGAGCTGGACGCGCCCGGTCCGCTGCAGATCCGCGTTCCGACTCCGGAACTGCGCCCGCCCGGCAACTACTGACTCCGCACCACCTCCGCACGCGCCCCCGGCCACTTCGGTGTTCCGGGGGCGCACTCGTTTCGGCGAGCGGAAATCGATCGTGAAAATGCATCCAGAATACACTTAATTAGTATCAGCTAATCCTAATTGATGCGGGTCAATGCACCGCACCATTCGGTTTGGTCTCATATGCCTCGAGCGGGCACACGAATGGATCGTGTGCGCGAATCCCGGGTTCCCCGGAATACGCCCAGCACAAGTCATATGGAGACGGCGGAATGAATACAGTAGAACGGAAGGGAATGAAGCGCAGAACATTCCTTGGTGGTGCAACCGCGGCCGGCATCGGCGCAGTCCTGATCAACAAGGGCTGGGTCGATGCAGCCGGCTTCTTTGGCCCGAACGGAGTCGACATCGAAGGCCTGCAGCAGGCCGGCTACGATGTACGTCACACGATCTGTCACCAGTGCGGCGCGGCCTGTGGCCTGACCGGGCTGGTCAAGACCGATGCGCCGGCCAACGGCGACAATTTCGTCGTCTTCGGCAATCAGAATCCCGAACATCCGCAGCGCGGCATGTGCGGCCGCGGCGCCACCGCGCCGTCAACCTGGAACAGCCCCCTGCGCCTGAAAAAGCCCCTCAAACGGGTCGGAGAACGCGGTTCCGGCGAATTCGAGGAAATCAGCTGGGAGCAGGCCCTCGATGAGGTCGCGGAACGACTGAAGGGCGTCATCGACGAACACGGCGTGCGCTCGATCTGCTTTGCCCGGCACAATTTCCAGAATGAAATCGCCTGGCTGACCATGGGCCTGAACGCCCCCAACCTGATCGGTCAGGCCAGCACCTGCAATACCGCCGGCGTGGTCGCGCGCCGCTGGATGATGGGGGGTGCGTTTTCCCATCATGCGGTAATTGATCCGGACTACGACAATTGCCGCTTCGTCCTGCTGCCGGGCCGGACCCTGAATGCGCCGATCGGCGCACAGTTCCGTCTGGCCAAGGCCAAGGAACGCGGCGCCCGGGTAGCTTTTCTCAATCCGGCTCACCCCGACACCGCCTACGGCGACGGCGAATGGATTTCCTGCGTGCCCGGCACCGACGATGTGTTCATGCTCGGCGTTGCCAAGGTGCTGGTCGACGAAAACCGCTACGATGAAAACTTCGTCCGCCGCTACACCAATCTGCCGTACCTGATCAAGGCGGACGGGCAGCCGCTGAGCGAAGCTGACTTCGAAGAAGAAGGCGACGAAAACCGCTTCAAGGTCTTCAACGGCGAGGAGATTGTCGATCACGATCTGGACGGACTGGTGCCGGAACTGGCTTACACGGGTTCGGTCACCCTCAAGGACGGCTCCGAGGTCGAAGTTTCGACGGCCTGGAACCTGTTGCTGACGCACCTCAACGACTACACGCCACAGCGTGCAGCCCGAGTCGCCGGCGTACCGGTGGCGACCATCGTCCGGATCGCCCGCACCCTCCACACCATGGACGGGGTGGTCGAGGACACCTGGTACAACACGCGCAACGGCAACGACTCCGATGCCATCATGGCCTTGATGACCGTCAACGGTCTGCTGGGCAATTTCGACAAGCCGGGCGGCATGTGCTTCCGGCCCGGCCACGGCGTTCCGGGCACCCTCAGCCGCGACTCCGACGGGACCATTCGGACTCGAATGGGTCGCGAACTGGCCCTGCCTCCCCCAGGCCGCCGGATCGACCAGGAGATGTTCCCGGAAACCAACGGCACGTTCGAAGCCGTGGTGCGCAGCGTGGTCGACGGCGAAGGCCCTTACCCCATCAAGGCCCTGTTCAACGTCGATGCGACCCTGTTCCATCGGGATCCGAACACCCGGCGCATCGAGGAAATGCTGCGCAAGCTGGATCTGGTGATCACTACCGACATCCTGCACCAGGAAATCTGTGACTGGTCGGACTACGTGCTGCCAACCGACATGTTCCTGGAGCGTCGTCTGCTGCGTGGCGTGGGCTGGACCTTCAAGCCTACGGCCGTGCTGGCCCAGGCCGTTACCGCCCCTCCCCCGGATGCCGATGTTCGCCAGATCGACTGGGTCGGCCTGGAACTGCTCCGTCGGATCTATCCCGACCGGGCCCTTTCCCTGGGGTACGAAGAGCGCTTCCACGCGCATGATGTCTTCCAGGACGAGTTCCTGGGCGCAATCGAAGATCGACGCATTGAAGGGCTGGCCGCCAACTGGAACCGTGATCCGGCCCAGGTCAAGGAGGAATTGCTCCGCGAAGGCTTCGTGACATTCCGTGATATCGAGTACGGCAACGTACCCTACAAGCGGCCGTTCGCATCGCCCAGCGGCAAGCTGGAAATCTATGCCTTTCACCCGGTTCGGCGCGGTTACCGAGAGCACGGTTTCGCCCGCCATATCGAGCCACCGGCATTTACCATGCCGAGCGGACGGCGCGAGTTTTACCTGGTCAACGGCAAGAGTCCGTCGGGATCGTCTGCGGTCGCCGGGCTGGCCTTTTCGACTCAGTACCTGGCCGACAATTCGGTCTGGATTCACCCGGACGACGCAGCCCATCTGCAAATCAGCGACGGTGAAGAAGTCGAGCTGGAAGGGCTGGACACGGGCTGGGTGGCCAAGACCCGCCTGAAAGTGACCCATCGCGTCCACCCTGGCACGTTGTTTACCTATTCCTACGTCGGCGGCAACCGACAGCGGATTCTGGAACAGACCAAGGGCTTTGAGGGGCTGGCCAAGGGCATCAATCCGCACTGGTTCACTACCGGCTGGATCGACCCGACCACCGGCAGTGCCTTCAACAATGCATCCGTGCGTATTCGCCGGGTTGTTTAACTAGCGTCTTCTAAGGAGAATCAACATGCGTTTACGCAGAGGACAAAAACCGACCCGCCGGCTGGCTCATGTCTGGAATGAAGCCAACTGCACGGCCTGCGGGGCCTGCATCATCGCCTGCACCGCGACCAACGCGCCGGAAATGATGCATCGCGAGGAAAAGGGATGGAATTCCCTGGCCTCCAACATTCGCCGCATCGAAAGCGCGAACGCGCAAGGCCGCCCGACCATGCTGCTCAACCAGTGTCAGCACTGCGAGGATGCGCCGTGCGTGCACACCTGCCCCTTCGGCGCGGTCTACTACAACGACGACGGCCTGGTCGCCATCGACGAACGGCTGTGCATCGGCTGCAGCTACTGCGTGGCAGCCTGCCCGTACAACGTGCGCTGGATGCATCCGGACAATGGTCTGCCCAAGAAGTGCATGGGCCAGGCCTGCCTGGATCTGGTGGCGGCCAATCAGCAGCCGGCCTGTGTCCAGGCCTGCCCGGCCAACGCCCGCGATTTCGGTGACCTGAACGATCCGAACAGCAGCGTCACCCAGACCCTTCGGCGGCTGCCCAACCGGGTGCTGCTCGAGAAAGCCGGAACCAAACCCAAGTACTTCATCGTGGAGAGCGCATCATGAATGTAGCGGACCTCACATTACAAGCCGACGTTGCGCACTGGAGTTGGACCATTGCCCTGTTTCTCTGGTTTGTCGGCATTGCCGGCATGGGCTCGGTGGCCTACTACTTCAGCCGCAAGGCTCCGCTGGCCATCACCATCTTTGCGTCTCTGGTCATCGGTTTGCTGCTGGTGGTCAGTCACCTGACGCGCTGGTGGAACCTGCCGGTCACGATCTTCTATGCCGTCCTCGAGTTGTCGTTCAACTTCCAGTCATGGATGTTCTGGGGATTTGTGATCCTGTCGGTTCACCTGGTCTTTTCGGCCGTGGTCGTGCTGGCCAACATCCCCTACCTGCAGCGCTTCTGGTTCCTGCGCTGGGGCGCGGTTCTCAATCAGAGCAACCTGTTTCTCGGTGGATTTGCCTTTGCCGGGTTCATGGCCACGGTCTACAGCGGCTTCCTGATCTCCACGGCTGCCGGCGTTCCGCTGTGGAACACCGCTCTGATCCCCGTACTCTGGGTGATCAGCGCCAGCGTCGCGACGGTCGCAGTACTGGAGTTGTTCTACGTCTTCGGCTGGGTCGAAGAACGCGAAGCTGCGTTCGGGCTGCGCATCGGCATGGGCCTGGACGTCATGAAGCTGCTGGCGGTACTGGCCTTCATCCACATCAGCCTGACGGTCGGAACCATGGGCGCGCAGATCGGGGCCGAGCGCATGTTCTCCGGTGACCTGGCCATGCTGACCTGGATTGGCGTGATCGGCATCGGCATTCTTCTGCCGCTCGCCATCGGCGCCTTCACCCTGTTGTTCGGCAAAAAGAAACCCTTGCTGGCGGTGTCTGCCGTCGCCGCCCTGGCCGGTGTCCTGTTCCTCAGGGCCGCCGTACTGCTTGCCGGAATCTGGGAGCCCCTGGTGATCTGATTGTGCTCGGATCGCCTGTCCAGGCAAGCAGCCACACGCCCCGGGTGCAAACCCGGGGCGTTTTGCGTTCAGTCGCCGGTGCGGGCCGCTGCAAGCTGATCGCTGAGCTTTCGGATATCGATCCCCTGGTGGCCATCGGGAAGCACCTCTTCGATGCGCAGTGAATGAGCTCCCTGCCCCGACTCCTCGCTGGCCAGGTCCACGGAACGGCCGAGGTTCCAGGCGCCTCCCCCCTCGCTCAACAGGGCGACCAGCGGCCGGAGTCCACGCTGACAGGGGGACTCCAGAACCACCGCGAGCAGCCCCGTGTTCAGGCGGACCAGGGTTCCGGGCGTGACCCAGCCCATGAAACGAATCAGCGATTCGACGGTGTGGGTGTCGAACTGTGCACCCCGCCTCTTCCAGAGTATGCCCAGGGCTTCGTGGTGGGAGCGGGCCGGGTCATAGCTCCGGGTCGAGGTGATGGCGTCATAGGCATCGATAACGGCAACCACTCTGGCCATGGGCGGGATGGCCGCGCCGATCAGGCCTTGCGGATAGCCCTTGCCGTCGGGCTGTTCGTGGTGGCAGAGCACCGCCTCGGCCACGTTTCTTGAAACCAGCTCGTCTTCCAGCAGCATCTCGTAGCCGTACCGGCAGTGTTCCTTGATCTGGTCGAATTCGCCCGTCGTGAGCCGGCCGGGTTTTCGCAGGATCTCCCCGTCGACCTTGACCTTGCCGAGGTCGTGGAGCAATCCGGCCAGGCCGACCTCGCGGATTTCCCTGCGGCTCCACTCCAGCCCAACCGCCAGCCCCATGCACAGGATGGCCACGTTGATGCAGTGCTGGGCCGTGTAGCGGTCCTGTCTCTTGATGCGGGTCAGCCAGACCAGCGCGGCCGGGTTTTCTTCCATGGCTTCGGCGACCTGGTCGACCGTTCGGGCGGCCGTGGGAACATCCATGTTGCCGGACCGTTCAAGTTGCTCGATCAGTTCATCGGCTTGACGGTCCAGACGCTGGTACTCGGAGATGGCGCGAGTCAGCGTGAGCTGATTGATCGGCGAGCGGCGCAGAATCTGGATGGCGTGGGAGTCCTCTCCATCGGTATGCCCCGAGGGTTGCGGGGTGCGGAAGCGCGCCGGTCGATACTTGTTCGGACTGCGATCGAGATCGACGATGACCCAGCGGCAGTGCTCCTGAAACCAGCGCTTGAGTTCCAGCGATTCGACGAGCACGCCCTGTAGCGGGAAATCGGTTTCCTGCCAGGGACGATCCATCTTGCGCACGAAATGTCCGAGCTTGAGCTCGAAAGGCTCGAGCTTGAGCTCATACTCCCAGACCGGCCGGGTGGAGAACTCCTCCCAGTCCATCAGCCCGCAGCTGGTCCGGTTGGCGTGCTCACATGGCCTCTGAACGTTCCCCCAACCAGCGCTCCAGCCAGTCGGCAACTTCACCATAGAAATGCCGGCTGTTCGGCCCGCTCATGATCCAGTGGTCCTCGTCCGGATAGACCAGCAAGCGGCTTTCGATCTGCTGGCGCTGCAGCGCCGTCCAGTATTCCAGCACGTTCGACAGGGGCACGCGCTCGTCCTTCTTGCCGATCGTGACCAGCACCGGGGTCTGCCACTGATCGGCATACATCAACGGATTCTGATCCAGCCAGACGTCCGGAATCTCCCATGGCGGACCCCCCAGATTGAGCTCTCGGTGATAGACCGCATCGCTGGTGCCCCACTGGGTGATCAGGTTGACCAGGCCGGCGTGGCTGATCAGACAGCGGTAGCGGTCGGTAACGCCCTGCATCCAGTTGGCCAGATGACCACCGTAGCTGGCGCCGCCCGCGCACTGGCGATCGGCATCGATAAAGGCGAAGCGCTCGATGGCGACGTCGGCGGCCTGGTTGATTTCCTCGGCCGGGCCGCGCAGCGGATCGCCCTGGATGGCGCGGGCGAAATCCTGTCCAAACCCGGTCGAACCCTTGAAGTTGGTCAGCAACACGACGTGATCGCTGCCCGCCAGCAGGTGGTAGTTCCAGCGCAGATGCGGGCTGTCGGTCCACATCGAGTGCGGTCCGCCGTGCATCAGGACCAGCAACGAGTACTTCCGGTCCGGGTCGAAACCGGCCGGGCGGACCAGCATGTTGTGGATGGAGCGGCCGTCATCGCTGACAAACCAGAAGTGTTCGACCGGCGCCAGATCGAGTTCGGCCATGCCCTCGCCGGTAAAATCGGTCAGGACCACGTGCCCACCGTCCTCGAGGTCGACGCGGACCACTTCGGCAAAGCGCGTGGCCTCTTCGTAACTGGCAAGGAGCACGAGAGACGAGTCGGAATCGACGGAAACCGACAGGCTTCCGTAGACGCCGGCTGCCTGCGCGAACGCCGGGCGCGCTTCGCCCCCGCTCGTATCCCCCCGGAAGATGCGGACCCGGCCGGCGTCCTGACCAAGCAGGAAGACCTCGGAGCCGTCCGGGGACAAGGCGTAGCCGCGCACCGACCGCGTCTCCGGCAGAACGATTTCACGCTGCTCGGTCATCTCGGGCCAGCTCATGG
>PWJA01000121.1 GCA_003560975.1 Gammaproteobacteria bacterium
AACCCCCAAGATAAGGGTTTTATCCGGCTCTGCCCGTCGGCCACGTAGGGCCGACCTACGGCACGGGCCTTTGCGGGGTTTTCCGGAAACCGGAAACCGGAAACCGGAAACCGGAAACCGGAACCCGGAACCCGGAACCCGGAACCTACAAATCCAGACCGGTCAGCACGGTGGTGTAGTCCGCCCCGCCCATCTGCGGCGGCAGGCGGCCTTCGGCCTTGAGCGTGACGCGCGGCCCGTCCTGGGTCAGCCACACGGTCTGATCTCCGCCTTCTTCATCGAGGGCCCGAACGCTCACTCGCCAGGCCTGGAATTCACCGGCCGGGGTTTCCAGGGTTTCTGCGCCTTCGACCTGCACGGAGAAATACCGCACCCGCTGCTGGGCGCCGATTTCGGCGACGCGGACCGGAGTGCGGTACCCCTCGCTCAGCGGCAAGGCCGCCAACACGGCTTCCAGCCCGGCTTCGCCGGCGAAGATCGGCGCATCGTGTTCGACCTGGATCGGGATCGTCTGGCCACCGGCGACGATGCTGCCGGAAAAGTCCCGGCTGCTGAATTCGACCTCGATGGTCGCACCGGGCTGGCTCACGGTCCGCGCCACCGGCCGCAGGGTCCCGGGCTGGAGCAGAAGCTCGTCGGTGATCTCGCCCATGGGCGTCTGCGAGGTCGAGTGAATCCGCAGCACCGGCCGATTGTCGCGCTCGGTTTCCTCGATCCGCCGGCGGGCCTCGATTTTCATTTCCTGGCCGCCCATGCTGACGGTGGTTTCATAGCCGAACTCGCCCCGGGCCAGCTGTTCCGGCTGAACCGGAGGCAGGGGCAGGGTGCGGGCCGCGTCCAGTTCTCCGGCCAGTTCGGGCATTTCGACGGTGTCCACGTCCACCGTGATCGCGGCCAGCCGCTCGCGGACGTCGTCGGCCATGCCGGACTGGTAGCGGCCGCCCAGGTGCTGGGCCAGGAACTGTTCGATGCGCGCGAACATGGCCATGCGATTGATGCGCTGGCTGAACCCGTGCCCCTCGTCCGGAGCCAGAATGTACTCCACCGGCAGCCCCGCTTCGCGCATCGCCACCACGATCTGATCGGCCTCGCTCTGGCGCACCCGCGGATCGTTGGCGCCGTGCACGATCAGCAGCGGGCGCTGAATCTGTTCTACGTGGTTGATCGGCGACTGACGCTCCAGCTGCGCCCGACCCTCGTCGGTGTCCGGATCGCCGACGCGCAGGGTGAAGATCTGCCGAATCGGGCCCCAGTAGGCCGGGATCGAATTGAGCAGGGTAATGATGTTGGACACGCCGACAATATTGACCCCGCAGGCGTAGAGTTCCGGGGTGAAGACCATTCCGGCCAGGGTGGCGTAGCCGCCGTAGCTGCCGCCCATGATGCAGACCCGATCCGGATCGGCAATGCCCTGGTCGATCAGGTAGCGGATGCCGTCGGTGATGTCGTCCTGCATGGCGTCGCCCCACTCGTTGTTGCCGGCGTTGAGGAACGCCTGGCCAAACCCGGTCGAGCCGCGAAAGTTGGGCTGGAATACGGCGTAGCCGCGGTTGGCCATGAACTGGACCTGCGAGCGAAAGCCCCAGGTATCCCGCGCCCACGGGCCGCCGTGGATCAGCGCGACCACGGCCAGGTTTTCCGGCTCGGCCCCATTGGGCAACGTCAGGTAGCCGGAAATTTCCAGGCCGTCGCGGGCGGTGTAGCGAACCGGGCGCATTTCGGCCATTTGCCCGGAGTCGATCTCGGGCCGGACCCGATACAGTTCTTCCAGGGTGCCGGCCGCCCGGTCGTACACGTACACCGTGGCCGGATCAACATCGCGCGACAGGCTGATCAGGGCCACGGATTCATCGCGGGTCTGGGAGCTGATGCCGATCTGGCCTTCGGGCAGATTGTCCCGAAGAAACTCGAGGGTTTCGGCGAATTCGTCGGTCTGCGGGTAAATGCGCGGTCGATCGCCAATGTAGACGGTGGCCTGCAGTTCGCGGGTGGCCGGGGAGAAGACGGCGCCGCCGAAATCGACTTCGCCCTCCGGGTCGCGCTCGATCAGGGTCAGCTCGCCGCTGGCGATGTTGAGGGTGTAGAGGCCGATCAGGTCGACCTCGTCGCCGCGGTTGGACATGAACCAGACCGTCTCGCCGTCGGGCTGAAAGCTCATCGGTCCGCAGGTTTCCTCCCACGAGCAGGTAAAAATCGCCTCGCCGAGATCGCCTTCCTCGACCCGGAGAATTTCGGTACCGCCGTCGCTGGTCTGGCGCACGGCCAGACGAACCATCCCATCCAGGTCCGCACTCCAGCCGGCCACGTTCTGATCGTTTTCGATCAGCAGCTCGCGTTCGCCGGTGCTGATGGTGACGGCATAGACGTCGTGCAGGGCCGGATCGCGGTCGTTCAGGCCGACCAGCATGCGGTCGGGGGTGGATTCGGGGACGGCGATGATCGTGGCCCGCACGCCTTCCAGGTCGGTCAGGTTTCGTGCCGCCGGGGTGCCGGTCTCCGGGTCGACTTCGCCGGCCGGATCCACCGCCCAGACGTGAAAGTCCTCGTCGCCGTCGCGATCCTGCACGTACAGGACGAAGCGGCTGTCCTGGCTCCAGAAATAGCCCGGAACCGGCCGCTCATCGCGGGTCAGCGGGCGGGCGTCGTCGAACGGTTCATCAAACGCCTTGATCCAGATGTTGCGCACGCCTTCGAAGGGGCGCATGAACGTCACGTAGTTGCCGTCCGGCGACAACTGGGCGCCGGAGATTTCCGGGTCGCCGAAAAACAGTTCCCGGTCGATGAGTTCGGGCAGCTGATCCAGGTAGGGCAGGGCCTCGGTGCCTTGATCGTCGGCAAAGACCGGCCAGCTCAGAAACAGCAGGATGCTCAGCAGGCCGGACAGCCCGTTGCGATTGATCGACATCGTGTTCTCCCGGGAAACTTCGTTGAGGTTGCCCTCCAACATAACGCGACTGCCGCTCGAGTCCAATAGTCCATAGGTCACGAGCCTGGCCGGAACGGCCGGTCGGGTGTTGTTCAACCGTAGCCCAGGGCCGGATGGCAGTGCGCTCGGACTTGTTCTTCGACCCAGTCGGCCTGCTCCGGCGTCAGGTCGCCGCGAAACCCCCCGACCCGGGCGCGGCGGACCTTGAGAGCGTCGGGGTCATCGGCATCACGCAGGCGGAGCGAGGCGTTCTGGAAATAGCCCGAGCGCTCGAGCTTGCGCATGTTGTCGACCGAGCCGAACGCAATGGCGTTTTCGTAATGCTCGTCTTCGAACTCCTCCCCCAGCAGCGCGGTGACCCGCCGCAGGGTCTTGTCCGTGTCGCTGCGCAGGTCTTCGTAGCGCACGATCAGCGCGTCGCGCCGATCGGCCAGCGCTTCGGCCCAGTCGTTGTAGTAGCGCAGAATGGCCGGCAGACCCAGTTCGTCGCGCTGGATGAATTCCCAGCGATCGAGGCTGCGCAGATCGACCTCGCTGTTGCGGCAGGCATCGGCCTCGATCAGTTCGCGCTTGAAGCGCTTGGTGCGTTTCTGGTACTGGCGGTGCCAGGACACGGCGATGTCGCCGGGATGGCGGGCCAGCAGGATGGTTTTTTTGCCGGACACCAGCGGATCGTCGCTGCGGTAGGCATCGAGAATGAGCCGTTCCAGGCTGTAGTAGCCGTTGGAAATCACCCAGCGCGGCAGGCCGGGTTTCTGCCGGGCCAGTTCGTCGGCGGCAAACACCCGTTTCGGCGAAATGCCGTCGCGGTGGTGATAGAGCTGGGTCAGCAAGGTTCGAAGCCAGGTGCTGCCGGTCTTGGGGTGACGGATCATCACCACCTGAGCGCGCCGGAGCATGGCGCGCCTCTGGCTTGCCATCAGCCGATAGCGTGCCGCCACGCGTGCCTTGTGCGGCATCCAGCCTGTGGCGTAGACGATGGCCCAGTGGGCCAGGCGGTCGTGACTGATGACCATGGCAAGCGGATCGGCGGGAGAGGACGCGTATTGTGCCACGCCACCCGCCGCGCGGAACTGGTCTGTGCCGGTCGGGGTGGAGTAGTCTATCGGTCTGAAACCCGCGTCCTACGGAAAGGCGATGAGACTGATTCCCCTGCTTGCCCTGCTGTTCATTTTGCCGGTTGCAGCCCAGGATGCAGCCGCGCTGGACGCTGCGCAAGCGTCTGATGCCACGGTCGTCGATCCGGACCTGTTGCCGGAGCCCGAAGAAGAAAGCGGGCTCACGGGCGATCGTCCCACGGAGTGGCTGCGCCAACCCGGGTTCGACACCCTGGTTTGCCCGTTTCGCGGCGAGATCGATTATGACCGGGGTGAGGTCGAGTGCGGCCTGATCCGGGTGCCGGAAAACCGGGAAGTGAGCGACAGCCGCACCATCGAGCTGAATTTCATCCGCATCCCGGCCCGCGGCGAAGACGCCGACGGCGAGGCGGTCGAGGTGCGACCGGATCCGGTCATTTACCTCACCGGCGGGCCCGGCGTGCATGCCGATGTCTACGTCAGCCGGCTCAAGGACCATACCCTGGTCGAGCAGCGCGACCTGATCATTCTCGAACAGCGCGGGATCGGGAATTCCGGCGATTTCTGCCCCTTTTTCGGGGCCCTGAACCGGGCCGAGCAGATCCATCCCGACTGGGACGAAAGCCAGCTTGCGGCGCTGCGCGTCGCGCGCCAGTGCATCGAGGACGCCAAGGCCCGCGGGGTCGATGTGACCGGCTACCACACCTTCGAAATCGCCCGCGACCTCAAGGCCCTGCGCCTGGCCCTGGGTCTGGCGGACTGGAACGTCTGGGGCATTTCCTACGGCTCGGTGCTCGGCCAGGCCTACATGACGATCGATGCCGATGCCATCCGCGCCGTCGTGCTCGATGCGATCGTCCCGCTGGATCTTGAGGATCTGATGCGCATCGCCTACTGGCATGAGCGCAATCTGGCCATGCTGTTTGCCGCCTGCGATGACCAGAGCCGCTGTGTGCGCGTGTTCGACGGTCTCGAGGCGCGCTATCGATCGGCCATCGCGGCCATCACCGAGCGACCGATCGAGCTTGAGGTCGAGCCGGACGAGCGCTACCCGACCGGTCAGGCCTACCTGTTCCAGGACCTGCTGGTCGGCCTGCCCTTCATGCTCCTCTACGACGAGTCCAACCACCCGGCCCTGCCGGCCATCATCGACGGTCTGACCCGGGCGGCCGAAACGCGCGACGAAACGTTCTTTCGTGCGCTTGCGCTGTCCGATTTCGGCGGCATGGGATTCAGCGCCGGCATGTCGACGGCGGTGCGCTGTCTGGACGGCTACGCGACTGCCGCGGCGGAAAATGCCCCGCGCGAGTTTCGCGACCATGCCCTGCTTGCGCGCGCTTTCGGCAGCGAGCGCGCGCTGGACGAGGCCGAGCGGATGTGCCGGGAGGCCGGCCTGGCGCCGCGTGATCCCGCCGGGTTCGAGCCGATCCAGAGCGACCTTCCCGTCCTCGTGGCCAACGGCGCCTGGGATCCGATCACGCCGGTGCCGCTGGCCGAATACATCCTGCCCGGATTCAGCAACGGTCGGCTGGCCATCTTTCCCCACGCCGGTCACGGACCGACCCGGTCGCTGGACTGCGCCGGTGATTTCCTCAACGGGTTTTTCAACGATCCCGCCGCGCCCCTGGACTCGGAGTGTATCGAGGAAGGCGGTCACGCGGCCGAATACATCGCGCCCGTTTTCCGCACCAGTGCGCTCCCGCGCGGACTGGTTCTGGCCGAGGAGAATGAGCAACGGCTGCGCGCCCACCTGGTCTGGGCCGGCAGCTCCTGGCTGATCAGCCTGGTCGGCGCGGTGGTTTTGCTGGTGGCCTGGTCGGGCCGCGTGCTCAACGGCCGCCACCAGCGCTTTGCCGGCGGCAGCCGCCTGCTGATCTTTCTGGCCGCGGTCGCGGCAACCGCCTACGCGGCCGGCCTGGGCTCGGCCGCCTACGCGACCAGTGAAATCACCGAGCTCATGCTGCTGTTCGGACTGCTGCCCTGGGCGATGTGGTTCGCCTGGATGGCGCCCTTGTCCGTGGTCCTGGCGACGCTGGGCCTGATTCAGCTGTGGCGTCACCGCCGGCACCTGCCGCCGGCCAGTCACCTGGGTCTGGTGCCCGTCGCTCTGGCCGTGTTCAGCCTGGCCGCGGCCGGGCTGGTCTGGGATCTGTGGCCGCTGCTGTAGGCGATGCCGCAACTGCAGCTGCGAGGACTGGGCAACGCCCTGCTGGAGGCGGTGGACCTGACGGTGGGGCCGGGTCGGGTCGTTTGCGTTTCCGGGCCCAGCGGCTCGGGCAAGAGTCGCCTCCTGCGCGCGATCGCCGACCTGGAGCCGCACGAAGGCGCGGTTTGTCTCGACGAAACCGATCGTTCGTCGCTCCCGGCCCATGTCTGGCGAGCGCGCGTCATGCTGGTTCCGGCCGAATCGCAGTGGTGGGGCGAGACCGTTTCCGAGCACTTTGTCCAGCCGATGCCGCAGGCGCTGAAGGCGCTGGGCTTCGAGCCGGATGCGGCTAGCTGGATGGTGAGTCGGCTGTCGTCGGGCGAAAAACAGCGCCTGGCCCTGATCCGGGCGCTGGCCTGCGAGCCGCAGGCCCTGCTGCTCGATGAGCCTACCGCCAACCTGGACGACGCCGGCAGCCGAACGGTCGAGGACTGGCTGCTGGCAGAGGTTCGACGACGCTCCTTGCCGGTGTTGTGGGTCGCGCACGATTCGGCCCAGATCAAGCGAGTGGGCGATCGCCATTTCCACATCCGCGCCGGCCGTCTGGAGTCGACCTGAATGGACGTGATCGATCTGAGCTGGTGGCAGCTGGGCCTGGCCGCGCTGATGGTGGTGGTGCTGGCGGCCTGCACCTGGGCGGCGCGTCTGAACGTGGCCACGCCGCTGCTGATCGCGGCGACCCGGACCGTGATCCAGCTGGCCCTGATCGGCCTGGTCCTCGAGGCCCTGTTTGCCGTCGGCGCCCTGGGCTGGATATCACTCATGGCGCTGGTGATGCTGCTGGTGGCCGGGCGCGAGGTCATGGCCCGGCAGAAACACCGCCTGACCGGCGGCTGGGCGTTCGGCGTCGGCACCCTGTCGATGTTCATCTCGGCGTTCAGCGTGACCATTCTGACCCTGGTGGTCATCATCGGCCCGGAACCCTGGTATACGCCGCAGTACGCCATCCCCCTGCTGGGCATGATGCTGGGCAACACCATGACCGGGGTGGCGCTGAGCCTGGATCGGCTGACCGAGACGGTCTGGCGGCAGCGCGCGGTGATCGAAAACCGGCTGATGCTGGGTCAGCCCTGGCAGGTTGCGATCGGTGATATCCGGCGCGAGGCCATGCGTTCGGGGATGATGCCGATGGTCAATGCGATGGCCGCGGCCGGCATCGTCAGCCTGCCCGGCATGATGACCGGTCAGATTCTGGCCGGCTCACCGCCGAACGTGGCGGTGAAATACCAGATCCTGATCATGTTCACCATCACCGTCGGCACCGGCTTCGGCGCGTTTGCCGCCGTGATGGCCGGCAGCCGCAGGCTGTTCGACGATCGCGAGCGTTTGCGCATCGATCGTCTGTCGGCGGCTCGTAACTGAGGAGATCGATTGCCGGCAGCGCCGCGCTCCGGCTCACTCCATCTCGCGGACATGTCGCTGCACGCAGCGCGACAGGTGATGGCGATGGGCCGCCTGCATTTTCAGAAGCAGTTCGCAATCGGAACCCCGGACACGGAAAGCCCGCACGATCTCGCGCTGCAACCGGATGAACAGATGGGCGGTGCACTCGGCATCCGCCAGCGCGCGGTGGAAACGACCGGCGACCGGCAAACCGAGCGATCCGACCAGGGTGGCCAGCTTGTGGTTGGGCAGGGTGGGAAACAGGCGCCGGGAAAGCAGCAACGAACAAATGAAGATATCGCTGTGCGAGCGCCGAAGGCTGGCCACGCCCGCTTCCCAGAACTTGCGATCGAACGAGGCGTTGTGTGCAACGATCGGGCGGCCCCCGGCGAAACGAACCGCCTCGGCCATCACCTCGGGAACGGAAGGCGCCCGTCGGACCATTGCGTTGCTGATGCCGGTAAAGGCCTGAATCTCGCGAGGAATGGGCACACCCGGGTTCATCAGGCTTTGGTATCGATCGACGATCTCATCGCCGCTGACCAGCACCACCGCAATCTCGGTCGGGCGCGCGCCATGAGCGGGCGACAGACCGGTGGTTTCGAAATCGATGACGGCGTAGCCGTTGTCGGCACTGGCCGCTGACTTACTTGGCATCCCGTACGCTTGCCTCGATCCCTGATCGAATCATCCTATAGCCCGCGCGCCCACTCCGGTCGCAGCGGCGCCTGCTCGGGTTGGGCGATGGCGCTGCGAACCTGGGCGAGCAGTCGTTCCTTGTCCGCGCCCAAACGACCTTTCAGCACCAGCCAGTTCGAGGCGTGGTCGGAGCGAAACACCGTGTCGTCCAGCTCCAGCGCGGCGAGGAGTCGCTCCATTTCGCGAAAAAGCCCGGCCTGGTCCAGCGGCTCCCATTCCGGGTAGCCGGCCCGGAACCGCTCCTCGCCCTGCGGAAAGCTGACCACCAGGGTGGCCAGGTACTCCGGTTGGGTAGCGTTGGCGAGCCGGGCCGAGTTGGCGGCGTGTCGTTCGGAGTGAATCTCGCCGCCCAGGCCATTGAGGATCATCACCGAACGGGTGATTCCGGCCTGGCCGAGCTTGTCCAGGGCCGAGCGCGTGGACTCGAAGGTCTCGCACTTGTTGACCCTTTCCAGGACCAGGTCGTCGCCGGATTCGGCGCCCACGTAGGCCATCTTCAGGCCGGCATCGGCCAACTCGGTCAATTCGGTGACGCTTTTGCGCTTGAGGTTGCGCGGCAGGCAGTAGCTGGCCACGCGCTCGACCGTGGGCAGGTACTTCCGGATGGCCTCCAGGATCGTCAGCAGGCGATGCGTGGGCAAGACCAGCGCGTCGCCGTCGGCCAGAAACACCCGCCGTACGGCTGTGCCGAAGCGCTCGCCCGAGCGCCGAATGCTGTCGAGCACCTCGGCTTCGTCGCGGGCGCGGAATTTCTTCTGCGGCGCGGTGTACATCTCGCAGAAGGTGCACTGGTTCCACGAGCAGCCGTCGGTGACCGGCAGGATCAGCGAGCGACCCTCGCTGGGCGGGCGGAAGACGGGCTCGATGTAGCGGATGGGGATCGCATTTGGCATGGGCGCGCTTTGTGTGTCACGAATTTTCTCTGGATAGCGTAGCTAAGAATACAAGGCCCGGCAGCCGAGGGCTGGGAAAACCAGGGCTCGAAGCGATTTTTTCAAACAGAACATGACCAATGAGGAAATTTTGATGAAATGGATCACCGGACTGTTGTGTGTTTCATGGCTGATCTTCTCGGGCCTTCCCGCCCAGGCTTTTTCGACGGATTCGGAACTTGAAGGTCTGTGGCAGCAGTACCGCCTGCTCGAACGGCAGGTCCTGGAACAATCCGAAACCGGTCTGGACCCGAGCCGGGCGGATGAATACCAACAGCTTCTGGTTCGAGGCCTGGGCATCCAGGCCGAGTTCGAGGCAGGGCTGCGCGAGCTGGCGCCGATCGAGCGCTAT
>PWJA01000120.1 GCA_003560975.1 Gammaproteobacteria bacterium
AACGCGTGGCCAAAGAAGGGCAGCACGCGGACGCTGGTTCCGGCTTCGGTGTGGCCGGGATCCGTCAGCACCCAGGGCTGGTGGGCTTGGGTGCTGGCGATCAGGCAGCTGCCGAGGACGGTGGCGATGGCGCCGGATTTCACGATCGATTGCATGGCTCGTTTGCTCCGTTGGCGCTTGGTGCGCACATGGGTAAACACGTTCATCTGCGTTCCTCTGCGGGTCCGGAAATTCCGGTTCACGGCATCCTAAAACAGGTAGCTGGCGTGCAGCTTGACGCTGCGGCCGGGCTGGTTGATCAGGGTCAGATGCCGGCGATAGGTCGCGTCGGTCAGGTTGTCGATGCGCGCGTTGACGCGCACAGCGCGCGTGGCCTGCCAGCTGGCGAACAGATCGACCAGGGTGGAGGAGGGCGTGGGCTGGGCGCGGTGCATGCCGCCGAGGACGCGATCCTGCTCAAAGGTATGGATGAGGCGACCGCCGAGCAGGAACGCGCGCCAGCTGCGCTCGACACGAAGGCCCAGTTCGTCGCCGGGAATGCTTTCCAGCGGAATCCCGAGCTGGCGATCGTCGCCGCGCAGCCGGGCTCCGAACAGATCGACCCGGTAGTCGCCGGCACGCCAGCTGAGCTCGGCCTCCAGGCCTTCGACGCGCGCCTTGCCGACGTTGTCGAAGCGGGTGGTGTTGGTGAACGGCGCCGCCGCGCCGGCGCCGCGCACGCGCTGTTCGATGAAATCGTCGATGTCGTTGCGGAACACGCTCAGGCGCGCGCGCAGGCGATCCTCGGGGCTGATCACGCCGGCCCGGTCGAAGCGCAGACCCAGCTCGTAATTGCGCGCCGACTCAGGCTGCAGGTCCGGGTTGGGGATGTAGAAGTTGCCCGGAAAATGCTGGCCGCCGATGAACAGCTCGCGCAGGGCCGGGGCGCGGAAGGCCTCGTTGAAAGAAGCGCTCACGGCCCAGTCCTGGCCCAGGTCGAACAGCACGCCGGCCTGGAGCGAGGTCTGCGAGAACGAGGTGGCGATCAGGTTGGCCTCGTCGGGGTTGGAGTCGATGCCGTCGTGGCGCAGGCCGAAGACCAGGTCCGTGCGCTCGGTCAGCTCGGCCCGGTTCTGGGCGAACAGACCGATGGTCTCGCGCCGCGAGCCGCGGAACTGCGGGGCCGGCACGCCGTCACGCAAGCCGCGCTGGATATCGCGGTACAGCTCGATCCCGTAGGTCAGGGTGTGGGCGATCTCGCCGGTCTGCAGGCGGCTGGAGTTGGCGAGGTCGAGGCCGACCGTGCTCAGGCTGTTCTCGGTCCGCGTCTGGCCGGGCGCCACGGGCCGCTCATCGAGCATCAGCTCGCTCCAGTACAGCACCGCGTCCAGCGCCAGCCAGCCGTTTTCCGGGTAAAGCTGGTAGCGCAGGCTGGTGGACTGCTGGCGGGTGCTGCGGTCGATCACCTCCCCCGTGGCCCGGTCGGCGGTGCTCAGGCTGGGGCTGTCGTCGACAAAGCCCAGGTACGTCAGGCTCAGGCGCTGGGCGTCATCCGGTCGCCAGCTGGCCTTGACCAGGCCGCTCAGCACGTCGCTCTCGGTCAATGCCAGGGTGCTGCCGTCGCCGTCTTCGAAGTCGTCCGAACTGCGCCGCGACACGCTGGTGATCAGGCCGACCTCACTGGAGCGTGCGGCCAGCGTGGCCGTGCCGAACCCGGCATCGTTGTTGCTCTGGTACCCCAGGCTGGCGCGCCCGCCGAAGCGTTGGCCGGGGTCGAGAAAGCCTTCGGCGTCCAGGGTCTCGAACAGGATCACCCCGCCGGTCGCGCCGCTGCCGTACAGGCTGGAAGCGGGTCCGCGCAGGATTTCCACGCGCTCGAGCAGGGCGGGGTCGATCAGGGTCTGGGCGCGGTGGCGGATGGCCATGTTCTGACGCGCCCCGTCCAGGCGCAGAACCACGCGGCCTTCGCCCAGGCCGCGGATGTTGGGCACGAAGGCTTCCGGGCGCGGACCCTGGGCGGCGGTGACGCCGGGCACGCCGGAGAGCAGATCGCCCAGGTCGCCGGCCTGGCGCAGCTCGATCTCCTCGCGCCCGATCACGCTGACCGGGGCGATGACCTGCTGCTCGGGCTGGAGCACGCGGCCGATGGTGACCAGGATGGTGTCCATCGGCAGCTCGGCTTCGGCCAGCGCGTGGGTCCCGCAACCCAGTCCGAGGGCGAAGCCCAGGGCCAGCGTGCGCAGCCCAGGGGCCGCGCGAAAAGTATGGCAGGACATGATGAGCGGCGGCTCCGGCGAACAAGATGGTATGAAGATTAATCTATTCCTTCATACTTTTCTTGATCCCGGTCAAATTCGCCGACTCAATCGTGCGGCGTGATGTGCTCGTGGTGGTGGCTGTGGTCGCCGTGCGCGTGGGCATCCGCTTCGACCTTGACCGGTACCAGGTGCAGGTCGCCATGGCGTACCCCGCGGCGGGCGATGAACTGCTGGGCGAACTCGCGCACCCGTTTCAAGGGGCCACGCAGGATGTTGGTTTCCAGGCAGTGGTCGTGGTCCAGGTGCACGTGCAGGGTGGCCACGGTCAGATCGTGGTGGGCGTGCTGCGCCTCGGTCAGCTGGTGGCCGAGGCCGCCCCTGTGGTGATCGTAGACGTAGCTCAGCACACCCACGCAGCCGCCCTCGGGATCGTCCGCGGCGCGTTCGCGGGCCAGGAACCCGCGCAGCAGATCGCGCACGGCCTCCGAGCGGTTGGGGTAGCCCAGGCGCTGGCGATAGGCCTCGAAGGCCTCGGCCAGCTCCCTGTCCAGCGATACGGTGAAACGTTCGGTCATGGTGGCTTCTCCTTGCAGAAGCACGGGGCCCGCAGCCGGTCGGTACCCGTGCGATATTGATCCTGGTCAAGCCGGGGGGCTGCCGGATCCCACAGAATAACCCGCTGGTCTGCCTGAACTGAACATCGCCCATGCTCTCTTGCCGAACGCCGGTTGCGTTTCGATTGGTGCCGCTTCTTTGCCTGGTACTGCCGTGGCTGCTGATCGCGCCCGCCGCTCAGGCCGAGGCAGGCGCCGGCGAGCGCTCGCTGACCATGTACGTGTTCATGAGCGAGACCTGCCCGCACTGCCAGGCACAGAAGCCGTTTCTGAACCGTCTCGAGCAGGAGCACGAGGCGCTGGACATCGTCCACATGGAGGTGATGACGACCAGCGAGCATCACGAGCTGTTGCGGGCGATGGCGGCAGCGCACGATGTCCGTCCGGGATCGGTGCCGATGATCTTTCTCGGCGGCGAGGTCTGGGTCGGTGACAGCCGCCAGATTCGATCGGAAATCAGCGCTCGGGTCGAGACCTGCCTGGTCGAGGACTGCCCGGATCCTCGCTCCATGGCCGATGCGGTCGAATCCCAGCCGCGCGCGGACCGGGCCGAAGCGGTCATCAACCTGCCGCTGATCGGGACCATCGACATGAGCGTGCAGCCGCTGTTGTTCAGCACGGTGATGATCGCCTTCGTCGACGGCTTCAACCCCTGCTCGATCTGGGTCCTGACCATTCTGCTGGCCCTGGTTCTTCATTCGGGCTCGCGCGCGCGGGTCCTGCTGGTCGGCCTGACCTTTCTGTTCACTACGGCGGCGATCTACGGACTGTTCATTGCCGGTGTGTTCAGCGTGCTGGCCTTTGCCGCCTACCTGCCCTGGATCTACTGGATCGTCGCGGTGTTTGCGCTGACGTTCGGCCTGGTCAACGTCAAGGATTACTTCTGGTTCAAACGCGGCTTCTCCTTCACCATCGACGACAAGCACAAGCCGGGGATCTTCAAGGGCTTTCGCGAGTTGATGACGAACGGCCGCTCACCGCTGGCGCTGATCGGTGCGACCATTCTCATGGCGAGCGGCATCGCCCTGATCGAGCTGCCGTGCACGGCCGGATTTCCGGTGATCTGGAGCAGCCTGGTCACGGCCAACGAGGTCTCCGGCATGGCCTTTCTCGGCTTGCTTGCGGTTTACCTTCTGATTTACCTGCTCATCGAGCTGGTCATATTCGGCATCGCGGTGGTCAAGCTGCGCATCGACCGCTTCCAGGAACACCACGGCCGGATTCTCAAGCTGGTCGGCGGGGTGATCATGGTGGCCCTGGCCGTGGTCTTGATCGTCGCGCCCGAGATCATGAGCAACGTTGGTGCAGCCATGGGGGTTTTCGTCCTGGCCTTCGCCCTGACCGGCCTGATCGTCGTCCTGCATCGCACGATCCTGCCGCGCCTGGGCATCAGAATTGGAGATGGATGGTGAGCGCGAAGAAACTGTTGGTGGTTCATTGCGGTGTCTACGGGCATACGCGCAAGATCTGTGAGGCCATGCGCCCGGTGCTGGCCGCGCAGGGTGCCGAGGTGACCCTGGCGGCCTTGCCGGACCAGGCGCCCGAGCCCGACGACTTCGACGCCGTGCTGATCGGCGCGAGCATTCGCAACGGCAAGCACAACCCCGCCGTGCTCGAGTTCATCGAGAAACATCGAGCGCAGCTCGAAGACAGGATGAGCGGGTTTTTCTCGGTCAACCTGGTCGCGCGCAAGCCGCACAAGAACACCGCCGAAACCAATCCCTACGTCCAGGCCTTCCTGAAAAGCAGCCCCTGGCAGCCCGACCAGGTCGGCGTATTCGGCGGCCGCCTGAACTATCGGCGCTACCGCCGCTTCGACCGCTGGGCGATTCGGTTCATCATGTGGATGAACAAGGGCCCGACCGAGCTCGATACCGATGTCGAGTTCACCGACTGGGCGGCCGTGGAACGGTTTGCCGAGGAATTTGCCCGGCGCGTGCAGGGGAAGGCCGAGTGAACAGCAAGCGCCTGCATCGCTGGATTCACATTCAGCACGGCTTGCTGATTCTGCTGGTGGCCTGGCTGATCGCGACCAGTCCGTGGGTTCACCTGTACAACCGCGTTCCGCCCAGTCCGTCCTTCTGGGTCTGGAGCCACCTCGTGCTGGGCATGCTGGCCCTGGTCCTGGCCCTGACGTTCAGCCTGACCTGCCTCGCCCAGGGCCGGCTGCGTCAGTATTTCCCCTGGGCGTTCGGCCGGTTCCGGCCGCTGCTGGCGGATTTGCGCGGTCTGTTGCGGCTGCAAGTGCCCGGCAACGAAGGCGGCGGGCTGTTCAGCGTGATCAAGGGCCTGCTCCTGGTGGCCCTGCTGGCCACCGCGATCACCGGCGCCCTGTGGTTATGGACGGCCGGCACCCGCGAGGCCGTTGGCTGGCGCGCCTGGCACCTCGAGTCGGTCAAGTTCCTGGCCGGGTTCCTGGCTCTCCACATTGTCGCGACCATCGTCCACCTGATCGCGTTCATGCGCCACTAGTGGCCCACTAGGCCACCTGCTGCTGCTGGCGATGCTTCGTCAGCTGTCCGTCCAGCCACTCGATCCAGCTTGCGATGTCTTCCTGCCGACCGGCGGCGGTGCGCAGCACCGGGGTTTCCACGCCGAGGCCGCGCAGGGCCTGCTCGGCCCGCTCGACCTTGAAGTCGTCCATGTAGGGCAGCAGGTCGGATTTGCTGATCACGACCAGGTCGGCGGCGCGGAACATGACCGGGTACTTGGCCGGCTTGTCGTCGCCTTCGGTGGTCGAAAGCAGGACCACGTTGACATGCTGGCCAAGATCGAAGGCGGCCGGGCAGACCAGGTTGCCGACGTTTTCAATGAACAGGATGTCGGTGATTTGCCCGTCGACTTCGAGGGGAAAGTCGTGCAGGGCCCGGTGGACCAGGTGGGCGTCCAGGTGGCAGGCGCTGCCGGTCGCGATCTGGTGGGCGCGCACGCCCTGCTTGCGCAGACGCTCGGCGTCGTTTTCGGTTTCCAGGTCGCCTTCGATCACGGCGATGTTGATCCGGTCCTTGACCAGCCGGGCAGTGTGTTCCAGAAGCTGCGTCTTGCCCGAACCGGGTGAGGACATCAGGTTGATCACCAGCGTGCCGGTCCGGTTGAAGTGCTCCCGGTTGTGGCCTGCGGCGTGGTCATTGGCGTCCATCAGGCCGCGCAGCACTTCCACGGTGTGAGTGTCTGCCGGGGTGGGATGGTTCTGGTCGGGTACGGAGCATCCGCAGGTTTCACACATGGTCGGGTCTCTCTTGCTGTTCGCTGTCGGTTGAGTTGGTTGGATGGCGGCTCACCCCGTGAAGTTCAACCCGGGCGAGCAGCAGTTCGTCGCCGCTGATCAGGTCGGTCCGGTAGCTGCCGCAGGCCTTGCACAGCAGGCGATTGGCTTCAGCCTCGTTTTCGTTGCCGCAGTCGCGGCAGCGCAGCCGGATTGGCTGGGTCTCGATGTGCAGGCTGGCCTCGGCGGTCATGGGTCCGTTGCGGGCGATGGTGAACGCCTGGGCGAGGAGGTCGGGTTCGACCCCGGAAAGCGGACCCAGACGGACCGTGATCCGCCCGACGCCGTCCGCGCCGTTGGCCGTTGCCGTAGCGCGCACCTGGGCAAGCAGCGCCTCGCAGACAGACAGTTCGTGCATGGTTCCGATGGCCGTGGCCGAGTGCCAGTGCGCATCATAGCAAACCGCCGCCGGCGGGCCGTTCTGGAATGCCGGGAACGGCGCTTTTTGGCCCCGTTTTGATCCAGGTCAAGTGGCGGCAAGGCTCCAGCCGGTACCTTGAGCGCGTGAATAGAGGAGGTTCGATATGCCATTGAGCACAAACGCAGCGCTCGTGGAGCCATTCGGCGACGCCGCCACCGAGGCCGGCCAGCCGATTCAAACCATCGTGATCGGCATCGGCAACAACCTGATGACCGACGACGGTGCCGGCATTCACGTGATCGACCGACTGCGCGAGATGGACCTGCCCGAGCACGTCAGGCTGGTCGATGGCGGCACGCTGGGGTTCACGCTGCTGGAAATCGTGGAAGGCGCGCGCCGCCTGATCGTCGTCGACGCGGCCCAGCTGGAAGCCGAGCCGGGCACCGTGCAGGTTTTTCAGGACGTGGAAATGGACGGCTACCTCACCGGCTGCCGGCGTTCCAGCGTCCATGAGGTCAACCTGCTCGACGTGATCGGCGCAGCCCGCTTCCGCGGGAACATGCCCGAACGCTACGCGCTGGTCGGCATTCAGCCCGAGTCCGTGGATTGGGGCGCGGAACCCACCGAGCGCGTGGCCCGCGGCGTCGACCAGGCGACCGCAGCCATCCTGGAGCTGCTGAACGAGGAGGACGCCAGATGAGCAGCGCGATTCCACTGAAAGTCAAATCCAGCCCCAAGGGCTCGACGATCGGCGGCGGCGTCAAGGCCATCGGTTTTGAAATCCTTGCTCATCTCGAGCGCTTTCTGGAAAACGGCGAAGCCGCTGCCATCGACATGCGCAGCCTGCCGATGGCGCCCAACGAGTACAACGAGCTGATCGACATGCTGGGTCAGGGCGAGCTGGACCTGACCATCGACATGGCCGGCCCGACCCGGATTCGCGAAACCGCCTATTCCGGCGTCTGGTGGGTCCAGCACAAGGGACCGGACGACCGGATCCTCAGTGAATACATTGAAATCAACCGCATTCCCGACTTCCTCTGCGCGCAGACCGATCAGATCGAGGACGCGGTCAGGGAGCTGAACGACCGACTGAAAGGAGCTTTATAGATGAGCAAGCTGAAGCAACGGAAAGACCGGCCGACAATCGGTCAAGTAATGGATGAGGCCGGCGTCGGTCGTCGTCAATTCATGAAATACTGCGCCGGCATGACTGCGCTGATGGCCATGCCGCCGATGGCGACCACGGCGTTCGCCCGTCAGCTGCGCGCGGCGCGTCGCCCGACGGTGATTTATGTGCCCTACCAGGAATGCACCGGATGCCTGGAGTCGCTGACCCGTTCGTTTGCGCCCAGCCTGGAGAGCCTGATTTTCGACACCATCTCGCTGGACTACAACCATACCTTGCAGGCCGCTGCGGGTACGGCGGCCATGGAGGCCAAGTACCAGGCCATTCAGGAAAACTACGGCGAGTACATTCTGATCGTCGATGGTGCAATATCGACGGCGGAAAACGGCATCCACGGCATGGCAGTGGGCCAGACCTTCCTCGACCAGCTCAAAGACGTTGCCGAAGGGGCAGCCGCCATCGTCGCGGTGGGCGTGTGCGCCGCTTACGGTGGCGTTGCGGCGGCGCATCCCAACCCGACCGGTGCGGTTGGCGTGGCCGACTTGATCAAGGACAAGCCGATCATCAACGTGCCCGGTTGCCCGCCGATCCCGGAAGTCATGACCGGGACCCTGGTCAGCTTCCTGGCCAGCGGCGTGCCCGAACTGGATCGTCACCTGCGGCCCAAGGCCTTTTTCGGCAACACCATTCACGACCGTTGCTACCGCCGTCGCTTCTACGATCGCGGCCTGTTCGCCAAGACCTTCGACGATGAAGGCGCGCGCAACGGCTGGTGCCTGTACGAGCTGGGCTGCCGTGGACCAACCACCTACAACGCCTGCGCCACGATCAAGTGGAACGGCGGTGCCGGCTGGCCGATCGAATCCGGTCACGGCTGCATCGGCTGCTCCGAGCCGGGTTTCTGGGACCAGGGCGGCTTCTACGAGCCGGTGACGGCGAAGCTGTTCAGCGAGCGCGGTCAGTCGGTAGCGGCAGCAGCCGCGGGCGTCGCAGTTGGTGCGGCGGCCGGCTTGGCTGCCAAGGCGCGCAAGAAAAAATTGGCTAGTGAGACCGAATAAGGAGATCCATCATGACGTTACTTGAATTTTCCCGGGGCCCGATGCTCCACTTTGCTCTGCTGGTCTTCGTCTTCGGTGTCATCTGGAGACTCCTGGCCGTGGTCATGCTGGGCTTCCGCAAGAGCTACAGCGAAGATCGCCACTCCAAGGACAAGGCGCTGATGGTCGGAACGGCTACCTGCGGTATGCGGTCCTGGCCCCACAAGGAGTTCATTGGAAGAACCGCCTTCGGCGAAGCGGTCGGTTACGGCTACCACATCGGCCTGTTCACCATCGTTCTGCTCGGCGCACCGCACGTGATCTTCTGGCAGAACCTGTTCGGGTTTTCCGCCCCGTGGTGGCCGACGCTGCCGGGTGGTCTGATCACCGTGATCAGCGTTCTGACGGTCGTCCTGATGCTGATCGCGACCATTCGTCGATTCATGCATCCGCCGCTGCGCCAGATCTCGAACTTCGACGACTATTTCACCCTCGCCATCCTCTACGCCATCATGATTTCCGGCCTCTGGGCGGTGCTGGGCGGACCGGGTCGCTACGAGTTCATTCTCGCCACCCATATCATTTCGTTCAACCTGCTGTTGATCTGGTTCCCGTTCGGAAAGCTGATGCACGCGTTCTATATTTTCCCGGCGCGGTTCGTTAACGGTTACCTGCATGCCAAGAAGGGAGCTGCCACATGAGCACTACTGCCACTCA
>PWJA01000279.1 GCA_003560975.1 Gammaproteobacteria bacterium
CTCAGGCTTTGGCTCAGGCTTTGGCTCAGGCTTGGTCTCAGGCTTGGTCTCAGGCTTGGTCTCAGGCTTGGGCTCGGATTTCTGTGCCGGTGCCGCTTCAGCGGCGCGGTTCTGGCCGCGATCGTTCGGTTGGCTTTGGTTCGATGCGTCCGCCGAATCCCGGGTTGCCGGAAGCGAAGACTCCTTGCGCTGCTCGATCCGGGCCGGCTGACTGGCCGGGAGAGGAGCGTCGGCTTCCTTCGCCTTCGAATCTTCGGGCCGAGCGGGCGCCTCGGCGCTGCCCTGGTTCGAACCGCCTTTTGTGTCGTTCCCGGATTCCGCAGACTGCTGCCGATCGTTGCCGCCTGACGCGCTTTTCTGGCGCCGTTTCTTCCCGCCCCGGCGGCGCCGTTTCTTGCGCGGCTGCTCGTCGGGGGCGGCCGCCTTTTCTCCGCCTTCTGCAGAGGAGGCCGGATCGTTACCGCCAGCTGCCGGCGGCGTGTCCTGGCGCGAGCGCTTCTTCTTTTTCTTTTTTCCGCCGCGTGGCTGGCGACTTTCCTCACCGTCCCTGCCTGCCGCGGAACGAGCGTCCGGGCCTTTCTCCGTTCGTGTCTGCGCGGCCGGTTTGCGGTTGGTCCGGGGCGAGGGCCGCGCCTCGTTCGTGTCACTCGCGGGCTGGTCGGTCTTGCCGAACAGGGACGCCAGGGACGCCAGCGTTCGCTGCCACCATCCCGGAGCGGGTGGAGGCGCCTTGCGCTCGGGCGCCGGGGTGGCCGGCCGGATTCCGCTGACGGCGGCCTCTGCAGGTTTGACGGGCGCCTTGTCGGCCTTGGTCGTTCCGGCCGGCGCCGGATCGCTGTCTTCACCGGTGGCCAGCGCGTAGCTGGGCTCGTCCAGGGTTTCGCTGGCGCGCAGCCGCTGAATCTCGAAGCGCGGTGTTTCCAGCCAGCGGTTGGCAACCACCGTCACCGGCAGCTTGTTGCGTCGCTCGATTTCGGCCATGACCACCCGCTTTTCGTTGAGCAGGAAGTTGGCAACCTCGATCGGAGCCTGAACGATCACCCGTGAGGTGTGATCCTTCATCGTTTCTTCTTCGGCCAGGCGCAGGATGGACAGGGCCAGTGACTCGATGGAGCGGATGGAGCCGTATCCGTCGCAGCGAGGGCAGGTGATGTAGCTGGACTCGCCGAGCGAGGGGCGCAGGCGCTGGCGCGACATCTCGAGCAGGCCGAAGCGCGAAATCCTTCCGATCTGAACCCGCGCCTTGTCGATCCGCATGGCTTCGCGAAGACGCGTTTCGACCTGGCGCTGGGCATCCTTGCTCATCATGTCGATGAAGTCGATCACGATCAGACCGCCGAGATCGCGAATTCTGAGCTGGCGGGCAATCTCGTCGGCCGCCTCGAGGTTGGTCTGCAGCGCCGTCTCTTCGATGTCCGCCCCTTTGGTCGAGCGGGCCGAGTTGATGTCGATCGAAAGCAGGGCCTCGGTGTGGTCGATGACCAGGGCGCCGCCGGACGGAAGCCGAACTTCGCGTGAAAAGGCCGATTCGATCTGGCTTTCGATCTGGTAGCGAGAAAACAGCGGAGTGTCGTCGCGGTAGGCCTTGAGCTTGCGAAGGTTGTGCGGCATGACCTGCTGCATGAACTCGCGCGCGTCTTCGAAGACCCGGTCGCTGTCGACGAGAATTTCGCCGATGTCTTCACGCAGGTAGTCGCGCAGGGCGCGGATGATCAGGTTGGACTCCTGATAGATCAGGAAGGGCGCCTTGCGAACTTTTGCCGCCTCCTGGATGGCCGTCCAGAGCTGGAGCAGGTAATCCAGGTCCCACTGGAGGTCTTCCTGCTCGCGGCCCACACCGGCGGTGCGCACGATCAGGCCCATTTCGTCGGGCACTTCCACCTGCTTGAGCGTATCGAGCAGTTCCTTGCGCTCGTCGCGCGAGATCTGGCGCGAGACGCCTCCGGCGCGCGGGTTGTTCGGCATCAGCACCAGGTAGCGGCCGGCCAGGCTGATGAAGGTGGTCAGCGCCGCCCCCTTGGTCCCGCGTTCTTCCTTGTCGACCTGGACAATGACTTCCTGACCGGCGCGGACGGCATCCTTGATGTCAACCCGAGTGCCGCTGTCGAGGGTTTTTTGCGCATCCTCGCTGAAGTACTCCCGGGCGATTTCCTTCATCGACAGGAATCCGTGTCGCTCGGAGCCGAACTCCACGAAGCAGGCGTCCAGGCTCGGCTCGACACGCGTGATCCGGCCCTTGTAAATGTTGGATTTTTTCTGTTCCTGGGCGGGTACTTCGATATCCAGGTCGAGCAGGGTCTGGCCATCAGCAATGGCCACGCGCAACTCTTCAGGCTGAGTTGCGTTGATCAACATACGCTTCATTGTCAAAATCCTCCGCCGTTCCGGCCGCCGGGCGGCCCGAAACCGGTAACGAAGACATTTTGGCGTGCCAGGATCGGGCAGGCCCGACGATCGGCATCACATTGCATGGAACGCTTCCGCTGATCTCGCCGCCGCGTTGCTGCTCAGCGGCGAAATGGGGCGGTTCTCCGGGGTCTCCCGTCTCGACAGGGGGACGTCAGTTCAGCAAAATGTCTTTTTCTACCGATCCCGGCACAGGCACAAACGCACGCCTCGAAGCCGGGAACTGGCTTTCTTGTTTGGTCCTGATCGGTTGTAGTCCGATCCCGTTGATTCATTTCGAGCCGAGCGGGCATGCATGGTGGCCGGCTACGGCTTTCCGACCGACGGTTTCCTCATGGTGGAAGCGGCCGGCCGCAGAACTTTTCGTTGAAGCCCCAGGAAAGTGCCGCCGTTCCTGCGTTTGCCATCGACCTCGGCGAGCGGGCTGCTGCGCTAGCGCAGCAGCTCGGGGATTCGCCTGCGGGCCCGGCAATCGCGACTGGCGGCGTAACTGCGCCGCTCCAACCCTGCTATGTTATCACTCCTCAAGGCGTCAGGATAGACTCTGAAACATGGTTTTTCATATTTCCGGCAGGTGCTTATGAACGCCCGGAAGGTCGAAACGGGGGTTCGGCACGTACTTGTACCCGAAGACAAGAGCGGCCAGCGTCTGGACAATTTTCTGGTGGCACAACTGGCCGGTGTGCCGCGCAGCCTCGTGTATCGACTCGTTCGCACCGGTCAGGTCCGGGTCAACGGAGGGCGGGCCAAGCCGATGAAGAAACTCCGCGGCGGCGACGAGGTCAGAATTCCTCCGGTTGCGGTTCGACCCGATGACCCACCCAGCGTGCCGGACGATCTGGTCCGGCGCATCAGGAGTAGAATCCTCGAGCAGAATGAAGACTTCATCGTGATCGACAAGCCATCGGGTCTGGCCATGCATGGCGGCAGCGGGATTTCACTCGGGCTCATGAACGTGGTCGCCCGGATCGACGAGGGCTGGCGCCCGCTCCACCGTCTCGACCGGCCGACCAGCGGCCTGGTCGTGCTTGCCGCTCGTCATCAATCCCTGGTTCGGTTGCAGCGCGAAATGGCCGGCAGGCGAGTGGAAAAACGCTACCTGGCCTTGATGACGGGCAGCTTGCCGGAAGATGCGGTGACCGTCGATCGGCCGCTGAAGAAGATCCGCGACGGCAGCGGCCAGCATCGGGTGATCGTCGACGAGACCGGCCAGTCGGCGCGGACCCATTTCCGGGTGCTGGAGCGCTTTCCCGCGCACACCTACGTGGAAGCGGAAATCGAGACCGGCCGTACCCATCAGATTCGCGCGCACGCCGCTGCCCTGGGCCATCCTCTGGCCGGCGACGAACGCTACAACGACCAGCCCGCACCGGACGCACTCAAGCGCCTGTTTCTGCACGCCCATTTTCTGCGTCTCGCCTGGCCCGAGGAAAGGGTCTTCAGCTCGCCTCTGCCGGTAGAGCTCGGGGCGGTGCTGGATGCGCTCCGAGCGCCGGCCACGACCGGCTAAAGGGATTTCATGTATCAGCCCATGACCTTGTTCGTCGGTTTACGTTACTTGCGAGCAAAGCGACGCAACCATTTCATTTCATTCATTTCCCTGGTTTCCATGGCTGGCATCGCGCTGGGCGTGATGACCCTGATTACGGTCTTGAGCGTGATGAACGGGTTCGAGCGCGAGCTGCGCGAGCGAATTCTCGGCATGATCTCGCACGCCACCATCCAGGGCTACGACGGCCGCTTTCCGAACTGGCCCGACATCGTCGCCGATGCCCGCGACCATCCGCGCGTACTCGGCGCGGCCCCTTTCGTTGAACAGGAAACCATGCTGCGCGCCCGCCGCACCGCCGGGGCGATGATCCGCGGGATCGACCCGGCCAGCGAGCCGGAGGTCTCCGACCTGGTCGACATGATGCGTAGCGGCAGCCTCGAAGACCTCACGCCGGGCCGCTGGCAGGTCATTCTCGGGGTCGGGCTGGCCTCGCGCCTGGGTGTCGGGCCGGGGGATTCGGTCACGATTTTCGCCCCGGAAATCCGGGCGACCCCGGTTGGGGTTGTGCCCCAGGTCCGGCGCTTTGAAGTCAGCGGGCTGTTCGAGGCGGGAATGCACGAGTACGATACGGCGCTGGCCCTGATCCACCTCGAAGACGCCCAGCGCCTGTTCCGGCTGGGCGAGGACATCACCGGGATCCGGCTCAAGCTGGACGACATGATCCGGGCCCGATGGATCGCACGCGATCTCAGCGCCGAGCTGCCCGGGCTGTATCAGGTGCGCGACTGGACCCAGCAACACGCCAACCTGTTTCGGGCCGTACAGACCGAAAAAACCGTGATGTTCATCATCCTGTCGCTGATCATCGCGGTCGCGGCGTTCAATATCATCTCGACCCTGGTGATGGTGGTCACCGACAAGCAGTCCGACATCGCGATTCTCAAGACCATGGGGCTGGAGCCGCGCCATGTCATGGCGGTATTCATGGTCCAGGGTTCGCTGATCGGCGTCATCGGCACGCTCGTAGGAGTTGTCGCCGGGATTGTCCTGGCCCTGAACGTCGAGTCGGTGGTCGCGGGGATCGAAAGCCTGCTCAGCATCGAGTTCCTCTCCGCCGAGGTCTATTACATCAGCGACTTGCCCTCCGAGTTGCGCGCGAGCGACGTGATTCGCTTTGCCGGACTGGCCCTGGTGCTGTCGCTGCTGTCGACGATTTACCCGGCCTGGCGGGCGGCCCGAACCGAACCGGTGGAGGCGTTGCGCTATGAGTAGGCAAGCCGTGATCGCCTGCCGGGAGCTGGTCAAGACCTTCCACCAGGGTCCGGCCGAAGTGCGCGTTCTGACCGGAGTCGATTTCGTTGTCGATCCCGGCGAACGGGTCGCCATCGTCGGGGCATCGGGGGTCGGCAAGAGCACCTTGCTGCACCTGCTCGGCGGGCTGGATCAGCCAACCTCGGGAAGCGTGACCGTGGCCGGACACGACATGGCCGCTGCCGACGAGCGCAGCCGGGCCCGCATTCGCAATCGTTCGCTGGGGTTCGTGTACCAGTTCCATCATCTGCTGCCGGAGTTCAGCGCGCTGGAAAACGTCGCCATGCCGCTGCTCATCGCCGGCGAGCCGGCCGCCGCCGCGGCGCGTTCGGCCGCCGAACTGCTCGAACGGGTCGGTCTCGGGCAGCGCCTCCAGCACAAACCCGGAGAGCTGTCCGGCGGCGAGCGTCAGCGTGCCGCGGTCGCCCGGGCGCTGATCAATCGCCCCGCCTGCGTGCTGGGTGATGAGCCGACCGGCAACCTGGACGAGAAGAACGCCGGCCAGATCTATGATCTGATGCTCGAACTCAATCGCGAGCTGGAGACCAGCATCGTGCTGGTCACTCACGATCCGCAGCTGGCCCGCCGCATGGATCGTTGCCTGGAAATGACGGGCGGGAAAATGCAGCCGCTGGACGGCTGATGCGTTGGTCGGCCGGGACGCCGGCCGAAAGGAGCAGGGGTGCTCTGGGGATATGGCCTTGCCTTTGCCGGCGGACTCGTTCTTGCGGCGGTCGTGCCGGCGCTGCCGCCGATCGGGCTGGTCGTGCTGCTCGCACTGGCTGGTCTGTTGCTGCTGGTGCGGCGACGGTTGCTCTTTCCGGCCTGTGCGGTCCTGGGGGCGTGCTGGTTTCTGTTTCATGCTCACTGGGAGCTGGCCCGGCAATGGCCGGAGGCGCGCGCCGGCGAGACCGTTCGGGTCAGTGGGACGGTTTCGGGTCTGCCGGACAGTCGTGGACAGAGCCTGCGTTTTGAACTGAAACTCGACCGCGATCCGGAGCGGGCCCTGCCGCGCACGGTGGCGCTGAGCTGGTTCCGGCCGCGCGAGTACCTGCAGCCGGGCCAGCGCTGGGAATTCGAGGTGCGTTTGTTTCCGCCCTACGGGCGTCTCAATGCCGACGGCTACGACCGTCGCCGCCAGCTGCTGGCCGACCGAGTCGGTGCAAGCGGCACCGTGACAAGCCACTATCGACGACTGGAGTCTCCTCCGCTGGCCGGCCGGATCGATCGTCAACGCCAGTACCTGGCCGAGCGGCTGCAGGCCGATACCACCAGCCTGGATGCGGCGGCCCTGTTCCGGGCCCTGGGCCTGGCCGACCGCAGCGCCATGGCGCCGGAACTGGGGGAACTGCTGCGGCGCACGGGCACGGCCCATCTCCTGGCCATTTCCGGTCTGCATATCGGCATGGTGGCGGGCTTGTTCGGGCTGCTGGGCGCGTGGTTGCTGGCCCCACTGGCGCTGGTGATGCCGGGTACCGATCGGCGCCGCATCGGCGTGGCCTGCGGACTGATGGCCGCACTCGCCTACGCAAGCCTGGCCGGGTTCACCCTGCCGACCGTGCGTGCCCTGATCATGCTCGGCGTCGGCGGGATCGCGCTCTCGCTTCGGCGCGGGATCAAGCCCGCCCATGCCTTGCTGCTGGCTTTCCTGGTGGTTGTGGTGCTGGACCCGCTGGCGCCACTGGCGGTCGGCTTCTGGCTGTCGTTCGCCGCGGTTGCGGTGCTGATCTGGGCGTTTGCCTGGCGCCCCGGCTTGTCTTCCACGGGCTGGTTCAAGGGTCTGGTGCTGGCCCAGCTGGTCCTTGCGGTAGGCCTGCTGCCGCTGAATGCGGGCATTTTCGAGCAGGCGATTCCGGGAGCGTTGCCGGCCAATCTCTTTGCCATCCCGATGGTCGGTGTGTGGATTCTCCCGGCCCTGCTGGCCGGCCTCGCGCTGCTCCTGCTGGGTTTGCCGGCCGCGCTTGCGCTGTTGGTGGCCGAATCCGGCATCGGGGTCTTGCTGGCCGGCCTGGAGTGGCTGGACGCGACGGGCTGGGGATACCGTCGCATCACCAGCGGGGGGCTCGTGGCCCTGGTCGTTGCCATGGTCGGCGCCTTCTGGCTGCTGGGACCGCCCGGCTGGCCGGCGCGCTGGCTGGGTGCTTTCCTGATGCTCCCGTTGCTGCTGCCGCGAACCGAACCGGTCGCCGAGCAGGCCCTGACCCTGACCATGCTCGACGTCGGCGACGGTCAGGCCATCGTCCTGGAGAGCGGTGGCCAGCGACTGCTCTACGATACCGGCCCGGGAGACGGTGCAGGGCGAGACAGCATCTCCAGGCTGTTGCCGCGAACGGTACCGGCAACGACGAAAGCGATGCTGGACGGGGTCATCGTTTCGCGCTCTCATCGGGGGCACTCCGGCGGACTGGCCAGCGCCCGCGACTGGACCGCCGGGGAATTCGTCCGCGTGCCGCCCGGACTGGACGGCGTTCGCTGCCGCTCGGGTGAGCAGTGGCGGCTGGGGGCCTACGCGGTTCGCATCCTGCATCCCTCGGTCGGTCTGCCGGATCTGGGCGACAACAGCTCCTGCGTGGTTCACATCGATGGACCGGCCGGCCGGGTGCTGCTGTCCGGCGGTATCGACGAACAGGTGGAGCAACGCCTGGCGCTGGAGTATCCGGATTTGCGTGCCGAGGTGCTGGTGCTGTCCCGGGGCGGTCATCGCGCTGGCGGAAGTCGGGCTTTCCTCGAGCTGCTCCAGCCGGACCTCGCCCTGGCCTCGGTGGCGCGTTTCGACCGCTTCGATCGCCCGCACGCGGAGCTGGCAGCGCGCCTGGTCGAGCGCAGGATCGACCTGGTCGAGACCGGGCGCTGCGGCGCCGTGACGGTCCGGCTGGGGCCCGAGACCGGCCTCGAGATCCGCACCGAGCGCGGTCGCCAGCGCCGGTTCTGGGACCGCAGCCACGACTGTCCCGGCTGAACGCCCGCTGCAGGCTGGAAGTACGCCTGCAGCCAAACCCGTTATCATGCGCGGCGGGACCGACCGATCCGGTCTCAGGCTGACAAGGACTGCTTCGCCCATGCTCGAAATCGTGATTGCCGGTGGTTGGCTGATGGTGCCAATCCTGCTGTGTTCCGTCATCGCCGTAGCCATCATCCTGGAGCGCTTCCTCGCGCTGCGCCGCAATCGCGTGGTGCCCGCGGGCTTGCCCGATCAGGTGCGCCACTGGGCGGCCCAGGAAGAGCTCGACGACAAGCACATCGAACAGCTGCGCCTGAGCTCTCCGCTGGGGCGAGTGCTGGCGGCGGCGCTGGAGCATCGCGACCGGCGCCGCGAGATCATCAAGGAGGCGGTCGAAGATACCGGACGACAGGTGGTGCACAGCCTGGAACGGTTCCTGAATACCCTGGGAACGATTGCCGGAATCACGCCGCTGCTGGGCCTGCTCGGTACCGTGATCGGCATGATCCGGGTGTTCAGCGCCATCCTGGTTCACGGCGTGGGCGATCCCAACGAGATGGCCGGGGGGATCTCCGAGGCGCTCATCACCACGGCCGCAGGTCTGACCGTAGCGATTCCCGCGTTCTTTTTCTATCGCTATTTCCGCGGTCTGGTGCGCGATTACGTTTTGCAGATGGAAGCCCAGGCACTGCAGCTGCTGCAGGCCATCGAGCACGGCCAGATCAGCCGTCAGCGCTTTCATGCCCGACCCGGGAAGGGCTGAGTTCGGACCGCCGCCATGCGTCTTCAGGATCAGGAACACGAAGAGCCGGAGATCAACCTGACCTCGTTGATCGACGTGGTCTTTCTGCTGCTGATCTTTTTCATGGTTTCGACGACCTTTGATCGGCAGTCGATGCTGCGCCTGGATCTGCCCGAGGCCGCGACCGCCGAATCCGAAGTCGTTCCGGATCTCATCGAGATCGTGATCACGGCCGGGGGCGAGGTGTTCGTCGGTGATCAGCGAGTCATCGATGAACTTCGCTCGGCGGTTCGCGCCGCCCTGGCCGAGCGTCTGGTCGATCAGCCGGATGCGGCGGTGGTCATCCGCGCCGATGCGGAAGCGCCCCATCGGCTCGTGGTCCTGGCCCTGGACTCGGCTGCGGCGGAGGGGGTGCGTCGGGTCGGCATTGCCGCGCTGGAAGACGGCGGAGAGCAGCCTTGAGCGCGCCGACCGGCCCGGCGCCGCGGCTGTACCGCCGCCTGCTGGGCTACGTGGGTCGCCAACGTCACATCTTCGCTCTGGCGGTCTTCGCGGTAGCCCTGGACGCGGCCGGGCAGGGGCTGTTTTTCTACCTGCTTCGGCCGCTGATCGACGACACCATCGCCACGCCGGAGCCGGTATTGAGTCTCTGGCTTCCCACGCTGGTCATGGCGGCGGTGGTGCTCCGCATCCTGGGCAATTTCGGCGGCGTGTTCGGCATGGAGTGGGTCGGGCGGCGCTTGATCGCCGATCTGCGCGGCGACCTGTTTTCCCGCTACCTGGACCTGCCCGCTGCCTACTTCGACCGTCACTCTTCCGGGCAAATGATTTCCCGGGTGACCTACAACGCCGAACAGGTGGCCCAGGCCGCGACCACGGCACTGATCGGTGCGGTTCGCGACGTCCTGACCGTGGTCGCCTTGCTGACCGTGATGCTGATTCAGTCGTGGCGGCTGACTCTGACCATGCTTCTCCTGGTCCCGGTCATCGCCCTGGTCGTGACCGTGATCAGCCGCCGCTTTCGTCGCATCTCGACCCGCATACAGGACTCCATGGGCGATGTCACCCACGTCACGGAAGAGGCCGTCAACGGCCATGAGGTGATCAAGGTCTTCGGCGGGAAAGAGCAAGAAACAAGAAACTTTTCAGTTATTAACGAGAACAATCGAAGATTGCATCTGAAGCTGATTGCAACTCAGCTGCTGTCGTCTTCGATGATTCAGCTGGCCGCCGGCGTGGCGGTGATCGTCCTGCTGCTGATGGCGGCCAGTGAATTCATGCGCGCCGAGGTCACGGCGGGAATCTTCATGTCCGTGCTGGCCGCCATGGTGGCCTGCATTCCGCCGCTGAAGCGACTGACCAAGATGCACGTGATCATCGAAAAGGGACTCGCGGCGGCCGACAGTATCTTTGCCGTTCTCGACCGCCCGGCCGAGCCGGACGAAGGGCATCTGGCGCCGGATCGGGTGCGGGGAGAGATCCGCTTCGAGGCGGTGCGTTTCAGCTACCCGGAGTCCGGGCAGGTGACGCTGGAGGATATCGATCTGCATCTGCCGGCCGGCAGCGTCACCGCCCTGGTCGGGCGGTCCGGATCGGGCAAGACCACGCTGGTCAAGCTGCTGCCGCGGTTCTACCTGCCCGATTCGGGACGGGTCCTGATCGACGGTGAGGACCTGCGCGACTACACGCTGGCCGCCCTGCGCCGCCAGATCGCGCTGGTCAGCCAGGACGTGGTCCTGTTCAACGACAGCGTGGCGGCCAATATCGGCTACGGCGTGATGGATCGTGTTTCGCCCGAGCAGATCGAAGCGGCGGCGCGCGCCGCCCATGCCATGGAATTCATCGAACGTCTGCCGCAGGGGATGAACACCCCGATCGGCGAAGGAGGATCGCTGCTGTCCGGCGGACAGCGTCAGCGTCTGGCCATCGCCCGGGCCCTGCTCAAGGACGCCCCGATTCTGATCCTCGACGAGGCGACCTCGGCGCTGGACGCGGAGTCGGAAGGCCAGGTCCAGGCCGCCCTGGAGGTATTGATGGCCAACCGGACCACGCTGGTCATCGCCCATCGTCTGGCCACGGTGCAGCGGGCCGACCAGGTCGTGGTGCTTGATCAGGGTCGGGTGATCGAAGTAGGCACCCATCATTCGCTGCTGGAGCGGGAGGACGGCCTGTATCGGCATCTGCACAAGCTGCAGCTGGTCGAGGCCTGATCCGACCGATGCGCCGTGCCCTGGAGCGCTTTGCCAGGCATCTTTGGTACGCACGTGGCGAGCCAGGCACTCCCTGGCGCCTGGCCGCCGGGCTGTACCGGGCGGCCCTGGGGCGGCGCTGGCAGCGGCCGCTTCAGCGACCCTTGCGGCCGGTCGTGGTGGTCGGCAATCTGACCGTCGGCGGCAGCGGCAAGACGCCGGTCGTGCTGGCCCTGGCCGCCGCCTTGAGCGCTCGCGGGCGGCGCGTGGCCATCATCAGCCGGGGCTACGGCGGACGTCGAACCAGGCATCCGCGCCGCGTCAATCAGGGTGACGACCCGCGCGAGGTCGGTGACGAGCCGGCTCTGCTGGCAGAAGCCAGCGCCGTGCCGGTATGGATCGGCGCCCGGCGCCGCGCTGTTCTGGAGGCGGCCGTCGCGGCCGGTGCAGAAGTGGTCGTGTCGGACGACGGTCTGCAGCATCGGGCGCTGCCGCGAAGCTTCGAGATCGTGGTGATCGACGGTGTGCTCGGTTTCGGCAACGGCTGTCTGCTTCCGGCCGGCCCATTGCGCTCGCCGCCGGAGCGACTCGAACAGGCCGATGCCGTTCTCATCCGCGGCCCGGTCGACGATCCGCCCTGGCCGGGAGCCGTGTTCGAACTGGAGGCGTCGGCGCTGGTCGATCTGAACGGTGCGGATCGGCGCGAACCGGATGCCCTGGCCGGCCGAAAAGTGAGCGCGGTCTGCGGCATCGGCAACCCCGACCAGTTCGCCGCCCAGCTGGGTCGGCTGGGCATGCAGGTCGAGCTGGTTGCGTTTCCCGATCATCACGACTATCGCCGGCGGGACCTGGAGGAGGTTCCCGGCCCCATCGTCACCACGGCCAAGGATGCGGTCAAGCTGCGGAACCTGAGCCCCCTGCCGCAACCGGTGTGGGTCCTGGAGGTCCGGGCCATGCTTCCGCAGGAGCTGCTCGATTCCGTGCTGACCCATGTGGGAGAATTCAAGCCATGAGCGTTCGCTTTCACCTGCTGATTCCGGCGCGCATGGCCTCCACGCGCCTGCCCGGCAAGCCGCTGGCCCTGCTCGACGGAAAACCGATGGTGGTTCGTGTGCTCGAGCGTGCCCTGGCGGCGGGGGCGGTCAGCGTCCACGTCGCCACCGACAGCGAAGCGATCGCGGCCGCGGTCGAGGAGGCCGGTGGTCGATTCATCATGACCCGGGCCGACCATCTCACCGGAACGGATCGTCTGGCCGAGGCCGCAGCCGGGCTGGACCTGGACGACGAGGACATCGTGGTCAACCTGCAGGGTGACGAGCCCTTGATGCCGGCCGGCTGCCTGCAGCAGGTGGCCGCCCTGCTTCACGCCGATCCCGACGCCCGCTTGGCAACGCTCTGGCTGCCGATTCTGAAAAAGCGGGAATGGGAGGACCCGAACGTGGTCAAAGTCGTCAGCGATCGGCACGGCCGGGCGCTGTATTTTTCGCGCGCGCCGATTCCCCATCCGCGGGCCGGCGGATTCCAGGCTGGCCGGGCCAGCCGCCATATCGGCTTGTACGCGTACCGGGCAGCGGCGCTGCGCCAGTGGCCCGGCCTGCCTGCGGCCGAGCTGGAAGCGCTGGAATCGCTGGAACAGCTGCGGGCGCTCGCGGCCGGCTGGCGCATCATTGGCGCCGAGGCCTGCGCGCCGATTCCGCCGGGCATCGATACGCCGCAGGATCTGGCCCGACTGCAGGGCCGGTTTGTCAACGCCAACCCAATGGATGAATGAACGCATGAAAAGTCTGTTGTTTGTTTGCCTGGGCAACATCTGTCGCAGCCCCACCGCCCAGGCCGTGTTCGACCACAAGCTCGCTCAGGCCGACATCCGGCTGCTGACCGATTCGGCAGGCACCGGCGACTGGCACATCGGTCGACCGCCGGATCCGCGCTCGCAGGCCTTCGCGCGCGCCTGGGGCGTGGACATCAGCGCGCAGCGGGCGCGCCGGATCTGCGCCGACGACTTCGACCGTTTCGACCGGATCTATGCCATGGACCGATCAAACCTGGCCGACATCGTGGCCCTGGCGCGGCCGGGTTGCCGGGCCCGGATCGATCTGGTCATGAGCCTGGCCCCGGAGTACGGCGTCGAGGAGGTCCCCGATCCCTACTACGGCGGCGATACCGGTTTTCAGCGCGTCATCGACATGCTGTCGGCGGCCGCTGACCGCTTGATCGAGGAGCTGCAGCAGACGCAAAGATGAGCGAGTTCGACGGTGCCGCCTACGCTCGTCGCCTGGCTACGGGGCCCGGCGTCTATGTGATGAAGGACATCCAGGGCCGGGTGCTCTACGTCGGCAAGGCGCGCAACCTGCGCCGGCGCGTCGCCAGCTACTTCGATCGGCGCGACAAGGGTTCGCGGATCAACCTGATGGTCCGCAAGATCGCCAGCATGGAAGTCAGCCTGACCCGAACCGAGGCCGAGGCGCTGCTGCTGGAGAACGAATGGATCAAGGTCCATCGGCCGCGCTTCAACATCAACCTGCGCGACGACAAGAGCTACCCGTGGATCCGGCTCGACACCCGGCACGAGTATCCGCGCATTGCCTTCTATCGCGGCAGCCGCAAGCAGACCGGCGAATACTTCGGACCGTACTCCAGCGCCGGCGCGGTGCGCGAGTCGCTCAACCAGATTTACCGTCTGTTCGGAATCCGCCAGTGCCGTGACACGGTATTCGCCAATCGCACGCGGCCGTGCCTGCAGTACCAGATCGGCCGCTGTTCGGCCCCGTGCGTCGGGCTCATCTCGAAAGAAGACTACCGTGCCGACCTGGATGCGGCGCGGCGCCTGCTCAAGGGCGAGGATGCGGCCGTGATCGATTACCTGGCCGGGCGGATGGGGCGGGCCAGCGAGGCCCTGGACTTCGAAAAAGCGGCCGTCATCCGGGATCACATCCAGTCGCTGCAGCGGGTGCGGTCCAGTCAATACGTGGCCGGCAACAGCGAAAATCTGGACGTCGTCGCCCTGGATACGGCAGCCGGGCAGGCCGCGCTTCAGGTGGTCGAGTTTCGCCAGGGGCGCAACGTGGGCGGGCGCTGCTTCTTTCCGGGGAATCTGCATGCCGAGCTCGATGACGGTGACATCATGGCCGCTTTCCTGGGCCAGTACTACGCCGAGCGCACTGCCCCGGCCGAGGTACTGCTGTCGCATGAGCCGGTCCAGTCCGCGCTTCTGGCCGAAGCGCTGGGCCGGCGCCGATCGGCCCCGGTCAAGCTGCGCTGGCGTCTGCGCGGTCAGCGCGCGCAGTGGGTTCGAATGGCGGCAACCAACGCCGGCGACGCGCTGCGGCGGCGTTTGTCCGAGCGCGATCAGATCGGCCGCGGCCTGGCTGCGCTGGCCGACCTGATCGACCTGCCGGCCCCCCCGCAGCGCATCGAGTGCTTCGATATCAGCCACATTTCCGGAACCGAAACGGTCGGCTCGTGCGTGGTCTTCGGCCCCGGCGGACCGGTCAAGCCGCAGTATCGGCACTACAACGTCAGCGGGATCGAGCCGGGCGACGACTACGCGGCCATGGAACAGGTCCTTCGACGTCGCTACCGCAAGGCGCTGGAGCAGGCCGAGGAATTGCCGGATCTCGTCGTCATCGACGGCGGTCTGGGTCAGCTCAATCGCGCGCGCACCGTGCTCGGCGAGCTCGGCCTGGACGCCCTGGCGGTCATGGGCGTGGCCAAGGGGGCGGCCCGCAAGGCCGGCCACGAGCGCCTGATCGTTGGTGAACGCGAGGTCGTCCCCGGCCCGCATCATCCGGTATCCCACCTGGTCCAGCAGGTCCGTGACGAAGCCCATCGATTCGCGATCAGCGGCCATCGCCGGCGGCGCCAGAAGCGCGCCCAGGCCTCGCCGCTGGAAAGCATTCCCGGTGTCGGTCCGGCCCGCAGGCAAAGCCTGCTCAACCACTTCGGCGGGTTGCACGGTCTGGTCAAGGCCGGGGCGGAGGATTTGATGAAGGTGCCGGGGATCAATCGGGCCCTGGCGGAGCGGATTGTCGAGCACTTGCGCAACCTGCCGTCGGTCAAGGCCGGTACATGACATCCGGGCCGATTGGCGCCGGGCCAGCGAAACCGAAAGCCGACCACGCGGCGAATTGGCCTCCGGTCCTGAACCGGATCCGGAATTGCGGGATAATCGGTCTCTTCTTACCGGAACCGGCCGCGTGCAGCTGACCATCCCAACCCTGTTGACCTTGCTCAGAATCGTACTGATCCCGGTGCTGGTCATCGTTTTCTATCTTCCGACCGACTGGGCCAACGTGGTTGCGCTGGCGATTTTCATCGTCGCCGGCATTACCGACTGGCTGGACGGCTGGATCGCCCGGCGCTACGGGATGACCAGCGCGTTCGGCGCATTCCTGGACCCGGTGGCCGACAAGCTCATGGTCGCGATTGCCCTGATTCTGATCGTGCAGCGAAACCCGGATGTGTGGCTGGCCGTATCGTCGGCGGTGATCATCGGTCGCGAGATCACGGTCTCGGCCTTGCGCGAATGGATGGCCGAACTGGGCGAGGGGGCCCGGGTCCGGGTCGCCTGGACGGGCAAGATCAAGACCATTCTGCAAATGGTGGCGATCGGCTTCCTGCTCTATCGAGAGCCGCTGCTGGGGCTGCCGGTGCTGACGATCGGCATCGTCTTGCTGGTCGCTGCGGCGGTCCTGACCATCGTTTCCATGATCAGCTACCTGCGCGCGGCCTGGCCGGCGGTGCAGCGGCAGGGTTGACCGACGGAGAAATCATGGCCAAACCGCGCCGTAAATCATCGACCCAGGCCGAGCAGGCCGATCGCCACCGCCTCTACGAAGAAAGCGTCCAGGACCCTGAAACCGAGCTGGAGTTCGTGGCCGATACCTTTCTCGCCCTGACCGGTCGCCCGCTCCAGCGCATTCGCGAGGACTTTTGCGGGACCGGCAACACGGCCTGCGCGTGGATCAGGCTCGGCAAGGACCACCGGGCGATCGGAGTGGATCTGGACCCGGCGGTGCTGGCCTGGGGCCGCGAGCACCATCTCGGTTCCCTGAGCCGATCCCAGCGGGACCGGATCGAGCTGATCGAGGCCGACGTACTGAGCGTCGATACCGAGCCCGTCGACGCCGTTCTGGCGATGAATTTCAGCTACTACCTGTTTACCCGCCGCGATCTGCTGCGCGCGTATTTCCAGCGCGCGCGCCAGGCGCTGTGTGCCGACGGCGTCTTGTTTCTGGACGCCTTTGGCGGTTATGACGCGCACCGTGAGATCGAGGAAAGAACCGAGTACGACGATTTCACGTACGTCTGGGACCAGGCCAGCTTCGACCCGATTCACCACCACATGACCTGCCGGATCCACTTCGAGTTTCCAGACGACTCGATGCTGAAGAATGCGTTCGAGTATCACTGGCGCCTGTGGACCCTGCCCGAGATTCGCGAACTGCTTCTGGAGGCCGGATTCGCCCGGGCGACGATCTACTGGGAGGGTACCGACGAGGAAACCGGGGAAGGCGACGGCGAGTATTCACCCGCCGAGATCGGCGATGCCGATGCCGGCTGGATCTGCTACCTGGTCGCCGAAAAGACGGCGGTCGAGTCCTGAGGCCGCGGGATCACCGCAACCACCGATTCAAGAAAACGAAAGGGAAGCTGACCATGACGACACACCGAACCGAACGCGACAGCATGGGCGAACTGGAGGTGCCGATCGATGCGCTGTGGGGAGCACAGACCCAGCGCGCCATCGACAATTTTCCGATCAGCGCCCAGCCCATGCCGGCGGCCTTCATTCGCGCGCTCGGGCTGATCAAAAGCGCCTGCGCCGAAGCCAATCTCGAACTGGAGCTGCTCGACCAGCCGCGCGCCGATGCGATCATGAAAGCGGCCGCCGGCGTGGCCGCAAACCGGTACGACGAGCATTTTCCGGTGGATGTCTACCAGACCGGTTCGGGCACGAGTTCGAACATGAACGCCAACGAGGTCATCGCGCGTCTGGCCGACGCCGACGGGCAGCTCGGCGTGCATCCCAACGACCACGTCAACATGAGCCAGAGCTCGAACGACGTGATCCCGACCGCGATTCAGGTCAGCGCCTGCCTGATGACCGCAGAACATCTGTTGCCCGCGCTCAAGCATCTGCATGACGTACTGATCCGTCGTGCCGAAGAGTTGGCCGCAGTGGCCAAGACCGGTCGCACCCATCTGATGGACGCCATGCCGGTGACCCTGGGCCAGGAACTCCTATCCTGGGCGGCGCAGGTGGCCAGCAGCTACGACCGTCTGACCGATACGCTGGCGCGCAGCCGGCGATTGCCGCAGGGCGGCACGGCGGTCGGCACGGGCATCAACGCCCATCCGGAGTTCGGTGAGCGGGTGGCGGCGGCCCTGGCCAGGGCCACCGGTTTCGAGTTCGAATCCGCCGAAAACAAGTTCGAGGGCATCGGCAGCCAGGACGTGGCCGTGGAACTGTCCGGGCAGCTCAAGACCCTGGCCGTTGCCCTGATGAAGATCGCCAACGACCTGCGCTGGATGAATTCCGGTCCGCTGGCCGGTCTGGGCGAAATCGAGCTGCAGGCCCTCCAGCCCGGCTCCTCGATCATGCCCGGCAAGGTCAATCCGGTCATTCCCGAAGCCGCTTGCATGGTCGCCGCGCGCGTGATCGGGAACGACGCCACCATCACCGTGGCCGGACAATCCGGCAATTTCCAGCTCAACGTGATGCTCCCGGTGATTGCCGCCACCCTGCTCGAAAGCCTCGAGATCCTCGGCAACGTGACCGTCCTGCTGGCGGATCGGGCGATCGCCACGTTCAAGGTGCGGGCCGACAACCTGGAAAAGGCGCTGGCCAAGAACCCGATCCTGGTCACCGCGCTGAACCGGGTCATCGGCTACGAAAAAGGGGCGGCCGCGGCCAAGCAGGCCTATGCGGAGGGCCGTGCCATCATCGACGTGGCCGAGGAAGTAAGCGATCTGTCGCGCGCGGAGCTCGAGACGCTGCTCGATCCGCTCAAGCTGACCCGCGGCGGGCTGTAGCCGGGCCTGGAGTTCAGGCGGCTTTCTCTGCGAGTCCGCTCGATGCGCTGGCGTCCGCCTCCGGAAAAATCCAGCCCGTACATCACGCCGGCCGGTTTTCGTCGCCTGCGCGACGAGCTGGCCGGACTGTGGCCGCGCCGACGGGACGTGGTTGCCGCCCTGAGCGCGGCCGCCGCTGAAGGCGACCGCTCGGAGAACGCTGAATACATCTACCGGAAAAAGCAGCTGCGCGAAATGGATCGGCGCATCCGCTATCTGCAAAAGCGTCTGGATGTGCTCCAGCCGGTCGATCGACCGCCGTCGGATCGGGGTCGAGTCTTTTTCGGGGCGCAGGTGGTGGTCGAAGACGAGTCCGGCGAGCGCGAGCGCTACCGGCTCGTTGGCGCCGACGAGATCGACTGTGAGCCGGGCGCGGTGTCGGTGGACTCGCCGGTCGCCCGGGCCCTGCTGGGGCGCGGGCTGGATGACGAGGTCACGATTGCGGTGCCGGCCGGCCAACGACGTCTGGTCATCGTTGCGATCGACTACGAAGGGGCTGAATGATTGTTGGCCGGGGCTTGAAACTTCGGGTCGCGGAGACCATCTAAGCTAGCGAAGACGCCGCGAGGGTCTTCTCAAGGTTCGGCCTGGCAGTCAGGCGAACCAGCAACCAACTTCACTTATTGCTTCCAATGGAGGATAAGAAAATGACCAACTTTGATCTCACCCCCCTGTACCGCACCGCGATAGGCTTTGATCGGCTGGCCGACATGCTGTCGACGGCATCGCGCGTTGATTCCAGCGGCTATCCGCCGTACAACATCGAGTCGCTCGGCGAAGACCACTACCGCATCACCATGGCGGTCGCCGGTTTTGCCGAAGACGAGCTCGACATTGTCAGCGAGCGCAACACGCTGACGGTCTCCGGCAACAAGCAGGACATCGCGCAGTCCGAGGACAGCGAATTGCTGTACCGCGGCATTGCCACGCGTTCGTTCGAGCGCCGCTTCCAGCTCGCCGACCACGTCGAAGTGGAAGGTGCCCGCCTGGAAAATGGCCTGCTTCACATCGAACTCAAGCGTGAGCTGCCCGAGCAGATGAAAGCGCGCAAGATCGAGATCGGCAGCGGCCGTCTGATCGACAACGAAGACAAGGCCAAAGCGGCCTGAGCGCGTTTCCAGGCGCTTTCTGCCAAGGTATGGGGCGCCCGATCTCGGGCGCCTTCTTTTTTGTACGATAATGGCGCGATGTCTGCTTCCCTGGTCAAAACGCCCGTCTGGCTGATTCTGTACCCGCTCTGGCAGTGGCTGGTGTTCATGCCGATCGCCGTTCTGGTGACGATCATCGGGGGCGTGCTTGCCGTTCCGACCGCGCTCGTTTCACCGCGTGCCGCCAACCGCCAGATCGCCGTTCGCTGGGCGCAGATCCTGACCCGTCTGACCCCGGCCCGGGTCGAAGTCGAGGGACTGGAGCATGTCGATCCGGATCGTTCCTACGTGGTGGTCGCCAATCATCAGAGTCAGTTCGATATCCCCCTCATTTACGGCTACAGCCGTCTCGATCTGCGCTGGGTGATGAAAGCCGAGTTGCACAAGATTCCCTTCGTGGCCGCCGGCTGCCGGGCGATCGGGCACATCTTCATCGACCGGTCGGATCCGGAGCAGGCGCGGCAGGCCATCAATGCGGCGGTCAAACGGCTCCAGCCGGGCACCGGCATCCTGTTTTTCGCCGAAGGTACGCGCAGCCGCAGCGGCGAACTGTTGCCGTTCAAGAAAGGCGCGTTTCGGGTCGCCGTCGATCAGCAGCTGGACATCCTGCCGATGACCGTGGTCGGCACGCGCGAGGTTCTGCCCTCGGGCAGCCTGCGCCTGCGCCCCGGTCTGGTCCGGCTGCGCATTCACCCGCCCATCGCCACGCGCGGGTGTTCTGTGCAGGATCTGGATGCCCTGAGGCGGAGGACCCGAAGCGTGATCGCGGCCGGTCTGGGGCCGGGGGCCTGATGCAGCTGCGCGTTCCCGACCCGGACTACGCCAGTTCCCGACGGGCGCAGACCAGCTTCCTGCTTGCGGTGAAGCTGTCGTTGGCCTTCGTGGCGCTGGTTTGGCTGGTGTTCGGTCTCCAGGCCCTGACCGGCCTGGAGTTGTCCCGCCTGGGGCTCAGGCCCCGAGACGGCGCCGGCCTGGCCGGCCTGATCACGACCCCTTTGTTGCACGGCAACCTCGCCCACCTGTTGTCGAACTCCATGCCGCTGTTCGTCGGCGGCGTCGCCATCCTGTTCCTGTATCCGAATTCGGCCTTGCGGGTCCTGCCGATGCTGTACGTGGGCAGCGCCGCCCTGGCCTGGACGTTTGCCCGGCCGAGCATTCATATCGGGGCGAGTGGTCTGGTGTACGGCATCCTCACCTACGTCTTCGTGGCCGGCATTCTGCGCCGGGACGTGCGCTCGGTCGGGGTTTCGCTCATGGTCTGGTTTTTCTACGGCTCCATGGTCTGGGGCGTTTTCCCCCTGGCGCCGCGCATGAGCTGGGAGCTGCACGCCAGCGGGCTTTTCCTGGGGCTGGTTCTCGCCTGGCTGTACCGGGACTGGGATCGGGCCCCGGTCAAGCGCTACGACTGGGAACTGGAAGACGACGAGGAGGGCGAGGCCCTGGACCAGCTCGACGACAACGAGTCCGGGCACGACCGGCACTGGCCGTAAGCCATGCTGCGCCGCCTGTTTGCCGTTCTTCTGGCGATCGTGATTCTGATCATCGTCGTCGGATTCTTTTTGCCGCGCCAGGTCGTGGTCGAGCGCTCGCTGGTCATCGATCAGCCGGCGGAGGTGATCTTCGAGGTGCTGCAGGATTTTCGCCATTTCCGCCACTGGTCGCCGTGGTTCGACCGGGCCTCCGCAGATGAGGTTCGGCTGGAAGGCCCACCCGCCGGCGCCGGGGCAACCCTGGTCTGGGCGGATGAGTCGGGAAGCGGAGGAGGGCGCATGTGGATCGTTTCGGTCGTGCCGCCCAGGCGCATCGATCTCGGGCTCGAGCTGGGCGAAATGGAGGCCGAGGGCTATTTCCGGATTGACGAGGCGGCCGGCTTCGGGCAGGAGGTGAGCTGGGGTCTGGTCCTGGAAGTGGGCGCTTTTGATCTCGTGGGCCGCTATATCGGGCTGATGCTGCCGGTCCTGGTCGGGCGGGATTACCAGGAAAGTCTGGTGCGGCTGTCGGACTACCTGGATCAGGCATCCGGGCGCGTGCCGGATGTGGCCGAACCGGCGCACGGACGGCCTTCGCCTCAGTCCTCCGATCCCGGGCTTCCCTGACGCGGATTCCGACGCTCTCCCGCAACCGCAGTCTCGGGCCCGATCGAGACCATCCGCTCCGTCCACGAACCGACCAGGTCGGCCTGCGTCGTGCCGGCTTCCAGAACGCTGCGAAAGTCGTCGCCGCTGAGCAGGCGCACCCCGAGACGCTCCAGGTGCGGATTCCAGACCTGGCAGTCGACGAGCAGAAACCCCCAGTTCTCCAGGGCGCGCAGAAGCCAGACCAGGGCGATCTTCGATGCATCCCGGCGGCGGTGAAATTTCGATTCGGCAAAGAAGATCTTGCCCAGCGCCAGACCGTAGACTCCGCCGGCCAGTTCGCCGTCCATCCACACCTCCAGGCTGTGGGCATGGCCCATTTGATGGAGGTTCAGGAAGGCGTTTCGCAGTTCGGTGGTAATCCAGGTGTCGTCGCAGTCGGCCCGGGGGCCAGCACAGGCATCGATGACGGCCGCGAAGTCGCGATCCATGGAAATCGAATAGCGACCGCGGCGCAGGGTCCTGGCCAGTCTGCGGCTGATGTGAAGATGGCCCGGCAGCAAGACCGCTCGCGGCTCCGGCGACCACCACAGGATGGGCGAGTCCTTGGAATACCAGGGAAAGATGCCCTGACGGTACGCGCGCAGCAGGCGCGATGGGGCCAGATCGCCGCCCCAGGCCAGCAGACCGTCCGGGTGGGTGCTGCGCGCAGGGTCGGGAAAGGCGGAGCGGGAATCCGGATGGAGCATGGGAATCGGGGGCGGTGACATGCGGGCAGCGAAAGGATCAGGCGAAGGGGTTGAGCCGCTCGAGATCCTGGCGATACTCGTTCAGCGCCTGGGCTTCGGCCTGCAGATAGCGGGCGATGGCGCTGCGCATCCCGGGATGGCGAATGTAGTGAAAAGACCGCGTCTTGCACGGCAGGAAGCCGCGCCGGATCTTGTGCTCGCCCTGGGCTCCGGGTTCGAACCATTCCAGGCCGTGGCGCAGGCAGTACTCGATCCCCTGGTAATAGCAGGCCTCGAAGTGGACGTCGCGCGTGTCGGTCAGGCTGCCCCAGTAGCGCCCGTAGAGGCGGCGCTCATCCCGCCAGAACACCGCAGCAGCCTGGGGCTCTTCGTGGTATCGGGCCAGACAGACCAGTAGCTTCGGTCCCATGCCCCGGGCGGCAGCGGCGTAGAACTCCCGGTTCAGCGATGGCCGATTGCCGTACATTCGAAAAGTAGTGAGGTAGCAGCGAGTGACCAGATCGATCTCTTGGGACGTAAGCCCGTTCCCGTCTTTCCAGTCGAAAGACCAGCCGGCATCGAAGACCTTGCGCCGTTCGGCCCGAATGTTTTTCCTCGCCTTCCGCCGGAATCGACTGAGGAAGTCGTCGAAGTCGCGGTAGCCCTCGTTGCGCCAGTGGTACTGCCAGTCGAAGCGCGCCAGCCAGCCGGCATCGGAGAGCACGCTTGCGTCCTCCACGGTGCAGAAATTCACCCCGGCCGAGGAGAGTTTGTTGCCTTCGACGGTTCGTTCGAAGCTCTCGACCAGGCGCTCGGCCGAGGCCCGGTCGTTTGGCGCAACCAGCAGTCGCGGCCCGGTCACCGGAGTGAACGGGGCGGCGATCAGGAGCTTGGGGTACCAGGGCAGGCCGGCCTGCATGGCCGCACGCGCCCACGCCCAGTCGAAAACGAACTCGCCGTGCGAATGATGTTTCAGCCATGCCGGTGCGGCAGCGGTGATTTCTCCGTTCCGGCTGACGAAGCTGGGGTGCGGAATCCAACCGCTTTCCCGTCCGGTGCAGCCGGTTTCGGCCAGCGCCTCGAGGAAATCCCAGTGCACAAACGGCCCGCTGTTCGGGCACAGCGATTGCCAGGCGGCGCGATCGAGTCCGGCAACGCGCGGGACGGGACTGGCTTCAGGCGGACTGTTCGTCAAGGAAACGCTCGGCATCAAGGGCTGCCATGCACCCGAATCCGGCCGATGTCACGGCCTGGCGGTAGACGTGGTCGGCCACGTCCCCCGCGGCGAACACCCCGGGCACGCTGGTGGCGGTGGCCATGCCCGCCAGGCCGCTGCGGATCTGGATATAGCCGTCTTTCATGTCCAGCTGGTCCTGAAATATCGATGTGTTCGGATCATGACCGATGGCGATGAAGACCGCGTCGAGCGATACCTCGGTGGTGTGTGCGTCGGCGACGTTGCGGATTCGCATGCCGACCACGCCGTCGTCGTCGCCGAGCACTTCGTCGAGTACGTGGTTCCAGCAAATCTCGACTTTGCCTTCCTCGACCCGCTGAAACAGGCGCTCCTGAAGGATCTTCTCGGCCCGGAGCTCGTCGCGGCGATGGACCAGGGTCACTTTGCTGGCGATGTTGGCCAGGTAGAGCGCCTCTTCGACGGCCGTGTTGCCGCCGCCGATGACCGCAACCGGCTTGTCGCGGTAGAAAAAGCCGTCGCAGGTAGCGCAGGCCGATACCCCGCGACCGAGCAGGGCCTGCTCGGACGGCAGGCCGAGGTAGCGCGCCGAGGCCCCGGTTGCGATGATCAGGGCATCACAGGTGTAGGTTCCGCTGTCGCCGGTGAGGCGGAACGGGCGTTCGCCGAGTTCGACGGTGTGGACGTGGTCGAAGATCATGTCGGTGGCGAAGGCCTCGGCGTGGGCGGCCATGCGCTGCATCAGTTCCGGTCCCTGCAGGTCGGGGTAGTCGCCCGGCCAGTTTTCGACATCGGTGGTGGTCATCAACTGGCCGCCTTGCTGAATGCCGGTGACGATGGCCGGCTTGAGGTTGGCGCGGGCGGCGTACACGGCCGCGGTATAGCCGGCCGGGCCGGAGCCGAGGATGAGCAGCCGAATGTGGCGGGGATCGGACATGTATAATTCTCCAGTCTAGAGGGCCAGTGCTCAATGCATCGTTTCGGTGCCGGCTGGCCCCTGCCGCGGGGCCGCCGGAATCGGATCAACAGAATAACAGCCGGCCCTCGCGAATCGCGTTCGAATATGCAACTTGCTACCTGCTGTCAAAGACCACCTGGAGTTTCGTGATGCGGATTGGTGTGCCACGTGAGATCAAGACCCTGGAAGGCCGGGTTGCCCTGGTTCCGGCCGCCTGCGGGGACCTGGTTCGGGCCGGTCACGAGGTGTTCCTGGAGACCTCGGCCGGGGACAAGAGCGGTTTTGCCGATGCGGACTTCGAGGCCGTGGGCGTTCGTGTCCTGCCCGATGCCGCGGCCTTGTATGAACAGGCCGAACTGGTGGTCAAGGTCAAGGAGCCGATCGCCGGCGATCTGGAACACCTGCGCAAGGACCATCTGCTGTTTTGTTATCTGCACCTGGCCGCGGAGCCCGAGCTGACCCGCCGTTTGCTCGAGATCGGTTTGACCGGTGTCGCGTTCGAAACGGTGGAGGCGGCCGATGGCACGCTGCCGCTGTTGGCGCCCATGAGCAACATTGCCGGGCGCATCGGGATTCAGGTTGGAACCCACTTGCTGCACATGCCCCAGGGCGGTCGCGGCGTGCTGCTCGGGGGCCTGCCGGCTGCCGATCGCGGCCACGTCGTGGTCCTGGGCGCCGGCGCGGCCGGCGGCAACGCGGCCCGTCTGGCGGCCGCTGCCGGTGCCCGGGTCACGGTGTTCGACAAGCGCCAGGACCGTCTGGCCGAAATGATGGCAATCGGCCCCAACGTGTCGGCCCTTTACCCCTATGCCGAGACCGTGGGCGAGTTCGTCGCTCGTGCCGACATGGTCGTTGGTGCGGTCCTGGTCACGGGCGCGCGCGCGCCGCACGTGGTCACCCGCGACATGATCTCGGCGATGGCCGACGGCGCCGTGGTGGTCGATATTTCCGTCGACCAGGGCGGGTGCTTCGAGACCACCCGGCCGACCACCTACGCCGAGCCGACCTACCGGGTCGACGGGGTGATTCATTTTGCCGTGACCAACATGCCGGGGGCGGTTCCCCGAACCTCCAGTCAGGCACTGTGCGCGGCCATCCTGCCCTACGTGCAGCGCATGGCGCGTTCGGACTGGACCGACGTCGACGCCCTGGCCAAGGGGGTCAACGTGCGCGCAGGCGAAATCGTCCATCCCGCGCTTGTCTAACCCTTTCAGTTGCTTGGCTTCCTTTTTTAAAGCACAATCCATGAAATGAGCCGCGCCGGTGCCAAATCAAGAACTCCGCGGCCCGAGCCGATGGGGACGATGGCCAGGCGCCTCAGCGAAGCGCTTTTTCTGCTGATCTCGGTGATTGCGCTGTACCTGATGATCAGCCTGCTGAGCTACCACACCGGCGATCCGGGGTGGTCGCGGGACGCCGCCGGCGGCCCGGTTCGCAATCTCGGGGGCAGCATCGGAGCGTGGATCTCGGATCTGTTCCTGTTCCTGTTCGGCTACATGGCGTACGCGGCTCCGATCCTGGTCGGGGTGATCGCCCTCAGGCTCCTGCGCGAGCGCGCCGAGCCGGCCAGCCTGGCCGAATGGGGCGTTCGCGCCGGCGGCCTGGGGCTGGTGGTTGTGACCGGGTGCGTCCTGCTGTCGCTGCAGTCGCGCGGCGGCCTGCCTCAGCCCGGCGGCATCCTCGGCGACGTCTTGTCCGGTCCGCTGGTCGGCGCGCTCGGCTTTACCGGCGCGGCTCTGATCAACCTGAGCATTTTTCTCGGCGGCATTACCCTGCTGACCGGCCTGTCCTGGATTCGGGTGGTGGACCGTACCGGCTACTGGACCCTGACGCTGATCGAGCGCGCGGGCCATTATCTGGCCCGGTTGCGCGACTGGGTCCACGGGCGTCGTGCACGGGCCGTGCGTGAGGAAGTCCGCAAGAAAGACACCATCAAGCGCCAGAGCCGGCCGGAAGTGCGGATCGAGCCGCGCGTGGCGCCCGAAGTCAATCAGCGCGAGGATTTGAAGCAGCGTCAGCAGCCGCTGTTCAGGAATCTGCCGGACGGCGGGGTCCCGCCGCTGGATCTGCTCGACGAGGCCGAAGCGCAGAGCTCCGGATATTCGGAGGAAACGCTCAAGGCCATGAGCCGCCAGGTCGAGCTCAAGCTGGCCGATTTCGGCGTCGAGGCCGAGGTCGTTGCGGTGCATCCGGGTCCGGTCATCACGCGCTTCGAACTGCAGCCGGCTCCGGGGGTGAAGGGCGCCCAGATTTCCAATCTGGCCAAGGATCTCGCGCGCGGGCTCAGCGTGATTTCGGTGCGCGTGGTCGACGTGATCCCCGGCAAGAGCGTGATCGGTCTGGAAATCCCCAACCAGAACCGGGAAATCGTGCACCTGCGCGAAATCCTTTCTTCGGAGACCTACGTCAAGGCCAGCTCCGCGCTCACCATCGGTCTGGGCAAGAGCATTTCCGGCAAGCCGCTGACCGCCGACATCTCGCGCATGCCGCACCTTCTGGTGGCCGGAACGACCGGGTCCGGCAAGTCGGTGGCCATCAACGCCATGATCCTGAGTCTGCTCTACAAGGCGACTCCGGATCAGGTCCGCTTGATCATGGTCGATCCCAAGATGCTGGAGCTTTCCGTCTATGAGGGCATTCCGCATCTGCTGACTCCGGTGGTCACCGACATGAAGGAAGCGGCCAACGCCCTGCGCTGGTGCGTGGCGGAAATGGAGCGTCGCTACCGGCTGATGGCGGCCCTGGGCGTGCGCAACCTGGCCGGCTACAACCGCAAGGTCAAGGAGGCCAACGCCAGGAACCAGCCCATTCCCGATCCCCTGGTCAGCCCGGACAGCCTGAGCGAAGGGGAGTCCCAGCCCACCCTGGAACGGCTGCCGTTCATTGTCGTGGTCGTCGACGAGTTCGCCGACATGATGATGATCGTCGGCAAGAAGGTCGAGCAGTTGATCGCACGCCTGGCCCAGAAGGCGCGGGCTTCGGGGATTCATCTGATCCTGGCCACCCAGCGGCCCTCGGTGGATGTGATCACCGGTCTGATCAAGGCCAACATTCCCACCCGCATGGCCTTTCAGGTTTCCTCGCGCATCGATTCGCGCACGATTCTCGATCAACAGGGGGCCGAGCAGCTGCTCGGGCACGGCGACATGCTGTATCTGCCGCCCGGGTCGGGTCTGCCGGAGCGAATTCACGGCGCTTTCGTCGACGACCACGAGGTGCATCAGGTCGCCAGCTGGCTCAAGCAGCAGGGCGAGCCGGATTACCTGGAAGAGGTGCTGGCCGAAACCCAGACGACCAGCGACGGCTTGACCATCGGCGCCAACGGCCTGCCCGAAAGCGGCGGCGGGGATTCGGAGGATGAACTTTACGACAAGGCGGTTGCCTACGTACTGGAGAGCCGGAGGGCGTCGATTTCCAGCGTTCAGCGCCAGCTGCGCATCGGTTACAACCGGGCCGCCCGGCTGATCGAGGAAATGGAAGCCCAGGGAGTCGTCAGCCCGCCCGAGCACAACGGCCAGCGCGAAGTACTGGCGCCGGCTCCGCCGCGCGACTGACCGTAGTCCCGTTCATTCGTTGTTCCACCAGGCACGAGGAGATCGTCTTGTCGCGCACCCTTACCTTTTCGCTCGTGTTCTGGTTTGCGGCGCTGGCCTTGATGAGTGCGCACGCCGGGGCCGGGGCCGATGCCCGCAGCCAGCTCGAGTCCTTTGCCGAAGGGCTGGAGTCCCTGGCAGGTGAGTTCCGCCAGGTCATCAGCGACCCGGACGGCTTCGTTGTCGAGGAGTCCAGCGGGAGCATGAAGTTTCTGGCCCCGGACCGCTTCCGCTGGGATTACGTCGAGCCGTTTCCGCAGCAGCTGGTGGCCGACGGGGAGCGTCTGTGGCACTTTGACGAAGCGCTGGACCAGGTCACCGTTCGGGATCAGCCGCCGGCGGCCGAATCTCCGCTGCTGGTGCTGACTCGTCCCGACCTGCTCGATCGCTTTTACCAGGTCGAACCCAGCACTCGAGTCGACGAGCTGGTTTTTGCGCCGCTGGAGCCGGACGGCGACTTCGAGCGCGCGACCCTGCAGTTTCGCGACGGCGTGCCGGTCTCGCTGGAGTTGATTGATCGCCTGGTTGGCCAGACCACGTACCTGGAGCTGATCGATCTGCAGCGCAACCCGGGTTTGGGTGACGGCGACTTCGTGTTCGAGCCGCCGCCGGGCGTGGACATCCTCGAAGGCTACTGATCTTCGGTTACCGATCTTCGCGGCGCACGCTGCCCGGCTGCCGGCCCCCGAGGGCGGAGAAACGCTCTTCGCCGCGCTGCCGCTGCGCCGGTGACGGCCGCTCCCGCGTCTCGCCCGCGGCGGGCCGGGCCAGCCAGTAGGGCACATACACGGTGTCGGGGCGAGCGCTCGGCGATTCTGCCTGCTGGCGTTGCTCGGGCAGTGCCGGGCGCGGCTCGGACCGCGTCTGCGCCCGCTCGCGCCGCCGCTCGATGAAGGCTCGGTTGAGCGCGGCACGCTCGGCGACGTCATCGGCGCCGGCGATCACGCTGAGCGTGGTCGGGAGACGGTAGCGCTCGGCCTCGTCGCCGCAGGGTCGGTCGCTGAAGGTCACGACCCCGCTGTCGTCGCTGCAGCGATAGACCGAGGTCTCGGCGTGGAGCGCGATCGGCAGCAGGAACGCCGGAACGAGCAGGCCGAGGGCGCAAACGGTCCTGCTGGTTGCGGCGGTTGGCGGGACGGAGCGGGGCACGACAAGGGCGATCGCTTCAGTAGCCGTCGGGGCGGTGAAACAGGCGCCGCAGGCGCGCCCCCAGACCGTCGGCATTGACCACCACGATGAAGACCTTGCGCAGCCGGTCTTCCGGACAATCCAGGGCCTGCACGCCGTGCCAGGAGTTGCCCTGACGCTGGAACAGCAGCGATCGGTTGCCCATGGCATCGGCGGTCCACGAACGCTCGAAATCCTCGAAGTCGGGAGCGCTGGCGCGGGAGAATCGGCCACCGTCGTCCAGAATGACGGTTTGTCCGCCCCAGTTCCGGTCCCATTCATCCTCGGTGTTGAAATAAAAGATATGCGAGCCGAGCTTGCGTTTGGCATCGCAATGGGGAGAGACCGATGCTCCCCGGGGCGCGTAGTGCCAGTGATAGCTGAGCCGGAACCTGCGGGTCGCAAACAGACGGGCCAGCCATTCCTGGTAGGCCGGGCCGTTGAGTTCGGCAACGAAATCATGCCAGACGGGATGGACCGCCAGCTCGGGCCGATACTCAAGCGAGTAGCGGTCGTGCGGTTTTTGGCCGTGAGCGCGCTTGCGCCCGAAGCTGGCCTTCATCATGTCCAGCGGCGGCATGTTGGCACGCAGCAGGTCGAAGGCTTTCGACGTCAACAAGCCTTCCGGATTCAGCCAGGGATAGGGTTCGGCCTTGCGGAAGGTGTCGGTGGCAATGGCGCGAAATTGCTGCTGGTCAAGAATGTTCAAGGCGTTGGTCATGACGGGACAATGGTCGGGTTTGGGACGGCGCGGGCGTTGCGAGCGCAATACTCAGCTTGCCGGCGACGGCGATGACGGATCGGTTCAATTCGTCGATCGCGGGAGTGAACTCTACCGGCAGGGGCTGGGCGAAGGGGGCGGCCAGACCCTTCTCGTAGAGACTCTGGTGAAGCGTTTCGAGGTTTCGTGGCGGCAGAATCCAGCCGCGCTCCAGGGCCCGCGCGCACAGGTAGGTCTGGCCCTGCTGCGGGCGAATGCTTCCGCGCCGGTTGAAACGGGGGCGGACCGCGCGCTCGGCGATCTCGGCGCTCAGGCGTTGCCAGATTCCCGGACGCCGCGCGGGCGTTGGCCAGATCAGGAACGGCCGGCCGCGGCCGGCCGCATCGGCCAGCATGGATTCGCTTTCCCCGGTGACCACGAGGATGTCACTGCAGGCCAGCGCCAGGCCATAGGGGTTTTCCGAATCGTGCTCGCGCCAGGCGTACAGCAGGTCGTCGTCGGCCAGGCCTTCTTTCAACGCGCTCAGGATGGACCGGCTGCGGCGACCGGTGACCACGAGCAGCTGCGCGGACTGGGCGCGGGCGAAGGCCGACGTCTGGCGTGCCAGCGCGCCGGCAGCTGCCGCATCGAGCCGATGCGAGCGGGAGTC